>DATEHM010000334.1:0-10052 GCA_035279545.1 bacterium | reverse complement strand
CCCGTGTGATCAAGCTGGAGCAGAACTACCGGTCGACCGGCCACATCCTCGCCGCCGCGGCGGCGGTGATCCGCCACAACCCGCACCGGCACACCAAGACCCTGTGGACGGAGAACGGAGAGGGGGATCCCGTCGTCCTCTACGAGGCGTTCGACGGCTACGACGAGGCGCGGTACGTCGGGGAGCTCATCCGGGCGCACCGGGCGGCGGGCGGGCAGGCCGGCGAGATCGCGATCCTCTACCGGACGAACGCCCAGTCCCGCCAGTTCGAAGAGACGTTCCTGCGGCTCGGCATCCCGTATCAGATCATCGGCGGCCTCCGGTTCTACGAGCGCGCCGAGGTCAAGGACCTCCTCGCCTATCTGCGCCTCGCCTACAACCAGGCGGACGAGGCCAGCCTGCGGCGGGTGATCAACGTCCCGCGGCGGGGGATCGGCGAGGCGACGGTGCGCCGGCTGGAGACGTGGGCGCGGGCGGAGGGGCGCCCGCTGTGGGAGGCCCTCCGCGCCGGGGAGGCGGGGCTCGCTCCCCACCTCCAGCGCGCCGCCGACGAGTTCGTCGGGCTGATCGACGGGGTGAGCCGCTACGCCGCCGAGCATTCCGCCCGCGAGGTGGTGGTGCACGCGGTCGACGCGACCGGCTACCGCCGGATGCTCGAGGCCGAGGCGACGGATGAGGCCTACGCCCGGCTGGAGAACCTCGACGAGCTGGCGGCCGTGGCGGAGGAGGTCGAAGTGACGACGGGGGAGTCGACGCTGGAGGCGTTTCTCCAGCACCTGGCGCTGATCACCGACGTCGATACGCTGGAGGACCGCACGGACCGCGTCACCCTGATGACCCTGCACAGCGCCAAAGGGCTGGAGTTCCCGGTGGTGGTGCTGGCGGGGCTGGAAGAGGGGCTCTTTCCCCACGTCCGGTCGCTGGAGGAGGAGGCGAGCCTGGAGGAGGAGCGGCGCCTGTGCTACGTGGGCATGACGCGGGCCCGCCGTCGGCTGATCCTGACCTACGCTCACCAGCGGGCGGCGTTCGGCACGGCCCGCCCCGGGCTGCCCTCCCGGTTCCTGGCGGAGGTTCCCGCCGCCGTGCTCACGCGGGATGCGACCGCGCGCACGCCGACCGGCGACTGGCCCGATGAAGATCGGCCCGTGCCCGCGGTGGCGGTGGGCGATCTCGTCCGGCACAAGACCTTCGGCCCCGGCCGGGTGCTCGAGGTCGACGGCGAGGGCCCGCGGGCGATCGTCACCGTCCGGTTCGACGAGGTCGGCACGAAGCGCCTCGCGTTGGGCTACGCCCCGCTGCAGGTCACGGGCGGCGGGCGGGAATCATCCGCCGATCAGGCGAATACTCGGAGCACCTGAACGAACGGATGACCTCGCGCGCGGCGGCCTCATTCCCATCGAGCGCGCCCGCGCACAGGAGGGAGCCCCTCGACGTGAGAGCCGTCGCCGTCCTTTGCCTCATCGCCGCCACCGTCGTCCTGCCCGCCGCCGCGGGCGCGGTGCGGCCGCCCCTCAGCCTTCCGGACGTGCCGCACCCCAAGGTCATGCTCGGCGAGCCCGGGCGCTTCGGCGGGACGTTCCTCGACGCCCAGGTCAGCGACCCGCGGACCTTCAACCCCATCCTCGTCCAGGAAGCCACATCGTCGGGGCCGATTGGGAATCTGTTCGAGGGGTTGGTCGAGGACAACGGGGAGACCACCGAGACCGAACCGGCGCTGGCCGAGTCGTGGACGACGAGCAAGGACGGCCGCACGTGGACCTTCGTGCTGCGCAGGGGGATCGAGTGGAGCGACGGGGTGCCGTTCACGGCGGACGACGTGGCGTTCACGTTTCAGGTCATCTACGATAAGCGCATTCCCAACAGCCTGAAGGATGTCCTGACCGTGGAGGGCAAGCCGATCCAGGTCGACAAGGTCGATGCGTGGACCGTGCGCTTTCGGACCGCCGTCCCCTTCGGCCCGTTCCTGCGGCAGATCGGCGTGCCGATCATTCCCAAGCACAAGCTCCTGGCGGCCTACACGCAGGGGAAGTTCAACCAGACCTGGGGGGTGAATACGCCGCCGCGCGAGCTGGTCGGCACCGGTCCGTACATCATGACCGAGTACAAGCCCGCGCAGCGCTTCTTCTACGTGCGGAACCCGCACTACTGGCGGGTGGATCAGGCCGGGCACCGCCTCCCCTACATCGACAAGGTCGTCCTGACGATCGTGCCGGACTCCAACGCGAGCCGGCTGCTGTTCCAGCAGGGGGGGACCGATGAGTACGGGATCCGGCCGCGGGAGTACGCGGAGTTCAAGCGGGGCGAACGCGCCGGCCACTACACCGTCTACAACGGCGGGCCGACGTTCGGCACCGAGTTCCTGACATTCAACGAGAACCCCCAGAGCGGCCTGCCCGAGTACAAGCTGCAGTGGTTCCAGAGCCAGAAGGTCCGCCAGGGCGTGGCCTACGCCATCGACCGCCAGGCGATCATCGCCCAGGTCTACGCCGGCCACGCTATTCCCCAATACGGGCCGGAGAGCCCGGCCGACAAGTTCTTCTACGACCCCCGCGTGATGACGTACCCCTACGACCTCAACCGGGCGGCGGCGATCCTGGCCGAGGCCGGGCTGAAGAAGGGTGCGGACGGCGTCCTCCGCGACGCGGAGGGCCATCCGGTGCAGTTCGTCATCAGCACGAACTCCGACAACCCCGACCGCGTGGCGATCGGCAACATCATCCGCCAGGACCTCGAACGTCTGGGGATGCAGGTGACGCTGGCGCCGGAGGCGTTCAACACGCTGGTGAACAAGCTGGTGGAGTCGTACAAGTGGGAAGCGATGGTGATGGGCCTTACCGGTGGCATCGAGCCGCACAGCGGCCAGAACGTCTGGAAGTCCTCGGGCACCCTGCACATGTGGTACCCGAAGGAGCCGAAGCCGGCGACGCAGTGGGAGGCGCAGGTGGACCGGTACTTCGACCTCGCCGCCACCACGGTGGACCAGAACCTGCGCAAGGACTATTACGACAAGTACCAGGAGATCGTGGCCGAGCAGGTCCCGTTTATCTACACCGCGATTCCGGACGCGTACATCGCGGTGCGCAACCGGTTTGGGAACATCCGGTACACCGCGTTCGGCGGCCCCTTCTGGAACTTCCCGGTGATCTACATCAAGCCCTGATGCGGCAGCGCGGCGGTCGGGCGCGTCGGAGGAACGGCCCGAGCGTGGGCGAGGGCGGAGGGAGCCGTCCGGTCCGCCCACCCCGACGGTGGCGATAGGACGGGCGCCTCCCCTCGACCATGATCCGATACATCCTCCGCCGGGTGATCCTGCTGGGCCCCCTGCTCGTGGGGATCACCTTCGTGTCGTGGGCGGCGATCCAGCTGGCCAAAGGCTCGGGAGACTACTTCCAGGCGCTCGTCCTGCAGTACCCGCAGATCAGCCCGGCCACGATCGCGGGGCTGCGCGCCCGCTTCGGGATGGATCAGCCGCCCTGGATCCAGTACCTGCGCTGGCTCTGGAACATCCTCCACCTGGATTTCGGGCTGTCCTTTGCCTACCAGGTGCCGGTGACCTGGCTGATCGCGAGCCGGGCGCTCAACACCCTGCTCCTCTCCGTGACCTCGCTCGTCGTCGCCTGGTCGATCGCCATCCCGGTCGGCATCTACTCGGCCGTGCACCAGTACTCGGTGGCGGACGGGCTCCTCAGCGCCGGCGCGTTCATCGCCATCTCGATCCCGAGCTTCTTCAGCGCGCTGCTGCTGCTCTACGCGGCGTTCTGGACGCACCTCGTGCCGCTGCAGGGGCTCACCAGCGTCTACTACGACACCCTCCCCTGGTACGGCAGGATGCTCGACATCGCCTGGCACCTTATCCTGCCGACGATCGCGCTCGGGGTCTTCTCCGTCGGCGGGTTGATGCGGTACATGCGCACCAATCTGCTCGACGTCCTCAGGGCCGATTACGTGAAGACCGCCCGGGCCAAGGGGGTCCCGGAACGCCGGGTCATCTTCCGCCACGCCGTCCGGAACGCCATCAACCCGCTGGTGACCCTCTTCGGATTTGAGCTGGGCGGCCTGCTCAGCGGCGCCGCCTTCGTCGAGAACATCCTGGGATACCCGGGGCTCGGCCGGCTCATCCTGGAGGCCCTCTTGAAGAAAGACATCTTTGTCGTGATGGGGAGCCTGCTGCTCGGCAGCGTCCTGCTGATCCTCGGCAACCTCACCGCGGACATCCTGCTCGCCTACGTGGATCCGCGAATTCGGTATGATTGAGCGGAGTCGCTAGTGGCGCACGATCTGGCCGCCGCGCGATCGGCCGCGCACCAGCGGGAGGCGGCGCGGGCCCGCACGCCGCTGCAACTGGCCTGGCGGCAGCTGCGGCGCCACAAGCTGGCGCTGCTGAGCGGCGCGGCGCTGATCCTCGTCTACCTGGTCATGCTGTTCGCCGAGTTCCTGGCGCCGTACGCCCTGGACTTCTCCGATCGGACCCTGTTCTACGCCCCCCCGGTGGGGGTGCATCTCGTCGATGCGCGCGGGCGGTGGCACGCCCGCCCGTTCGTCTACGCGTACCGGCTCGTCGATCCGGACCTTCGCCTCTACGGGCCCGACCCCGCGCGCACCTACGACATCCACTTCTTCGTCCACGGCTTCCGCTACCGGCTGCTGTGGGTCGTGCCGACCGACGTCCACCTGATGGGCGTCGACCCCCCGGCCCGGCTCCTCCTCTTCGGCAGCGATCAGTTCGGTCGGGACCTGCTCTCCCGGATGCTCTTCGGCAGCCGGGTCTCCCTGATGATCGGCCTGCTGGTGGTGCTGATCACCTTCCCGATCGGGCTGATCCTCGGCGGGATCGCCGGCTTCTACGGCGGGCTGATCGATAACGTGATCATGCGGATGGTGGAAGTCCTGGCATCGTTTCCGACCTTCTACCTCCTGCTCACCCTGGCGACGGTCTTGCCGGCGACCCTCAGCAGCGCGGCCCGGCTGTTCATGATCGCCGCGGTGTTCAGCCTGGTGGGGTGGGGGGGACTCGCCCGCATCATCAGGGGGCTGGTGCTCAGCATCCGGGAGCTGGAGTTCGTGCTCGCCGCCCGGGCGGGGGGGGTGAATGATTTGCGCGTGATCACGCGGCACATTCTCCCCAGCACCTCGTCCTACGTCATCGTCGCCGCGACGCTGACGATCCCCGGCGTGATCCTGGGGGAGAGCGGGCTCTCCTATCTCGGCATCGGCGTCCAGGAGCCCAGCACCAGCTGGGGCCTCCTGCTTGCCCAGGCCCAGAGCATCGACGTCCTCACGCAGTTCCCCTGGCTGCTCCTTCCCGGGCTCGCCATCGTGCTGGTGATTCTCTTCTACAACTTTTTCGGGGATGGTGTTCGAGATGCCCTCGACCCTCGGCAGCGCACCTCGTAAGACCGCGAACCGCCCGCGCACCCGGCGGGGGGTTCCGGTCGTCCCCGCGGCGGTCGCCCTGGCCCTGGCCATCGCCGGCGGGGTGCTCGTCTGGAACCGGATCGCGCAGGTCCAGGAGGGGGCGGTGTCGCCCCAGGTGCCGCCGGGGGTCACCCGGGACCCGGCCACCCGCGCGCGCGGGGCCGTGGTCAGCATCTCGGGGGAGGACAGCCGTCCGCGGTCCACGTACGATCCGGCGGCGGGGACGGTGACCGTGCAATTCCAGTCCAAGTACTACGATCCGAAGCACACCGCGGCGCTCAACCGGCAGTACCTGGCCACGGAGGGCCGGCTGGTCGTGCAGCTGATCCTCTACAACGACCCCGAGATCGGCCGGGCCGTGGCCGACCTGTACTGGGGCCGGCGGCTGCTCGCCACCGTGAGCGGCGCCCCCGCGGACGCCTACAACAACTATACCGTGGAGTATGCGAAGAACCTCCCCTGAGGGCCTTCCGGCGGGGCCGCCGGAGGGCCCTCGGAGCGCCTGCCGCGCGCTGGGCGCCCGGCGGAATGGGGGCGGCGGGGGCGGCGAGGAGAGGATTTGCGGGGAGCCTGATGGAATGGAACCGTGGTGGCTGAGTGTGATGCATAACACCGGCGCATGGCCCGGGGAGGGGTGACGGGTGGCCGACCCGCTGCTGTCAGTCCGAAACCTGAAGACCTACTTCTACACTGACGAAGGGGTCGTGCGGGCGGTCGACGGCCTCAGCTACGACCTGCAGCGCGGCGAAACGCTGGGCATCGTCGGGGAGTCGGGGTGCGGCAAGAGCGTCCACGCCCTGTCCGTGATGCGCCTCATCCCGACGCCGCCGGGCAAGATCGTGGACGGGCAGATCTTCTTCGAGGGCCGCGATCTGCTCAAGCTGTCCGACGAGGAGATGCGGAAGATCCGCGGCAACCGGATCGCGATGGTCTTCCAGGAGCCGATGACCTCGCTCAATCCCGTGCTCACGATCGGCGAGCAGATCGCCGAAGCGGTCATGCTGCACCAGCGGCTGGACAAACGGGCGGCCTGGGATCGCGCCGCCGAGATGCTCGATCGCGTGAAGATCCCGCTGGCCCGGCAGCGGGTCAAGGACTATCCCCACCAGTTCTCGGGGGGGATGCGGCAGCGCGTGATGATCGCCATGGCGCTGTCCTGCAACCCCTCCGTGCTCCTCGCCGACGAGCCGACCACCGCGCTGGACGTGACGATTCAGGCCCAGATCATCGAGCTGATGCGCGAGCTGCAGCACGACTTCGGGACGTCGATCATCATGATCACCCACAACCTCGGGGTGGTCGCGGAGATGTGCGACAACGTGGTCGTCATGTACGCCGGCCGGCCGGTGGAGCACACCGACATCAAGCGGACCTTCAAGGAACCCAAGCACCCGTACACCTGGGGCCTGTTGCACTCGGTGCCCAAGCTGTACGTGCGGCAGGAGCGGCTGGTCCCGATCGAAGGACAGCCCCCCAGCCTGATCGACCTGCCGCCGGGGTGTTCGTTCGCCCCGCGGTGCCCGTTCGCCATGGAGGTCTGCGTGCAGGTCGATCCGCCGGACCTGACCGTGTCCCCCGGGCACACGGCGAAGTGCTGGCTGTACTCGGACAAGGCGACGGAGAAGGAGAAGGAAGCCGCCGCGGCGGCTGGCCTGGCGGCGTCGTTGAGCTCGAGCTCCACGTAGTTCACATCCCGGACGGGGTGGGGGGGACGGATGGCAGCGAACAGCGAGATTCTCCTGGAGGTGAAGAACCTCCGCAAGTACTACCCGGTGACGAAGGGGTTCATCTTCCAGCGCCAGGTGGGGGCCGTCAAAGCGGTCGACGACATCAGCTTCTTCATCCGGAAGGGCGAGACCCTCGGGCTGGTGGGGGAGTCTGGGTGCGGCAAGACGACCACGGGCCGGGTGATCCTCCGGCTGCAGGAACCCACCCAGGGTGAAGCGCTCTTCGAGGGGCGGGACATCTTCAAGCTCCGGAAAGAAGAGCTCCGCCGGCTGCGTCGGGACATGCAGATCATCTTCCAGGATCCGTACTCCTCGCTCAACCCGCGGATGACCGTCGGGGACATCATCGGCGAGCCGCTGGAGATCCACAACCTCGCCCGCGGGAAGGAAAAGGTCCGGCGCGTCCAGGAGTTGCTCGAGGTCGTCGGCCTCTCCCCCTACCATGCCAACCGCTACCCCCATGAGTTCAGCGGCGGCCAGCGGCAGCGGATCGGGATTGCCCGGGCGCTCGCGGTCAACCCCAAACTCATCATCGCCGACGAGCCGGTCTCGGCGCTTGACGTCAGCATCCAGGCGCAGGTGCTCAACCTCCTGGAAGAGCTGCAGAAGGAGTTCGGGCTGACCTACCTGTTCATCGCGCACGACCTCTCGGTGGTGAAGCACATCAGCGACCGGATCGCCGTGATGTACCTCGGCAAGATCGTGGAACTCGCCGCCACCGAGGACCTCTTCAGCACCCCCCAGCATCCCTACACCGAGGCGCTGCTCTCCGCGGTGCCGATCCCGAACCCGGAACTGCGCCGCGAACGCATCATCCTGCCGGGGGACGTGCCGAGCCCCATCAACCCGCCCTCGGGGTGCCGGTTCCACACCCGGTGCTTGTACGCCGAGCCGAGGTGCAAGGTGGATGAACCGGGGTTCCTCGACGATGGCCGCGGGCACTTTACCGCCTGCCACGTCATGCCGTTCAAGACCCAACGGAGCAAGGCCGCGGTGCTGCCCCGGCAGGCGGTGAACCCCTAAGTGAACCTCCCGCGGAGGTCCTCCGTATCCTGGGGGGAAGGCGGATGTCGCTTTCCTTCGGGTGATGGGCATTTCTAAGATACGCATCTCTTCGGGGGGGCGGTGATCGATGATGAGAGAGCGTCTGGGGGCGTGGTGTCTGGTCGGCGTGTTGTTCGTGCTGATCTTGGGCACCGGCGCGCGCGGCGCCAGCGAACCCGTCAAGAATCCGGACACGTTCGTGACGCTGCGGTACGGGGATCCCGAAAGCCTGGACCCGGCCTGGGCGTACGACACGGCGAGCACCGAGGTCGTCTACCCCAACGTGTATGAGACGTTGATCGGCTACGACGGCACCGTCCTCTCGCGGTACGTGCCGATGCTCGCCACCGAGGTCCCCACGCTGGCCAACCACCTGGTCAGCGCCGACGGACTGACGTACACCTTCCCCATCCGCAAGGGCGTGAAGTTCCACGACGGCACGACCATGACGCCGGAGGACGTGCGCTATTCGATGCTGCGGTTCATGCTGCAGGACCGGGACGGCGGCCCGTCCTGGCTGCTGCTCACCCCGCTGCTCGGGAAGGCCAGCACCCGCGATTCCGCTGGGAAGGTCGTCGTCACTTACGAGCAGGCGGCCAAGGCCGTGACCGTGCAGGGGGACAACGTGGTCTTCCGTCTGGCGCACCCCTACGGGGCCTTCTTGAGCATCATGGCGGCGTGGTCGTTCGTGCTGCCCAAGGCCTGGGCGGCGGCGCACGGCGACTGGGCCGGCAGCCCGGCGACCTGGCAGAAGTACAACAACCCCAAGCTGCAGGACCGCTACGCGTTCGACCACATGAACGGCACCGGGCCGTTCACGCTGGAGTCCTGGGACCGGCAGTCGAAGCAGGTCCTCCTCGCCCGAAACAGCGGGTACTGGAGGAAGCCGGCCCGCCTGGCCCGGGTGGTGATCCGCGACGTCGCGGAGTTCACGACGCGGCGGTTGACCCTGCAGCAGGGGGACGCCGATCTGATCCAGGTGGACCGATCGGATCAGAGCAAGGTGGCGGGGTTGCCCGGGGTGAAGATTGAGGACAACCTGCCGACGCTCGTCCTGCAGGTCCTGCAGTTCAACTGGAAGATCGACCCCACCGGCAATCCCGATGTGGGGAGCGGAAAGCTGGACGGGAACGGGATCCCGCCGGACTTCTTCAGCGACGTGCACGTCCGCCGCGCCTTCGCCTACGCCTTCGACTACGCGACCTTCATCCGTGATGCGTACCGGGGCAAGGCCATCCAGCCAAACGGCCCGATCATCCAGGGGCTCCTCGGGTACAACCCGGCCGCCCCCACGTTCACGTTCGACGTGGCGAAGGCCGCCCAGGAGTTCAAGGAAGCCTGGGGCGGGAAGCTCTGGGACACCGGGTTCAAGTTCACGCTGACGTACAACACGGGAAACTCGGCACGCCAGATCGCCTCCGAGATCATCAAGGACAAGGTGCAAGCCATCAACCCGAAGTTCAAGATCGACGTCCGGAACATCCAGTGGTCGACGTTCCTGGGGGCCACCCGGGCGCACAAGGGCACCCTGTACGCGCTGGGGTGGGCGGTCGACTATCCCGATCCCGACGACTTCGCGGCGCCGTTCATGGATAGCCGGGGGACCTATCCCCCGCAAAACAGCTACAGCAATCCCGAGGCCGACAAACTGGTGAAGGAAGGCGCGGAGACCACCGACCCCGCGAAACGAAAGGCGATCTACGACCAGCTGACCAAGGTATCGTCCAATGACGTCCCCTACATCTACGAGGCGCAGCCCACGGGATTTGAGGTGATGCGGTCGTGGGTGCACGGGTGGTACTACAACGCGGTGATCATCCAAGACTACTACCCGTTGTACAAGCAGTAGGGCATCGGCGGGCCGGC
>DATEHM010000333.1:0-2894 GCA_035279545.1 bacterium | reverse complement strand
CCGCCGCCTCGACGTCGTGGTCGCCGCCCGATTCCCGAATTACTCGCGCTCCCGGGTGGGGCATCTGGCCGGGCGGGGCGAGGTCCTAGTCGACGGCAGCGCGCGGAAGCCCGCGTTTCGCCTACGGCCGGGGCAGCGGGTGCAGGTGCTCGCCCCGCCGTCCGATCCGCTCCTCGTCGGCCCCGAGGCCATTCCCCTCACCGTCGTGTATGAGGACACCGACGTTCTCGTCGTCGACAAGCCCGCGGGCCTCACCGTCCATCCGGCGCCCGGGCACCCCGGCGGCACCCTGGTCAACGCGGTGCTGGCCCGGGTGCCCGATCTCTCGGGAGCAGGCGGGGCGCTTCGTCCGGGCATCGTGCACCGGCTCGACAAGGACACCTCGGGGCTGATCGTGGTCGCCAAGACCGCACTCGCCTACCGATCGCTGGTGGCCCAGTTGCGGGCGCACGCGATCGTCCGCGTCTATCTGGCGCTCGTGCGCGGCACCGTGAGGGGGGAGGGCGGGACGATCGACGCCCCGGTGGGGCGGCATCCCGTCCGGCGGACCCGCATGGCGGTCGTGCCGCGGGGGCGGCCGGCCGTGACGCGCTACCGGGTGCGCGAGCGATTTCCCGAGGCGACGCTGCTGGAGTGTCGCCTGGAGACCGGGCGGACGCACCAGATCCGCGTCCACCTGCTCCACATCGGCCACCCGGTCCTGGGCGATCCGGTCTACAGAGGGGCCCGGGTGCCGGAGATGCGGCGGCAGGCGCTGCACGCGGCGCGGCTGGCGTTCACCCACCCCCGCACCGGCGAAGCGGTGACGTGCGATGCTCCCCTCCCGGGGGACTTTGCGGCCCTCCTCGACCGACTCCGCCGCGAGGACGCTCCCCGCGCCTCCGGCAGGGCGCGCTCGAGAAAGCGCGAAGTGTAGGCCACGATTCGGGAACCGCGGGACGGCGAGCGCGGCCAGGGGCGGGAGGCTTCCGAGCGTGACGCTGCGGGAAAAGGCCAAGGTGATGGACCGGGAAACGATTCGCCGCACGCTCACCCGGATGGCGCACGAGATCGTCGAGCGCAACGCCGGAGCCGCGGACCTGTGTCTGGTCGGCATTCCCCGACGGGGGGTGTCGCTGGCCGAGCGGCTCGCGCACCAGATCGCCGAGGCCGAGGGCATCCGCATCCCCGTGGAGACGCTCGACGTCACCGGGTACCGGGACGATCTGGGAACCTCGGGGCGATCGGCGGAGCGGGGCGGTGAATCCCGCTCGGGCACCCGCCTCCCCTTCGCCGTCGCCAACCGGCGGATCATTCTCGTGGACGATGTGCTCTACACCGGCCGGACGGTCCGCGCCGCGCTCGACGCCCTCATCGACCGCGGCCGGCCGGCCTGCATTCAGCTGGCGGTGCTGGTGGACCGGGGGCACCGCGAGTTGCCGATCCGCCCGGACTTTGTGGGGAAAAACCTGCCGACCTCCTCGCGCGAGGTCGTGACCGTCCGGGTCGCGGAGGTGGACGGCGGCGACGAGGTGGTGATCGAGGAGCCGGTCTAGCGGGCGCTCGATCCGCGGCTCCCGATCGGCGGGACGCCGCCGATCGGGGAGAGGTCTTGCGCCGACACAAACTGGGCATGGTACTTACACCGTAGCGCCGGAGATCATGGACGCCCCCGCGTGCGGACGTGGGAGCGCCCGGATCATGCGAGAGGAGACGCACCTGACCATGCCGAGCCGAGGAGCTTCCGCGCCCGCCCAGATCCGCCGCACCGACCACCGCACCGCCGACCGGGCGCTGCTGTTTCTCGCCCGCCTCGCCAGCGAGTTCACCGCCGTCCACGCCTTGCCGGACCTGATCGCGCGGGTCATGTTGATCTTGAACGAGGAGACCGGGTTCGACTCATGCTCGCTGGCGCTCCTCGACGAACGGAATCCGGAGGTCCTGACCATCCAAGGGGCGTCGGGGCTGCGCGCGAACTCGCGCGGCCACGTGCTGCCGCGTACCAGCGGACTCCACGGCATCGTCATGGCGTCGAGGCTGCCCCTGCTCATCCCGGACCTCCGGGCGGACCCCCGGGTCCACCGCCGCGAGGCCGCGGCGCGGTCGGCGATGTACGCGCCCCTGGCGGTGGGCGACCGGGCGGTGGGCGTGCTGAGCGCCCATCGGGCGGCCCCGCACGCGTTTACGGAATCCGACCTCAGCCTGCTCACGGTCGTCGCCCGCTACCTGACGGGGGCGATCGAGGTGGCGCGACTGCATTCGCAGGTGAACGCGCTCGCGGCCACGGACGCGCTCACCGGGTTGGCCAACCGTCGCCGCTTCCTCGATCAACTGGCGTCGGAGATCGCCCGGAGCCGGCGCGGCAAACACGATCTGAGCGTGGTCGTGTTGGACCTCGATGGGTTCGAGATCATCAACGACGTCCACGGGCACTCCACGGGCGACGCGCTGCTCATCCACATCGCGCAGACGTTGACGCGGAGCGTCCGCAGCTCCGACCTGACCGCCCGCCTGGGGAGCGATGAGTTCGGGCTGCTGCTGCCGGAGACGAGCGCCGCCCGCGCCGAACACTTGATCACCCGGCTGCGCGACCTGGCGATCTCCATTCCCCGCCAGCGGCACGCCGGCGCGGCGGTGAGCCTTTCTTACGGCATCGCCACGTGGCCCAAGGACGGGCCCACGCCGGAGCGGACGCTGCAGATCGCCCACGGCCGGCTGCACGCGATGAAGGACCGCTCCGTGCGCAGGGGATCGAGGCGGGTGGGCCGACCGCGCGCCGCGGTCGCCCCGCGCTCCTAACCCGGCCCCCGTTCCGCTCGACCGCTCGGACGCTTGCTCCCCCCGGCCTCCTCGGACGGCAGGGCGGGGGCGACGCGCAGCGTCCGCTCCCCCGTGTAGGTGACGGCGCCAGGCCC
>DATEHM010000332.1:0-7081 GCA_035279545.1 bacterium | reverse complement strand
CGCGGCCTTCTCCTCGGGGCTCGTCCCTCTGGCCTGGGGGCTCTTTCAGCTGAACAAGGTGGTGTACGTCGCGCTCTGGGCGTTGACGGCCGTGCGGCTGATCGCCTTCCGGCCGGCGGTGGTCGAAGACCTGACCCATCGGCGGGAACGGGTGCGGCGGCGAGGTGGTGAACGCGGCGTCGGGCATGCCGGAGTCGCGGGTCGTGTCGGCGACCGCGGGCGGGCCCGCTCCGGCCGAGCAGGGGCAGGGGTTCGCCCTGCGGCAGTGCCGCTTATCGAGGCGGCGTTGGCCCGTTCCCCGATGCGTCGTCGGGGAGGATGACCGTGAGGTCGGCATCGCCCGTTGACGTGGCGTCCACGATGGCGGCGCTCCCGACGAGGGCGGCGACGATCTTCCCCACCCGCGGGTCGCCCCGGTGCACCACCACGGCGGTCGCCGGCGGATCGGACGACGCCGTCCGGATCCGCTCGATGCGAATGCCGAGGGCGCGCAGCCGGGCCAGGGCATCGCTCACCGCATCGCGATTGATCGACCGCGCCAGCACCTCGGCCGTCGTGTGGGCGAAGACGTCCGCGTCGGTGTCGTAGAACATCTGCGCCACCAGCCGGCGCTCCTGGGGGCCCGCCGCGATCCAATCGCCCCCGCCGAAGTTCCCCGGCAGCGTCTCGCGCACCAACGATCCGGCGGGGAGGCGCGCGCCGAACAAGGCGAGGACGACGAGCTGGTTGTCCGTGAGGTTGGTCGTGATGTCCTCATGGAACACGCGGAGCACGCGCCAGAGGTGAGCGGCGATCCGGGGCCGGCGGAACTCGTCGAGCAGCGCGGTCATGACCTGTTGCTGGCGGGTGATCCGTCCGATATCCCCCAGCGGATCGTGCCGAAACCGGGCATACTCCATCGCCGCCTTGCCCCCGAGCCGCCGATATCCTTTCCGTAGATGGATGTGCAGGCCGTCCCAGTTGTCGTCGTAGTTGAGGTCCTTCTCGATGTGGATGTTCACGCCCCCGACGGCATCGATGAGGTGGACGAGCCCGCGCTCGTTGATCTCGATGTAATAGGGAAACCGCACCCCCAGGAAGTTTTGCACCGTCTCAAGCGTCAGGGGAACCCCGCCCCATGCGTGGGCCGCGTTGATCTTGGTCGTGCCGTGGTGCGGGATCGCGGCCCGCGTGTCTCGGGGCACGCTCAGCAGGGAGATGCGGCGGGCGGCGGGGTCAAAGGTGGCGGCGATCAGCGTGTCGGTCCTGGACACCGGGTAGACGATGGTGGGGCTGCGGTCGCTGACGGTGCGGTCCAGGCCCATGATCAGGACGTTCGTGCGCTGCGTGAGCGGATAGGGCCAGTTGAGCGCCTCGCGCAGCGGGGTGGCGAGGAGGCTGATGAACCCGACCGCGGCGAAGACGAGGCAGCCGAAGACGGTCAGGATCCCGATGAGCACCCACCGCACCGCGGTCGCCGAGCGTCCCCGCCTCCTGGATGGCTGCGGGGAGGGCTCGACGGCGGCGGGTTCGGCGGGGGGCTGGTCGGTGGGCGTGGAAGGCTGGATGGGCGTCGATGCCATAACCCTCATCATAGGTATTTCCATTAACGTGTCAAGTTCACCCCCGGGCCGACCCACCCGGAAGGCCCGCCCCGGGGCCGGGCGCGGCCGGAGTCCGTGGAGGATGGTCGGGGCGGCATCGCGAAGAAAACAGTCGCCATGCGCGGAGCCCCACTGGCACGACGTATCGCCCACGGTTGACCCCGCGAGGCCGCGAGATCGCGGCCCCGCGGGTTGTGTTTTGAGAGGGGGGTGTGCCGCTGTGAAGCAGCTGCGCCTCAACGCGTATGCCAAGATCAACCTGACGCTCGATGTGCTCGGCGATCGCCCCGACGGCTACCACGACATCGAAACCGTCCTGCACACGGTCGAGCTCCACGACACGATCATCCTTCGGGAGGACGGCGAGGGGATCGCGCTCCGCTGCGCCAGCCCCGACGTGCCGGTCGAGACCCAGAACATCGTGCATCGGGCGGCGACGCTCCTCCGAGAGACCTTCCAGATTCCGCGCGGGGTTGAGATCGAGCTCTCCAAGCGGATTCCGGTGGCGTCCGGGCTGGGGGGCGGCTCGAGCGACGCCGCCGTCACGTTGCTCGGCCTCGCCCAGATGTGGAAGCTGCGGCTGGACCAGGGGCAACTCCTTGAGCTCGGCAGCAAGATCGGGTCGGATGTGCCCTTCTTCCTGATCGGCGGGGCGGCGCTGGCGCTGGGGCGGGGGGAGCGGGTGCGGATGCTCCCGCCGCTCCCCACCACCTGGGTGGTCATCGCCCGGCCCACCCTCCAGATCACCAGCGAATGGGCCTACAAGGCGCTGGACCACGGTGCCGTGCGGAGGCATCCCAACACGCAGGGCGTGGTCCGGGCGCTCGAGGCGGAGGACCCGCGCGGCGTCGGCCGGATGCTCTGCAACGTTTTCGAGGATGTCGTCATCGCCCACCATCCGGTCGTCGGCACGATTCGCGATCGGATGACCGCCTTGGGCCCGCTGGGGGTTTCCCTCTCCGGCACGGGGCCGGCCGTGTTCGCGATGGCCGCGAACGAAGCAGCGGCCAAGGAGCTCGCCGCGGCGCTCGGAAATACGGCGGACGTTGAGGTGATCGTGACCCGGACGTTTGCCGAGGAACGGTAGGTCCGGCGGAATGCCCGATGCGGTCGTGCTGGCGGGAGGACGGCCCGATCCCAGCGTGGCCGAGGGCGTCCCCAACAAGGCGTTCGTCCCGCTGCTCGGCCGCCCGATGGTGGAGTTCGTGCTGGCCGCGCTGCGGGGGGCTGCCTCGGTCCGCCGGATCGCGCTGGTGGGGCCGCTTCCGCTTCCGCCCTCGATGGCGGCCGCGGTCGACGTGCCCGTTTCCGAGCGCGGCGCCCTGATCGAGAACCTGGCCGCCGGCCTCGCGGCGCTCTCGGGCAGCGCGCCGGTCCTGGCGGTCGGTGCCGACATCCCTCTGCTCACCGCGGGGGCGGTGGACGCGTTTGTGGCCGCGGCCGCGGCGCTCGACGTGGAGATCGTCTACGGCGTCGTCCGGCGCGAGGACGTGGCCCGCGCGTTCCCCGCGGTCCGAAAGACCTTCGTCCGCCTGCGCGACGGCACGTTCACGGGAGGGAGCCTCATCCTCCTGTCCCCCGGGGGCTTCGCCCGGGCGCGTGGGGCGGTCGAGCGGGCGGTCCGCGCTCGGAAACGGCCGTGGGAGCTGGCCGGGTTGTTCGGCCTGGGGACGCTCGTCGGCCTCGCCGCCGGCACCCTGCGCATCGCCGCCCTCGAGCGGCGGGGGACCACCCTGAGCGGCGTGCGCGTGCGGGCTCTCGTCTGCCCGACCCCCGAGATCGCCATGGATGTCGATACCCCCGAGATGCTCGCGGTGGTCCGCGAGCGACTGGCGCGGGACCGGGGGTCGTCGACCTCCGGCCACGCGGAGGGGATCGCCGGGTGGTGAGGCGGCTCCGACGAGGCGACCGCATGGTGACAATCGCCCATCGGTTGTTCCAGGAACCGCACACGGTTTTTCCCTTGGGGACCTTTACGGAAGCGCTGGGGGCGGCCAAGTCCACAATCAGCGAGGATATCGCCTCCCTGCGGGAGACCTGCGAGCAGTTCCAACTCGGGCGGATCGAGACACTGGTGGGGGCGACGGGCGGCGTCCGCTACACCCCCCATCGCACCCCCGGGCAGATCCAGGCGATCGCCGAGGACCTGGCGCGCCGCCTGCGGGAGCCGTCCCGGATCCTCCCGGGAGGATTCCTGTACACGGCCGATCTCCTCTCGCTGCCGCGATTGGTGTCGGCGTTGGGCGATGTCTTTGCGACCTTTTTCGCCGACCGGCGCCCCGATGTCGTGCTGTCGATGGAGGTCCAAGGGATCCCGCTCGCGCTCATGACCGCACGCGCGTTCAATGTGCCGTTGGTCACGGCGCGGCGAGGCGGCATGGGCACGGAGGGGCCGACCGTGGGGGTGAATTACGTCTCGGGGTCCTCGCGGGCGGTGCAGTCGATGACGCTTCCCCTGCGCGCCGTCCCCCCCGGCGCGCGCGCGCTCTTCATCGACGATTTCCTGCGCGGCGGCGGCACGGCGCGGGGCGTCTTCGACCTGATGCGCGAATTTCAGGCGGAGATCGTCGGCATCGGGGTCCTCATCGAGACCACCCACCCCAGCGAGAAGCTCGTCGACCAGTACGTGTCGCTGCTCGTGTTTGAGGGGATCGACGAGGCCCGCGGGGCGATTCGCTTGGGCCCGAGCCGATGGGCCCTCGCGCATCCTCCGCACCGATAGTGCTTCCGGCCGGAGCCGGCAGGATAAGCCGCGTGGCAGCATAGAAAGACCTTCCTGCAACGACCGGCACCCCACATCGCGGAGGGCGTCCCGTGGCCGACGCGTTTACGACCGATACGGTCCGGACCTATTCCACCGGGTTCCCTGGGCGCGCGCTCAGTGCCGCCCGAACGCACCACCTCACCTTGGACTTATCGTCGGGCCCCAGCGAGCACATGACGAACAGCGAGGCGTTCCTCGCCGGCATCTCGTCGTGCGGTGTGACCCTGATCGAGAAGTACGCCCGGGACACCGGGGTATCGGTGCGCCGGATGGAGGTGACGATCGCGGGCGTCCGCGCCACGGCCGATCCGGCCCGCTTTGCGCGCATCGACATGCGCTTTGAGATCCACGGGGTCGAGGCGGCCGAGGCCGACCGGCTCGTCGAGGTGTGGCGGAGCCGCTGACCGCTTTACCGGACGGTCGCGGTCGCGACCGAGGTCAAGATCGACGTCGTGGGGCACCCGGGGGCAGCGCGAGCCGAGTGATCGGCGGTGGGTGATGGTGGCCGGCGCTCGCCTGATCGGCGAGGGGCGGCGCCTCACCCTGTGGGGCGGACCCGCGGGACGCCATGGGAGGGCAGATGAAGCCTGAGACGCGGCTGGGGCACGCCGGCCGGGACCCCGACAGTAACTTCGGCATCGTCAATCCCCCCGTCTATCGGGCTTCCACGATCCTGTTCCCGACGATGGAGGATTTTGAACACCGGGTGGACCGGAAATACACCGGGTTCTATTACGGTATGCACGGGACGCCTACGACCTTCGCCTTGACCGAGGCGCTGGCGGAGTTCTCCGGCGGCCACCGTGCGCTCGTCGCCTCGTCCGGGCTCTCGGCGATCACCCAGGCGCTCACGGCGTTCTTACGCCAGGGCGATCACCTCCTGGTCGCCGACACGGTGTACGGCCCCACCCGACAATTCTGCACCGCGGTGCTGGCACGGTTCGGCGTGGAGACCACCTTCTACGATCCCCACGTCGGGGCCGGGATCGCGTCCCTGATCCGTCCACACACCCGGGTGGTCTTCGCGGAGTCCCCCGGGTCCCAGACGTTCGAGGTGCAGGACATCCCCGCGATCGCCCGGGCGGCGCACGCGCGCGGAGCGGTGGTCATGTTGGATAACACGTGGGCCACCCCCCTCAACTTCCGGGCATTCGACCACGGCGTCGACCTCGAGGTCCAAGCCGCGACGAAGTACCTGGCGGGGCACTCGGACCTGCTCCTCGGCGTGATCACCGCGCGGACGGAGGAGGTGTTCCGGCGGGTCAAGGACGGCGTTTCTGAATTCGGCGACTGCGTCTCGCCCGACCTCTGCTACGAGACCCTGCGCGGGCTGCGCACCTTGGCCGTCCGTCTCCGCCATCACGAGCGCGCTGCCCTGGGGATGGCGAAGTGGCTCGCCGCGCGACCGGAGGTCGCCCGGGTGCTGCACCCGGCGCTTCCCGACGATCCCGGACACGCGTTGTGGCAGCGAGATTTTCTGGGTTCGTCCAGCCTCTTCGGCGTGCTCCTGCGCACGGACTCGAAGCCCGCCGTGGCGGCGTTGCTGGACGGCCTCCGGCTCTTCAGGATCGGGGCGAGCTTTGGCGGGTACGAAAGCCTGATCATCCCCGCCACCCCGAGGGAAAACCGCACCGCGCGTCCGTGGCGAGAGCCGGGGATCTTGCTTCGCCTCCACGTTGGCCTGGAAGCCGTCGAAGATCTCATCGCGGATCTCGAAGCGGGGTTCGCCCGCCTCAACACCATCCTGGGACTCAAAGTTTAGCCGCCTTCCCGCCACGCCGCGACCGGTGTGGCCCCGGGATCCGCCGAACCGGCGGGCGCCCGCGCACCCCCGTTTTCCTTTCTTCCGCCGGGATCCCGCACCCCTCTTGCCTCGTCCGCTTCCTTCCCAACGTCCTAGGCTAACTCACGCCCTGGGAAGTGCCGCCGCCATATTTAACGGCGTTAGATATCTATTGACAAAGTATGTGAACGTTGTTAGATTACCAATCAAAGGAAGGTGGGCTGGCATGGGGATCAAGGAACGGCGGGATCGGGAGCGGCTCGAGATGCGGCACGCCATCCTGGAGGCGGCCCGCGGGATCGCGGCCCAAGAAGGCTGGCAGGCGGTGACGATCCGCCGGGTGGCCGAGAGAATCGAATACACCCCGCCCACGATTTACGAATACTTCGAGAACAAGGAGGCGCTCCTGGACGAGGTGTCCCGGGAAGCTTTTCGGCTTCTTCTCGAGGCCCTGCGGAGCGCGCGGGATACCCACGGAGACCCCCATGCGCGGTTTCGGGCGATGGGGGAAGCCTACTGGGCGTTTGTCTGGCAGCACCCCGAACTCTATCAGGTGATCTCCGGCCTGGGCGGCGTGAATTTCTGCGAACCCGCCCACCAGCATCCGCACTCGGAGGGGAACGAAGTCTTCGAGACCTTCCGCGACGTGCTGGCGGCCGCGGTGCCCGCCACGGCCGATGCTCCGGACGATCTCGAGGGGAAAGTGCTCACCCTGTGGAGCTTGTTTCACGGCTTCATTGCCCTGCTGATGACCGGCCGGATTCCCTCCGAAGCGCGCGAGCGTGCGCGGGGGCTCGCGTTGCAGGCGGCGGCGGACCTGTTGACGGGCTGGCAAAACGGCCGCGCCTGATGTCGGCGGCGGATTCGCTGGCGCCTGAACACCAATCGATGTGGTTTGGGAGGACGATCCAAATGCGGTGGCGTGTCGGGATGGTCGGTGTACTCCTCGTG
>DATEHM010000331.1:0-6911 GCA_035279545.1 bacterium | reverse complement strand
GGCGGCGAAGATGCGGACCTCGCCGAGCCGATCGGGGCGGATTACGGTGGCCGGTTTGTCGGCGAGGGCGGAGGCCACCTCGGGTGCCACCGGACCGCCGACTTGGCCGGCCCACTGCCCGGTCGGCGGCGGCTGCCCGCTGGCGTCCTTGACGCCGATGTACACGCCGTCGCGCCACGACGAGCGACTGGCGATGTCGTCGAGGCGGGCGATGCTCGCCCCGTCCATCTGGTAGTGCGCGAGCATCCGCGCCGTGGTCTTCGCTTCGTTCAACACGGCGCGCTCGTAGTCGTTCACGTACACGCGGGAGATGCTCGGGATCAGCACGGCCGCGGCGATCGCCAGCGAAAACAGGACCAGCAGCACGTAGGTGCCCGTCAGTTTCCAGCGGAGGCTGCGGCTCATGCCGGATCCTTCTTCAGTTTGTAGCCGACCCCCCGCACCGTCGTGATGTAGGTGGGGGTGTTGGGGTCGTCTTCGATCTTCTCGCGCAGGCGGCTAATGTGCATGTCGACGGTGCGGGTGCTGCCGAAGTAGTCGTAGCCCCAGATGTGCTCGAGCAGGAAGTCGCGGGTGAACACCCGGTTGGGATGGCCCATCAGCAGCTGCAGCAGGTCGAACTCCTTGGTGGTGAGGTCGACCACCCGCTCCCGCAGCCGCACCTCGTGCGTCGTCGGATCGAGCGCGAGGCCGCCGATCGAGAGCGGCGTACTCCCCGGGCGTTCGACCTCCCGCGCGGTTCGGCGCAGGATCGCGCGCACCCGGGCGACCAGCTCTCGCGGGCTGAACGGCTTGGTCACGTAGTCGTCCGCTCCCAGCTCGAGTCCCACCACCCGCTCTTGCTCGCCGTCCTTGGCCGTCAGCATGAGAATGGGGACGGATGACTCCCGCCGGATGTGGCGGCAAACCTCCAAACCGTCGACGTACGGCAGCATCAGGTCCAGGATCACCAGGTCGGGGGTCTCCGCTTTCGCCTTCTGCAGGGCCTCGTGCCCATCGTAGGCGACGGAGACCTCGAACCCTTCGTGGGCGAGGTTGTAGCGCACCAGCTCCACGATGTGCGGTTCGTCATCGACGATCAGGATCCGGCCGCCCGGCTGATTCTCGGCTTTCGGTGCGATCGCCGTCACACTCCGCCCTCCCTCTCGTGCTGTCTATATTAGCATTGTCGCGGGGACCTGTACGGCGGGTGTCACGATCCGGTGACGGATCGGTAACGCCGCCGGTGGGGCGGCACCCGCGGCCCCCGCCGGGTGAGGGCAGGGGAGGTCTCGCCGTGCGTCGAAGGGCCAGGAGCGAACGACGGTACGTCGCGCCTGACCGCACAGCCCCGGTCCGCTGAACGCGGGGCCCCGGATGGAGAATTCCCAAGAGGGAGGCCGGTTCGTGGAGTCGTTCACATTTCCGCCCCCGCCCAACTCACAGACCCCCGAGTGGGCGGGCACGCCGATCGGCAAGAGCAACACCATCACCCGGACGAAGACCCGCACCGCCGTGCACGACAAGAACCTCGACCGCGTCGAGGGCAGGCGGGACGAGTTGGTCGCGGCCGCCGTGGAGCACCTGGTCCGGCGGGCCGGCAAGGACGCGCTCTACCTGCAGGATGTGATCATTCACGGGGTGCGCGTGCGCGCGATCACGAACTCCACCCACCTGCACACGCTCTGGTCGCTCAACTGGTACAGCCCGGAGGAATGGCAGCGCACCACCGGCCTGACCCCTCCACGGCAGCCCGAGGTCACCGTCTACGCGCTGGGCGGGGTGAGCGATCAGGCGGAGGCCGCCTACTACAGCCGCCGCACCAACACGATCGTGTTTTTCAACACCGCCTACTACGGGCAGCTGAAGTCCTGGGTCCTCGGCGCGGTGGGGCGGGTTCTGGCCGAGGAGTGGGGGATCCACAGCATCCACGGCGCCTGCGTGGAGAAGGACGGGGAAGGGGTGCTGTACATCGCCCCGACCGGCACCGGCAAGAGCACGTCCTCCTACGGGCTGCAGGCCACGTACCCGGACACGCGGTTTCACTCCGACGACTGGGTGTACGTCCGCTACACCTGCGCCATGCGAGACGGCCGCCGGATCGCCCCGTTCGAGCTCGTCCCGGCGCGTGGGGAGCCGATCCGCGGCTACCGGGTGTTTCGCTGGCTGGAGGAGCGCCGGGGCGAGGTCGGGCAGGTGCGCGGGCTCGACCTGGACAATCGTGAGACCATCGTCCCCCTCGCCTCGATCGACCTCGCCCAGCCGATCCAGGCGTACGCCTACACCAGCGAGAAGATCTTCTACCTCCGGACCAATCTGGTCAGCAGTTTCCCGCTCTCCGCCCACGAGATGCTGCGGTCCTGTCTGGAGAACGTGCCGGACGTCCTGCCCAAGTTTATCGAGGATCATCGGGCCGAGCTCGACGCGCTCACGGAGGCCGTCCGCCGGGACCCCGGGCCGGCCGGCGATTACTTCCAGGCGCTGGACCCGGAGCAGATCCGTACGCTGCTGGCTCGGTTGATCGCCTTCGACAACGGACGCGCGATGCTGGACATCACCCGCATCCTGCCCCCCGACCGAGTGATCGCGAACCCGATGGCGCCCACCCGGCTGGGCAGCGTGATCCTCCTGAAGCGGGATCCGCGCGAGCACACGGTCCTGGAGTCCCTGCCGGTTGAGAAGTTCATCGGCCGCCTCCTCCGCGGCGAGACCCCCGACCGGAAGAAGGAGACCGCGTACAACGCCTACCGGGCGGTCGACGACGAGACCGAGCGCCGGTTCATCGACCGGCTGGAAGCGGAGATCGCGCCGGCGGGCGGAACGGTCGAGCTGCTCTACCGGGCGCTGGTGCGCCATCAGGACACGCCCGAGACCCTGGCCGAGGAGGTCGAGCTGTTCCGGATCCTGCACCGGTCGTGCCGGTGCTACGACCTCAACACCATTCTGACCGCCGACCCCCAGGTGCGCGGTCTGCAGGAGGCGGTCGCCGCCACGATGGCGCTGATCGCGCACGCGGTCGCCGTCCGCCAGGGGGATGTTCATCTGACCATCGGCGACTATCGCCGGGCGCTCACCTCGCCTCCGGTCTCGGCCTGAGCCGCCGCCCGAGGCGGTAGACCGGGTGCGCATCCCCCGCCACCGAGGAGATCATCGATGGAGCCGCACGCGTACGCAGAGGAGCACCGGGCACGCTTTATCGACGCGCTGAAGGAGTTCATCCGGATCCCCAGCGTCAGCACGTTGCCGGAGCACCACGAGGATCTGGGGCGGGCCGCGGATTGGATCGCCCGCCGCCTCACGGAGATCGGGTTGTCGGCCCGGGTGATGCCGAGCGGGGCGCACCCGGCGGTGTATGCGGAATGGACCGGCGCCCCCGGGGCCCCCACGCTGCTCTGCTACGGGCACTACGACGTCCAGCCTCCCGATCCGCTCGACCTGTGGACCTCTCCGCCGTTCGAACCCACCGAGCGAGGTGACGACCTCTACGGCCGGGGCGCCTCCGACGACAAAGGGCAACTGTTGATCGAGGTGTTCGCCGTCGAGTCCCTGCTCCGGGCGACGGGTCGGCTGCCCCTCAACGTCAAGTTTATTGTCGAGGGCGAGGAAGAGATCGGCAGCCCCAGGATGATCCCGTTGATCAAGAAGCACCGGCAGCTCCTGCGGGCGGACGCCTCGCTGGTGTGCGATGGGAGCTTCTACGCCCCCGAGCGCCCGGCGCTGGTGACGGGGCTGCGCGGGATGCTCTACACCGAGGTGGAGCTCCGGGGCGCCGCCCGGGATCTGCACTCCGGCATCTTCGGCGGCGCCGCCCCCAACCCCATCGAGGGGGTGGCCCGGATCATCGCCGGGCTGAGAGACCGCAGAGGCCGGGTGACGATTCCCCGATACTACGCGGCGGTGACCCCCCCCACCGATTTCGAGCGGCGCAGCTGGGAGCAACTCGGTTTCCAGGACGAGGCGTACCTCTCGGACCTCGGGGTCGAGGACGCCCCGGGCGAGGACGGCTATTCCATCCTGGAGCGACGGTGGGCCCGGCCCACGCTGGAGGTCCACGGGATCGCGGGCGGCTACACCGGCCCCGGAGCGAAGACGGTCATCCCCGCCCGCGCGACCGCCAAGATCAGCATGCGCCTGGTCCCGGACCAGCGGCCGCCCGCGGTCCTGCGCGCGTTTACCCGCAAGGTGCAGCGGCTGACCCCGGCCGGGCTGCGGGCCGAGGTCCGGTTGCTCGGCGCCGGCGCTCCGCTCGCGGTGTCCCCCGACGCGCCGGCGCTCCGCAGCGCCGCCCGGGCGCTGGAGGAGGTTTTTCACCGTCCCCCGGCCTACATCCGCGAGGGAGGGAGCATTCCCGTCGCCGCCGAGTTTCAGCACGTCCTCGGGGCGCCGCCCGTGCTGATGGGGTTCGGGCTGCCCAATGACAACCTGCACTCGCCCAACGAGAAGCTCCACCTGCCGAACTTCACCCGAGGGATCACGGCGGTCATCCGGTTCATCCAGTTGCTGGGGGAGGGCGGGGCCCGGTGAGCCGGTAGGTGCGCGGCACCATGCGGGCGCTGGTGAAGCCCGCGGCCGGCCCCGGGCTGGAGATCCGCTCGCTGCCGATCCCCACCCCCGGCCCCGGCCAGGTGCTGGTCCGCGTCCGCGCCGGGGGCGTCTGCGGGACCGATCTGCACAT
Source organism: bacterium (assembly GCA_035279545.1). Taxonomy (GTDB): domain Bacteria; phylum Sysuimicrobiota; class Sysuimicrobiia; order Sysuimicrobiales; family Segetimicrobiaceae; genus Segetimicrobium. Next base: position 2,257 of record DATEHM010000331.1, on the reverse strand, counting down.
CGAGCGGTGGGACCCGTGGGCGGCGGGCCGCCTCCGTCCCCCGCGGGTGATCGGCCACGAGTTCTGCGGCACGGTCGTCGAGATCGGCCCCGACGCGCGGGGGGTGTCGGTGGGCGACTTCATCTCCGGGGAATCTCACGTCAGCTGCGGCCACTGTCATCTCTGCCGGCGCGGGGAGGCGCACATCTGCGAGGCCCTGCAGATCATCGGCGTCGATCGAGACGGGGCCTTCGCCGACTACGTGGTGGTTCCCGCGCCGAACGCGTGGAAGATGGCCCCGGGGATTCCCCCCGAGGTCGCGGCGATCATGGACCCCTTCGGGAACGCCGTCCACACGGCCCTGGTCGCCGACCTGAGCGCCCGGTCCGTCGTCGTGATGGGCTGCGGGCCGATCGGGCTGTGCGCCGTCCTGATCGCGCGCCGGGCCGGCGCGACCCCGATCCTCGCGGTGGACGTGAACCCCTATCGGCTCGCCCTCGCCCGCACCCTGGGGGCCGACCGGGTGATGGACGCCAGAAACGAGGACGTCCCCCGGATCGCCCGCGGGCTCACGGAAGGAGCGGGCGCGGACGTTCTGCTCGAGTTCTCCGGGGACGGCCGGGGGCTCCACAACGGATTGGCGGCGCTGCGCAACGGGGGGTTCGCCGCCCTGCTGGGCCTGCCCGGTCGGCCGATCGAACTGGACCTCGCCAACGACGTGATCGTCAAGGGCATCCGTCTCCAGGGGATCTTCGGCCGGCGGCTGTGGGAGACGTGGTACGAGGCCACGGCATTCCTCGCGTCGGGGTTGGACATCCGGCCGGTGATCACGCACCGGCTCCCCATGGCCCGGTTCGCGGAGGCATTCGCCCTGATGCGGTCCGGGGAGTGCGGAAAGGTGCTCCTGACGGTGGAGGACAGCCCCCCAGCCTGACCCCCCACCGCCGGGCGCGCCGGTCGCGTTACCGTCCGCGCTGTACGCTGACCACCACCGTCCCGCCCGGGGCGCGGCTTCCGCCCGCCGGTTCCCGCGTGACTTCGATCGCGTCCGGCAGGACGGTCAGCTCCGGTCCCTCCACGATCAGCCTGGCATCCCCGCCGGCGTCCGGCCGCGCCGTGCCGAGTGAGGTCCATCGGCCTCCGTGGCGCACCCAGGCCTGATACGTCTCGCCCGCCGGGAGCGGCGGGAACTCCTCGAAGGTGAGCACCGCTATTCCCACCCCGGCCTGGCCGCGGTAGACCGCGTGCGTCCGCGCGGGCACACCCGGTGCGGCCCCCAGGCGGAGCGCCACGGTCTCGCTCGATGTGAGCAGCGCGAGCGCCCGCGCATCGCGCGCCCGCGCAACCTGCTCGTCGCGGACGCGGATCCCCGCGAGCGTCCCAAGCGCGAGCGCGCCGACCGCCAGCGCGGTGAGCGCCGGAGACAGGCCGGCCTTGAGCTTCTGCAGGCCGGACCGGATTCGCGTCTTGGCGGTTCCGAGCGGGAGGCGGAGCTCGGCGGCGACCTGTTCGTGCGTCAGGTTTTCGAAGAAGGCGAGGTCTACCGCCTGACGCTGCGCGGGCGGGAGGGTCTCCAGCGCGTCGCGGACGATGGCGCGCTCGGCCTCGCGTCCCACCACCTCGTCCGGATCCGGGGCGGGATCGGGGAGGCCGGCCAGCCGCTGGCCCTCCGGGTCCTCCTCGAGCTGCGGCTGCCGGCTCCGCCGACGGAGTTCGTTGAGGATCCGAAAGTGGGCGATCTGGAAGACCCACGGCCGGAACGTCCCCCGCTCCGGCGTGAAGGTCGCGGCCTTGCGCCACACCGCGAGGAAGACGTCCTGGACGATCTCGTCCGCCGAGGCGTGGTCCAACGTCTGCGCGGCCAGCGCGAAGATCCGCGGCGCGTACCGGCTGTAGAGCGGCCCGAGGGCGTCCTGGCGGCCAGCGGCGAGGAGCCGCATCAGCTCCTCGTCGCTGGCGTCGCGCGGCTCGCCGGTGACGCGGCCCGCCGGCGTCTCCCGCCGCCACCCCCACCGCGGACGCTCGGTCGCCACGCTCAGTTCCCGACGGTGATCGTCCCGTGCATGAACGGGTGGATCATGCAGGCGTACTCATAGGTCCCGACCTTGTCGAAGGTGACCTTGAAGCTCGTGCCGGGGAGGATCGGACCGGAGTTCCACCCCTTGTCCGCGCTCGTCGACGTGTGGGGGATGGCGTCCGCGTTCATCCAGGTGACGGTCTCCCCGACCGCCACCTGGATCGCCGCGGGGGCGAACGCGAAGTCCTTAACCTGCACCCC
>DATEHM010000330.1:0-8139 GCA_035279545.1 bacterium | reverse complement strand
GCTTCACTACTACTTCCGCGAAAAGCCGGCGCAGGAGGTGAAGCTCGCCTTCCTGGACGCGCGCGGGCGGGTGCTTCGCGAGTTCTCGAGCAAGGGTGTGGCTCCACCGCAGCGATCCGGCGTGGTCTATGCGGTGACGAGTGACGTCCAGGCGGTGACGGTGCCGGCGGAGATGGGGGCCAATCGATTCGTCTGGAACATGCGTCTTCCCGGCGCGCGCGAGGTGCCTGGCGCGGCGATGTGGTTCGGATTCCTCGGCGGACCGGCCATCCTTCCGGGCACCTACCAGGCGCGGCTCAGCGTGGGCAACGAGATCATCACGCAGCCGTTTGAGATCCGGAGGGATCCCCGGATTTCGGCGACGGACGACGAACTCAAGGAACACTTTGAGTTCCTGCTCAAGGTCCGCGACGCGCTCACGGAAGTGCACGCCGCTGTTCTCAGTGTGCGCGATATCCGAGCGCAGATCCAGCAATGGGTGGCCCGGGCGGAAGGCCTCAGCGGGAGCGGGGCGCTGGCCGGCGCGGCCAAAGAGTTGAGTTCCGAACTGGACAGCATCGAGGACGAGCTGATTCAGTGGCGGGCGCAAGCGTTCGAGGACACATTCCATTTTCCCGTCCGATTGAACAACAAGCTGGCCACCATCGCCGACCTGACAAACATGGCCGATGCTGTGCCAACCCGTCAGGTCCGCGAGGTCTTTGGGGAACTGCGGGCGCATGCCGATGCGCAGCTCGCCCGCCTGGAGGCGGTCAAGCGCGGCGGGTGTGCGATGTTCAGCGATGCGCTACGTGAGCTTGGCGTGCCCCCAATCAGATTGCTCCCCGCGGGTGAATGAGACACGCACGAACTCGTGAGAATGGAGGAGGAGAGATGAGCGTGGCACGGATATCGATACTCTCTGGGCTGCTGGTGTTCGCGATGGCGGGGGCACTGGCGGTGCCGGAGCCTGCGCCGTCAGATGCCGCCGGCGGGGCGGTGACCGTTGCGCAGGGCGCGGAGCCGGCCACGCTGGACCCTTTCCAGGAGATCTCCCGCACAGGGTACAACGTCACCCTGCACATTTACGATCCGCTCTTCATGCGGAATGACGCCGGCAAGATCATCCCCATGCTGGCGACCGGCTATAAGGTCGTCAACCCGACCACGTGGGAGTTCGCTCTCCGCAAGGGGGTGAAGTTCCACAACGGCGAGCCGTTCGACGCGGCGGCGGTGAAGTTCACCCTCGACCGCGCGCTCCTCAAGGACTCGCCCTCGAACTACCTGGTGGACGGCGTGAAAGATGTGCGGGCTGTGGATCCCTACACGGTCCGGGTTATGACCGCCGACCCGATGCCGCTCCTGCTCCCCAATTTGATGCTGCTCGGGATCGCTCCCTCCCGTTACTATCAGGCGCGAGGCGCGAGCTACGTGGCGACGCACCCGGTGGGTACCGGTCCGTATCGGTTCCAGTCGTGGGTGAAGGACGACCGCGTCACCCTCGTGGCGAATCACGACTACTGGGGTGGCGCGCCCAGCATCGAGCAGCTGGTCTTCCGGCTGATTCCGGACCCGGCCGCGCGCGTGGCGGCGTTTCGGAGTGGTGAGACGGACATCATCACCGATTTTGCCCCGGACCTGGTCTCCAGCATCGCCAACGATCCCCGTATCAAGGCGGCGGTCACGACCGGCACCCGCTCGATCAACATCATGCTGGATACCGGGTCCGGGCCGCTCCGCGACAAGCGGGTGCGCCAGGCGCTCAACTATGCCGTGGATAAGGAGGCGATCGTCAAGACCATCCTCGGGGGATTCGGTACCGTAGAGTCAACGCTCGTCCCGGCCGCCTACCTCGGGTTCAACCCACGGCTCCGCCCGTACGCGTATGATCCCGCCAAGGCCAAGGCGCTGCTGGCCCAAGCGGGCTACCCCAACGGGTTCGATATCGTGTTCCAGTCGCCCCGGGGCCGCTATCTCGCCGACGCCCAGGTGTCACAGGCGGTCGTGGGCTACCTGAAGGCGGTGGGCGTAAACGCCGACCTCAAGTACTACGAGTGGGGCAACTTTGTAAACATGTACTTCAAGCATCAGCTCGGCCCGATCTTCCTCATCGGCTCGGGATCGGCGGCGCTGGACGCGGGGGACGCGCTGGAGAACGTCTCCTGCGGGGTGTGGGACTCATGGTACTGCAATCCGGGGATCCAGGCCATCTACGTGAAGGCCAAGGCGACCCTCGACACCGACCGGCGGGGAGCGCTCTACCGGGAGATCCAGCCGCTGGTCTACGACGATGCCCCGATCATCTTCATGTACACACAAAAGGGCATCTACGGCGTCAACGCGCGGCTGAATTGGGCGCCGCGGGCGGATGAGACGTTGTGGCTAGCCAAGGCGACGCTCAAGTAAAGCCCTGGCCCCGCGGCGGCGGGGCGTGCTGATGCAGCGGTACGTGGCACGTCGGCTGGTCCAGGCGATGTTCGTCCTCGTGGGGATCTCCGCGGCCACCTTTGCCTTAACGCACGTCATCGGCGACCCGGTGGTGCTTCTGCTGCCGTTTCAGGCGAGCCAAGCCCAGGTGATCGCCATGCGGCACATGCTCGGCTTGGACCAGCCCCTGCCCGTCCAGTATCTGACATTCGTGCGCGCCGTGCTGCACGGGGATTTCGGGCTCTCGGTGCGGCAGAACACGCCGGCGCTTCCTCTCGTGCTGGACCGCGTGCCGGCCACGGCCGAGCTCGCCGCCGCCGCGTTGGCGATAGCCGTCGGGGTGGCGGTGCCGCTCGGCATTGTCGCCGCGCTACGCCGCCGGACCATCATCGATCGCGGGGCCCTCTTGTTCTCCATGGTGGGCCAGTCGATGCCGACGTTCTGGCTGGGCCTGCAGGCAATCCTTCTGTTCGGGGTCCTCCTCCGCTGGTTGCCAACCGGCGGCATCGGAGGCCTCCGCCACCTCGCCCTGCCGGCCGTGGTCCTCGGCGTCTTCTCCGCGGCAGGCGTTCTGCGGTTGACTCGATCGGCCATGCTCGAGATCATCTCTGAAGATTATCTACGGACCGCTCGGGCGAAGGGGCTGCGAGAGGTCACCGTGGTCGGCAAGCACGCACTCCGGAACGCCAGCCTGCCCATCGTGACCTGGATCGGCTTGGAGCTGGGGACGCTCTTGGGCGGGGCGGTGGTGACCGAGACCGTGTTTGCCTGGCCCGGGATGGGGCGCTTGGCCGTTCAGGCGATCTTCGCACGCGACATTCCCGTCGTCCAGGCCGTGGTGCTGTTCGCGGCCACGATCTTCGTGCTGGCCACGCTCCTCACCGATCTGATGTACGCGTGGCTTGACCCGCGGATCCACTACAGTTGATGCCGGCCGGCGGCGCGCGGCGGGCGGGGTATCCCCGGCGGCCTCCGTGGTGGCCGGTCTGGCGCGCGGCCCGGCGTGATCCCGGAGCCTGGGTCGGCACCGCCGTGCTCGTGGGCGCCGGACTGGTCGCGGGGCTGGCTCCCCATCTCGTGCCCATGGACCCGGACGCCCAGGACATCGTCCACCGTCTCCTCCCGCCGATGACGGTGAGCACCGGGCATCGTTTTTGGCTCGGGACCGACCAACTCGGCCGGGATCTCCTGAGCCGTGTGATCTTCGGGTCCCGGATCTCGTTGCTCGTCGGCTTCAGCGCCGTCGCCCTTTCGGCGGCGTTCGGAACGTCCGTGGGCGCGCTGAGCGGCTACTTCGGCCGCCATTGGGACGATCTGCTGATGCGCGTGACCGACGTCCAGTTGGCCTTTCCGTCGATCCTGCTCAGCCTGGCCATCGTCGCCGTCCTTGGGGCCGGAGTGCGGAACCTGATCGCCGTGCTGGCGTTCTCCGGCTGGGTCGGCTATGCACGGGTGACACGAAGCCGGGTCCTGGGGATTCGCCAGCAGGAGTACATCGAGGCGGCCAGGGCCCTCGGCGCGGCGGACCGGCGCGTCATCTTCCATCACGTCGTGCCGAATGTCCTCCCCTCCGTGCTGACGATCGCCAGTTTTTCCCTGGGCGGCATGATCACCGCAGAGGCAGCGCTGACTTTTCTCGGGCTCGGGATCCCCGCGAACATTCCGAGCTGGGGGGGGATGCTCAGCGACGGAGCACAGTCTCTGTCCGTGGCGTGGTGGTTGGCCACCTTTCCCGGGTCGGCGATCATGCTCACGGTGCTTGCGACCAACCTGATCGGGGACTGGCTGCGGGATGCGCTGGATCCACGCGCGGACGCCGGATAATTGACCCAGAGGAGGATTCGGTGATCACCATCAACGATTGCCGCATTATCCCGCTCGACGGCCCGATGATCGAGCACGGAGCGATTCAAATCGAGGGCACGAAGTTGCGCGCCGTCTTGCGGTCGCCCGTCACGATCGCCGGAGGCGAGCTGATCGACGCGCGGGGGTTAACGGCCATCCCCGGGATGGGGCAGATGCACGGGCACTTCAGCGGTTACATGCACACGATGGACGTCGGGCCGGTGACCGCTCAACCGCACACGCTGAAGGCGATTCAAGCAACGGCGTTTGCTCGTAACGCCCTCAATGCGGGCATCACGATGTGGCGTGAGGTCGGTGCACATGCCCACATCGATCTGCAGCTCAAGAAGGCCATCAACCTGGGTCTCATTCCGGGCCCCCGAATGCAGGCGGCGGGACGGTGGCTCGGCCACAGCGGCGGCCACGGGAGCGGCCTGAGCGAAGAAGTTGATGGGCCTGAGGCGCTGCGGGAGGCGGTCCGCGCTCAGGTGGCGGCGGGCGCCGACGGGATCAAGTTGATCGCCAGCGGGGGAGTGATGCAGGCCACGGAGGACCCGTTCCGGATGGAATATACGGAGGAAGAACTGAAGGCGGGGGTCGAGGAGGCACACAGGGCCGGCAAATGGGTGGCCGTGCACTCGCATCCCGCAGTCGTCACCCGGGTGGCGATCAACGCGGGTGTTCAGTCGATTGAGCATGCGACCGAGATGCCCGATGATGTGATCGAGCTCTTGCTCAAGCACGATGTTTGGATCGTCCCGACGTTTGCGGCGTACTGGAAGCTGTCCCGCGAGGGACGAGAGATCGGCCTCGCGCCTAGGCTGGTGGCGACCGCCCACTGCGTGTGGGACCGGAAGATGGAATACTTCATGCGGGCGGTGCAGGCGGGGGTGAAATTCGCCACTGGAACAGATACCGGCGCCCCTAGGGTGTTTCATCACGAGCTGGCATTGGAACTCGAGTTGATGGTGCAGATCGGGCTCACCCCTGAGCAGACGCTCCGGGCGGCTACGGTCAGCTGCGCACAGCTGATGGGCTGGTCCGATATTCTGGGGACCCTGTCCCCAGGCAAGGAGGCCGACGTCATCCTGCTCCAGGGCAATCCTCTTGAGCACATTAGTGCGACTCGACAGGTCCGACACGTGTTCAAGGCAGGGGTGCACTACCTACCCGAACCCCCTGTGCCCCCACTCCCATGGTAGGGGCGCCCTTTCGCCCGGGCGATCAGGTGGCAAGCGGGTGCCTGGGTCCGCTTCAGGCGGGGCAACCCCCCGTCAAATGACGCAGGCGAACCGGCTCGTCACCTTCAGCGGGTCTGGAGGGCGGGGGGATTTGCGCGAAAACCGTTATTTTGCTTGGGCGGGCCCGTCGGTGTGCGAGACCTGGATTAGCGGGTTGCGGACGATTTCGGGCCCCTTCGGCTCGCGTCGAGGCTGGCCGATGTGATTTCCACCTTCGTGACCGCTGACACGTGGCGTCCCCCCGACTTTTTCACGTGAGAGGGGTGAACAGTTTTGAACAGACAGGACCCCCTGGCCCTGCTACGCTGGGTGTGTCGTAGAGATGAACCAGAAGCATCGCGAGGGGGAGAACAAATGGAGACCATGCGGAAGCTTGCGGCCATCGTCCTTGGCGTGGCGGTGTTCTCGGCGGCATTGGTGGGTGTCGCCTCAGCTCAGCCGTATCCAAACGTGCGGAACCTTACCCCATTCGCCGCCGAAACGAACTTCATGTCCCTGCCCGGCTATCTCCGGTATCTGAGCCACCAGCAGACTGGCCAGTGGCTCACGTATACCGAAGCTGGACGGATCGTGAACCAGTAGGACGGAGGGGCCCAGCGGAGACGTCCAGGCTCGGCCGGCGGCGTACCCTCCAGTGTGACGGCCCCGACGCCGGCGGCCGGCCTGGCCGACAGTGGAGCCGGGTAGGGGAAGGGCGGCTCCCCAAGGGAGGGCTCCACGATGGGTGCACCGGATGTGGGCACAGAGCACGACTCCACGGAGACACCCAATATCCGAGGGGTCTGGCCGACCCTCACCGACCAGGATGTCCAGGCCATGAACGCATGGAGTTGGCGCGTGCACCGTCACCACAGTCCGCGAGACATGGTGGGATCGTCCGCGCGGAAATCGTCACCTTCATATCCGCCTTTTTAGGAGAAGGGAGATCGGGAGATGAGCATTCTGGCATGGATTATCGTCGGGATTATCGCAGGCTGGCTGGCGAAGAAGGTGATTCCGGGGGAGGGGCCTGGGGGTGTCCTCGGAGATCTGGTGATCGGTGTCATCGGCGCCATCGTCGGGGGATGGATCTTCAGCTACTTTGGGCACCCCGGGGCCACGGGACTGAACATCGGGTCGATCATCGTGGCCTTTGTGGGGGCCGTGATCGTGCTCTGGTTGATGCGGTTAGTCACCGGAAGAGGGAGTGCCAGAGCATAGCACGAGAAGCGACAACAGACGGTGGAGGATGTGTCGGTCACCGTCGTGGATGGCAGGTCGGTGGAATTGAATGGCGTCAACATTCCCTAGTGTGATGTCCCATAAATAGATTTACAATACGAACTTGATGTGATATGGTGAGGGTGTTGATCGCGGGAGGTGAGCCCATGTGGACCGCTGCCCCTCCATTGTCCCTCACTCCGGACCAACGCGCTATTCTGCAGCGATGGGCTCGTGGACGCCGCACACCCCAGCGCGTGACGCTCCGCGCCCGCATCGTGCTCGCCGCCGCCGAGGGCCTCCCCAATCACCGGATTGCTCAGGAGCTCCAGGTGTCGCGCCCTACCGTCTTGCTGTGGCGGGAGCGGTTCGCGACCCAAGGCGCGGATGGTCTGCGGCAGGATGCGCCGCGCCCCGGCCGCCCCCCCCAAGTGAGTGCGGCGAAGATCGACGCGGTCATCAAGGCTACGTTGCACACGACGCCGTCCAATGCAACCCACTGGAGTGTGCGCACGATGGCGCGGGCGCAGGGGCTCAGCCGGATGACCATCCAGCGTATCTGGAACGCGCACCAACTGAAGCCGCACCTGGTCGAGACCTTCAAGTTCAGCACTGATCGCCAGTTTGTCGAGAAGTTGCGGGATGTGGTGGGACTCTACTTCAGTCCTCCCGATCGCGCCCTGGTCCTCTCCGTGGACGAAAAGAGTCAGATCCAAGCCCTGGACCGCACGCAACCATTGTTGCCGCTGCGCCCAGGGATCCCCGCACGGCAGACGCACGATTATCGGCGCCATGGAACGACCACCTTGTTCACGGCGCTGAATATCTTGGACGGCCACGTCATCGGGCGGGTGCCTCCCCCGCCATCGGCATCAGGAGTTCTTGAAATTCCTCCGGCAGCTCGACGCCGAGATATCCCCCGACCTGGCGCTCCACCTGATCGTGGACAATTACGGGGACCCATAAGCACGCCAAGGTGCGCCGCTGGCTGGCACGCCATCCGCGAGTACATCTGCACTTCACGCCGACGGGGGCCACGTGGCTCAATCTGGTGGAGCGCTGGTTGCGCGAGCTGACCACCAAGCGGATCCGGCGGGGCACTTTCACCAGTGTGCCCGCACTGATCTTGGCCATCACCGAGTACATCGCTGAGTACAATGCCCACCCTAAACCGTTCGCCTGGACGGCCACTGCCGATGAGATTCTCCGCAAGATCAACCATTGTAAAGAAGCGTTAGGGACACAACACTAGCGGCGCGCGACTCGCCGCGCGCCCCACACCTTCCAGCACGGCGGCGGCCGCGGATTCGGGGCCGCCGCTGTGCGCAAAGCCGGTTCGCGGCACAGATGGCACCAAACTGAAGAGTTCACATCAGGCGGCCGGCTGACGGGTAGGGTCTGCGGGTTTCGCGGCCGGCGGTGGCCCGGCGTGACATGACGAAACACG
>DATEHM010000329.1:0-8559 GCA_035279545.1 bacterium | reverse complement strand
CCCGCCGGGGGCGCGGCGCCGAAGGGCGACCGGCTGGCCACGCGGCTGGCCACCGCCGCGATCGGGATGCCGCTGACCCTCGCCTTGGTGATCCTGGGAAGCCCGTGGCTGTTCGTGGGAGTCGCCGGGGTGATCCTGATCGGCCTCGATGAATTTTACCGGATGGTCGAGCGCGCCGGCTACCGGCCGGTTCGGGCGGCCGGGATGGCGGCCGGGGTCCTCTTCGCGATCGAGGCCGCCTGGCCGCGTCCCTGGCAGTCGGTGGGATTGCCGGCGCTGCTGATCTGGACGGTGGCGGTGCAACTGCGGCGCGGGCGCCCAGACCGCGCGCTGGCCAACACCGGGCTCACCCTCCTCGGCGCCCTGTACGTGGGATATCTGTTCAGCTACGTCCTGCGCCTTCGCGCCCTCGGCCTCGGCCCGACACCGCTGAGCGAGGCGACCCCCGCCTTGCTCGTGATTCTTGTCGTCTGGGCGGCGGACAGCGCCGCGTATTTCGTGGGGGCGCTGACCGGACGGCGCAAGCTGCTACCCCAGGTCAGTCCGAACAAGTCCCTGGAGGGTGCCGTCGGCGGGATCGTCGCCGGGATCCTCGGGGGGTTGGTGTGCGGGATCTGGTTCCGCATCCCGCTCCCGATCGCGGCGACCGTCGGCGGGCTGTGCGCAGCGGCCAGTATCGTCGGGGATCTGTGGGAGTCCGCGATCAAGCGCGAAGTCGGGGTGAAGGACGCCGGCCGGATCCTGCCCGGGCACGGGGGGATCCTGGACCGGTTCGACGGGTTGTTGTTCGCGATGGCCGTGGGGTACTTCACGATGCTGTGGTGGCCACGGGGATGACACGCCGCCTGGCCATCTTGGGCTCCACGGGGTCGGTCGGCTGCACCGCGCTCGACGTGGTGCGCCACCTGCGGGGAGGTGCGGGCGGCCTGGACGTGGTGGCCCTGGCCGCGAACCGCAACATCCCGCGGCTGATTGAGCAGGTGGCCGAGCATCGGCCGGAGGCGGTCGTCGTGGGGACCGCGGAAGGCGCGGCCCGCTTCCGCGGGGGGGTCCCCGGATGGCGCGGCGAGGTCCTCGTCGGGCCGGAGGGGCTCGCCGCGCTGGCCGCTCAGACGAGCGCCGATCTGGTCTTGGTGGCCGTGGTCGGCGTCGCGGGCCTCTCTCCTACCCTCGCCGCGCTGGGCGCGGGGAAGGAGGTGGCCCTTGCGACTAAGGAAGCCCTGGTCGCCGGGGGGCCGCTGGTGATGGCGGCGGCGCGCTCGCGGGCCAGGGTGCTGCCCGTGGACAGCGAACATTCGGCGATCTTTCAGTGCCTAGACCGGGGGGGGCGCGGCGGGGTCGTCCGGCTGTGGCTGACCGCCTCGGGAGGCCCGTTCCTGCGCCTGCCCGGCGAGGCCCTGGAGACGGTCGGACCGGCGGAGGCGCTCCGGCATCCGACGTGGACGATGGGGCGAAAGGTGACGATTGATTCGGCCACGCTCATGAACAAGGGGTTGGAAATCATCGAGGCCCACTGGCTGTTCGGCATCGCCCCGGGGGCGATCGAGGTCGTCATCCATCCCCAGAGCACCATCCACGGATTGGTCGAGTTCGCCGACGGATCCCTCCTGGCACAACTCGGCCCGACGGATATGCGGTTGCCGGTGCAGTACGCCCTCACGTATCCGGTGCGGTACCCCAGCCCGTTGAGTCGGTTCGACCTTCGGACGCTGGGGACCCTGAACTTCGAGGCGCCGGACCTCGTCCGGTTCCCCTGCCTCGACCTGGCGCGCCAGGCGCTGGCGCTCGGGGGGACGGCGCCCGCAGCGCTGAACGCCGCGAACGAGGTCGCGGTCGGCCTCTTCCTCGACCGCCGGATTCGCTTTCCCGATATCGCCAGGCTGGTGCGCCGGGTGCTGGATGGACACCGCCCGGTAGCGGTTACCTCGCTCGACGTGGTGCTCGGCGCGGATCGTGAAGCGCGGGCCCGGGCCGAGGCGGCCGCCTGCGCGGCATGATCTCCGCCCGCTGCGGCGGCGCATCGCGCGGCCGAACCAGGCGAAAAATGGGAAGAACAGAGGATATATGAGTAGGGGACGTGGTGCGATCTTGAGAACGGATGCGAGCGTCGCCGTGGAGGAACCCTGAGTTGCCTACGCTTGTCCTGGCCATCCTGGCCTTGGAGTTGATGATCGTGGTCCACGAACTGGGGCATCTTCTCGTCGCCAAGCGGGTGGGAATCACGGTGCACACCTTCGCCATTGGGTTCGGGCCGCGTCTCGCCGCGGTCACCCGCGGGGAGACGACCTATGCGCTGAACCTGCTGCCCATCGGCGGCTACGTCAACATGGCCGGCGAGGATCTTGACAGCCACGAGCCCGAAGAGGCCCCCGAGCGATCGTTCCGGACGAAGTCGGTCGAGGCACGCCTGGCCGTGGTGTGCGCGGGGCCGGTGATGAACTTCTTCCTGGCCATCCTCCTCCTCGCGGTTGTCGCGGCGGCGTTTGGGATCCCGGTGGGGGTGAGCAACCGCGTCGGCTCGCTGATCGCCGGCTATCCCGCGGCCAAGGCCGGGCTCCTGCCCGGGGACGTCATCCGGGCGATCGACGGCCGCCCGATGCAGAACGGCGAGGAGATCGTCCAGACGATTCACTCCAGCCACGGACGAACGCTTGCGCTCCTCGTGGAGCGGACAGGGGGGCAGTTCTTGATCCATGTGCCCACGCGGTACGACCCGAGACAGCGGGTCTGGTTGACCGGGTTCTCCCCCTCGGTCATCCGTGCCCACCTCGATCCCGCCCGGGCCCTCTGGTGGGGGGTGACGACGACCGGTCGCGATATCGTCGCCTACCTCAGCGCGCTGGGGGGATTGTTCCGGTCCGGGCAACTGCTGAGCCAGCTGAGCGGCCCGGTGACCGCGGTCAACGTCCTCGACCAGGCGGCCCACTCCGGGGCGGAGACCTTCCTCTACATCACGGCGTTCTTCAGCATCATCATCGGGCTCTTCAACCTCTTCCCGTTGCCCGCGCTGGACGGCGGCCGGGCCGCCTTTCTCGTGGCGGAGGGGCTGCGGCGGCGGCCGGTCGACCCCCGCCGCGAGGGGTACATCCACCTGGTTGGGCTGGCGCTCCTGCTCTGCCTGATCATTGCCTTGACCGTCCGCGACATCCTCCACCCGGTGCACATCCCGCTGCCGTAGTGCGGGATGATAGCGTTGATGCTAGAATAAGCCGGATGGATCGCACACAAACGCGGCGCGTCAGAATCGGACCGGTCTCGCTCGGGGGCGGGGCGCCCGTTTCGGTGCAGTCGATGACCACGACGGACACCCGGGACGTCGACGCCACCGTCGCGCAGATACAGGCCCTCGCCGCCGCCGGGTGTGAGATCGTCCGCGTGGCGGTGCCGGACAAAGCCGCCGCGGCCGTGCTCGGGCAGATCAAATCCCGGATCGGCCTCCCGCTCGTCGCCGACATTCACTTCGACTATCGCCTGGCGCTCGCCGCCCTGGAGGCGGGGGTGGACAAGCTGCGGCTCAACCCCGGGAACATCGGGGCTGCCGATCGCGTCCGCGCCGTGGCGCGCGAGGCCAAGAGCCGAAGCGTGCCGATTCGCGTGGGGGCGAACATCGGCTCCCTTTCCAAGGAGATGCTGCGCAAGCACGGCGAGCCCTGCGCCGAGGCGCTCGTCGAGAGCGCCCTCGACGAGGTCAAGATCCTGGAGGACCTCGATTTTCACGACATCGTCATCTCGGTCAAGGCCAGTGACGTGGCGATGGCGACCGCGGCGTACGCGCGCATCGCCGCGGCGGCCCCGTATCCGCTGCACGTCGGGATCACCGAGGCCGGGACCACGTGGGCCGGGACGGTGAAGTCGTCGGTGGGCCTGGGGGCCATCCTCACCCAGGGGATCGGGGACACGATCCGCGTGTCGCTCGCCGCCGATCCGGTGGAGGAAGTCAAGGTCGGGTTCGAGATCCTGAAATCGCTCGGCCTGCGCATGAAGGGGCCGATCTTGGTGGCGTGCCCGTCGTGCGGTCGGGCCGACGTCGATATCATCGCCCTCGCCGAAGAGGTGGAGCGCCGCCTTCAGCAGTACCCGGTCCCGGTCAAGGTGGCCGTGATGGGGTGCGCGGTCAACGGCCCCGGCGAAGCGCGGATGGCGGATCTCGGGGTCGCCGCCGGCAAGGGGATGGGGCTCATCTTCAAGAAGGGCAAGATCGTCGCCAGCCTGCCGGAGGCGCACCTTCTCGAAGGGCTGATGAAGGAAGTGGAGATCGTGGTCCGCGAGAAGCAGGAGGCCGAGATGCGCGACACACAGAAAGCCGGGACCGCCGGGTGAGCGGGCGGCAGGCCGGCATTGGCCCCCGTTCGCATCGCCCGCAGCACGGTCGTCCTCAGACTTCGGCAACCGCCCGCTAGTCACCGACAGTGATCTTCTTTCCCCTTCGGGACGATATTCCGTCCCGCACCTTTCCCATCATGATGTACCTGGTGATGGCGGCGTGCGGGGCGGCGTTCTTCTACACCCTCACGCTGCCGACGCTGGACGATGCGGGGCGCCTACTGATGGCCTACGGCGTCATCCCGGCGACGGCCACCGGCCGGATCCCCCCGATACCCGCCGCGCTCCCGGTGCGGTTGGTCGCCAGCCTGTTCCTGCACGGCGGCTGGGGGCATATCTTGGGCAACATGCTGTTCCTCTGGATCTTCGGCGACAACGTCGAGGATGCCATGGGCCACGGCCCCTTCATCGTGTTCTACCTGGTCTGCGGGGTGGTCGCCAACCTTGTACACATCCTGGCGAACCCCCTGTCCGCCGAGCCGACGATCGGCGCCAGCGGTGCTATCGCCGGGGTGCTCGGCGCGTACCTGGTGCTGTATCCGATGGCGCGGGTGCAACTGGTCATCTGGCTGCTGCTTTTCTTGCGGTTTGTGTGGGTGCCCGCGGTCCTGTTTCTGCCGCTGTGGATCTTCATCCAACTCTTCTCCGGCCTGGCGTCGCTCGGCGTGCCCCAAGCCGGCGGCGTCGCCTGGTGGGCCCACGTCGGGGGGTTTGCCTGCGGCGTGGCGCTGGTCAGGGTGTTCGCGAGGGCCCCGCTCCGGTAGCGCGAACGGGACGGCGCGCAGGAGATCACCGACGGGTCGCGAAGAACGCCTGCCTGTGACGCGTTCCCCGTCGCACCGATGCGGGATGGATCGGGGGCGAGCGATCGGAGGACAATCGGGATGCGGAATATTCGGGTAGAGACCTTGCCGGGAGTTCCGGTGGGTGACCTGCAGGTCGAGATAGTCGAGCGCAAGGGGATCGGCCATCCCGACTCGATCTGTGACGCGATTATGGATCGGGTGTCGGTCGAGCTCAGCCGGGAGTATCTGAGCCAGTTCGGCCGGATCCTCCACCACAACATCGACAAAGCCTTCCTGGTCGCCGGCGATGCCGAGGTCAGGTTCGGCGGCGGGGTGATCCGCGAGCCGATGAAGCTCATCTTCGGCGATCGGGCGACCGAGGGACTGAACGGTCGGGTGGTGCCGATCCGCGAGCTGGCCATCACGACCGCCAAGAACTGGCTGCGGGAGAACCTCCGGTTCGTGGATCCGGGCGGACCGGACACCCTCGACGGTCCCCACGTCTCCTACCAGCTGGAGATCAAGCCGGGGTCGGCCGAGCTCGTCGACATCTTCAGCCGGAGCATCATGGGCGCCAACGATACCTCGGCGGCGGTGGGGTATTGGCCGATGACCGAAACGGAGCGGCTTGTGCGCGAAACCGAGCAGTTCGTCAACTCCCGCACCTTCAAGGAAGAGTTTCCGGAGGCGGGCGAAGACGTCAAGGTAATGGGCGTGCGGCAGGGGCGGGAGCTGCACCTCACGGCGGCCGTGGCGTTCGTCGATCGGTTCATCGAGAGCGAGGACCACTATTTTCGTCGCAAGCAACAGCTCTACGATGCCGTCACCTCCTTCCTCGCGCGGCGCACCACGATGGAGAAGATCCGCTTCGATCTGAACACGCTCGACGAGCCGGGGCGGGGGGTGGGGGGGATCTACCTCTCGGTGCTCGGCACCTCCGCCGAGTCCGGGGACAGCGGCCAGATCGGCCGCGGCAACAAGGTCAACGGCGTCATCGCGATCAACCGACCGATGGGCACCGAGGCGGCCGCCGGCAAGAACCCCGTTTCCCACGTGGGGAAGATCTACTCGATCTTCACCCATCAGGTGGCCCAGAAGGTGTTCGAAGAGGTGGAGGGTGTCCGCGAGGCGTACGTCTGGATGGTCAGCCAGATCGGCAAGCCGATCGATGAGCCGGTCGCCGCCGCCCAGATCATCCTCGCCAAGGGCGCGCGCAAGGCCGCCGTCGAGCGTCGGGTCGGCGAGGTGCTGGATCGCGAGTTGGCCGGGATTCAGGTCTTCTGCCGGGAGTTGGCCCAAGGGAAGTACAGCGTCTGCTGAGAGGCCACGTGGTCGCGCACCACCGCCCCCTGCACCGCCGCCGCTTTCCGGATGGCGCCCTCCTCTGAACCGACGGGAGGACGTCCGGCCGGGGTGCCGCACATGGACGAGATCCAGAGCCTCTCCGCGGACCAGGTGTGTGCCCACCTGGTGCAGCTGATCACGCTCCTGCGCGACGCGGTGGAAGGCGGCGCGTCGGTGGGGTTTCTGTCGCCGCTGGCGGAGGAAGATGTCCGCGCCTACTGGATGAGCGTGGCGGCGGGGGTGGCGGGCGGGACGCGCCTCGTCCTCGCGGCGGTGCACGGCGGCATCGGGCAGGGGGCCGTCCAACTCGAACTCGCGGCCATGCCGAACGCCCGGCACCGCGCCGAGGTGATGAAGCTCCTCGTGCGCCGCCAGGCCCGGCGCCGGGCATCGGGCGCGCCCTGATGCTGGCGGTCGAGCGGGCCGGCCGCGACGCGGGCCGGACGCTCCTGGTCCTCGACACCCGCCCCGGCGACGCGGCCGAATATCTCTACGCCGGCCTCGGCGACGTTCGAGCCGGCGCCATCCCCCGGTCTGCCCAAAGTGCCTCGGGTACCCTCGACGCCACGGTTTTCATGTACCGTCAACTTGACAGCCGTACGGATCCGGCGCCACAATAGGCGCAGGAACGCATCCGGCCCCGCTTCGATCGCGGGCGGGGCCGCTTTCTGCGTTTGAGCCGCAGAGGTGAGATCGTGCCAACGTATGAGTATCGGTGTACGCGCTGTCACCACGAGTTTGAGGTCGTCCACGCGGTAGGCGAAACCGTCGAGCGCTGCGAGCGCTGCAAGGGGCCGGTGCGCCGCGTGTTTTCCGTGCCCGCCCTCATTTTCAAGGGGTCGGGTTTCTATGTCACCGACAACCGCAAAATCCCCACCCAGGCCGACGGGGAAAGCAAGGCCCCCGCCCCCGCCAAGGCGTCCTCGAGCGGATCGGACACGGGATCTTCCTCATCCTCGACGACGCCCTCCTCCACCGCGTCGAGTTCGGGTGACGGTAAGAAAGCCTCATAGCCGCATCGGATGGGCGAGGGCGTGGCGGGGCGGCCGTGCCCTGGCTGGGCTTTGCGCCCTCTGGTTTCTGGTGCCCGTGCCGGCCTCCGCGGCGGCGGCGGGCCTGCAGGTTCGGCTGGGATTTGACGGGATCGTCAAACTCGGGGTGACGGTGCCTCTCCAGGTGGTGGTGCCGCCGCTGCCGCGCTCGGGCCACGCCGAACTCGTCGTGGACGCCCCGGCGCTCGGGCCCGAGGTCGGCCGGGTCCTCACCTCAACCGTCGTCCCCTTTGAGTCCGTGGCCGGGGCGGCGCAGGTGATCCGGGCCCCGGTGACGATCCGCGATCCCCGACGCCCGCTACGGATCCGGATTGCCATCAACGGGGACCCGGTCCTCGAGACCGTGGTGGCCATCCTGCCGCACCAGGTCGGCGACCGCGTGCTGGTGGCGCTGTCCGAGGACCGCGCCGGTCTCGCCGCGCTCCACCTCCTGCCCGGTCGCGTCGCGGTCGGATATGTCACGGCAGACGCGCTCCCGCACAGCTTTCAAGAGTACGCTGCGGTCGATCTGCTCGTGATCCGCAGCCTCGATCCGGCCCTGCTCGACAGCGCCCAGCAACAGGCGCTGCTCACGTGGGTGCGTCTGGGGGGACGCCTCCTGCTGATCGCCGGACCGGCGACCCGGCAGCTGGCGTTCCTCGACCCGGTTCTCCCGGCCGGAGTGGGGGAGGGCCGGATCATTCCCCCGGTCGCGCTGGCCGCGCGGTACGGCGGCGTGTTCCCGCCGGCCCCGTTTGCCGCGACCGCGCTGATCCCCCGGGCCGGGGCCCGCCAGGTCCTGGACGGCGGGGTCTCCGTGATCGCCGCCCGCGCCGCGGGCGCGGGTGAGGTGACGATCTGGGGATTCGATCCGTGGCGGCCCCCGGTGCTGGAATGGGAGGGGCGTCTACGCATGTGGGATGAGGTGCTCGGCCGGGGGCCCGCACCGAGCATCGACGCGGCGGCGGTCGCCGAGCAACTGACCACCAGCACGCCGCTCGACCCGGCGGTCCACGCGCAGGTGGGGGGGGCGATCCTCCTCTACCTCGCGGCGGTCCTGGGGCTGTTACGATGGA
>DATEHM010000328.1:0-14346 GCA_035279545.1 bacterium | reverse complement strand
AAAATGCCGCTAGGTTAACTTCGCGTTGCGCCCATGGCGGAGGGAGTACTCCATTCCACCCCAGCCGCCGGTTGGGCCTCGCGAGAGAGCGAGGGCGAGACCCGGATCTTCGTCGCACGAGGCAGCAAGGCCGGGTGGATGTACATGCGGCCAGTATAGCCATCCCCCAGGGGCTGGTACCATTTCTTGCTGCGCACCACCCTCAGTCAGGGTCTTTCGCATCTATCTGAACTTGTACAGCCCTGCCTCGCGTCCGTACCGCCGGATACGGCGCTGGATCTCCCCGCCGCAGGCCAGGGGGCATTTCGGCGGCTCCGTAAATCGGAGAATCCGCGAGGATCGGTTCCAGCAGCGTGATGCCGCGCGGCGTCCGGCCCCTGCCGGCAGGCGAGATCAGCCCGGCGTGAAGCGGGCCCATTTGATAACGTCAGGGTGCAGTCGTCCGCCGAGAAAGGCGGCGAGGAAGAATCCCGTGATGCACAGACCGATCCAGGAGCCGTCGCCCGCGATATATCACAGCTTCAAACTCGACCCGTTCCCGAAGGCTTGAGCGAAAGGCATGTCATCCCGAGGCCGAGAGCGAATGATCGATACCCGCGAGAGACCGGCACGGCCAATCCCGATTGCGAAGGCAAAATGAGCCGCGCTGCCAGCCGCCCTCACGTGAGACGACCGGCAGCGCGCTACGGGCTAGTTCTCACGGTTGTCCAGCCGCAGGTTGAAGTAGGGCGCCTGCGAGGCTTGATCGGACCCCGCCACCACGCCAAGGTTCATCGAGTCACCTTGGGCCACGGTTGACGTCGCGGCGGTCTCGTGATCGCCTCCCGCCTTTTCACTCTCGGCAAACGCGGTTGCCGCCGGGAGAAGCACCGCCACCCCCAGAGCCAGAGCTATCAGAGTGTTCCGCATTGTCGCTCCCTCCTTTCTTTTTGGGATGGTCCCAGCATGGGGGACCGGCGGGAACGGGACCATGGCCCACCGCACCTCGGGAGTGTGACGCTCGTCACAGAGCCGTCCGGGTGAGAGCCGGGGAGATCAGGGCCTCGCCGAGCCAGCTGGAACCGTCGCTCACAAGCGGAGGCTGGGGACCGTCTGGTTCCGCATCCTTATCAAGCCATGCGACGGCACCGCCAGGGTGGCGGAACCCTCGCCAGCCTGCGGGAGATGATGATCCGCCGAAGGCCGATCACCATTCCCTTCGGCCCGACCCGCAGAAACGCGATCGGCTCACCAGATTTTCGCTGGATTCCCCGCCAGTGCCCTGAGGTAACAGATCTGGCCGCAGTGGTAGCTGTCGTGCAGGATCAGCCCCCGGACCGTGGCCGCGATCGGCAGCGCGGAGCCCGGCGCCGGTACCTGCAGGTCCGCATCGGACCGCTTTGCCAGCGCCGCTTTGACCGCCGCGTGGGCATCGCGCAGGCGCTTACCCGCCGTCTGCCACCGCTCCTCCGAAACCGGTCCGATCTCGCGCCAATCGTAGCCCTGCTCCCACCCCGCCGGTCGAGGAGGCTGGGCCAGGATGCGGCGCGCGCCTTCTTCTTTCCACAGAGCGACGTGTTCGACGATCTTCCAGATCGAGTTGCGCTCCCGGGCGGGGACCCACGCCGCCTGCGCGGCGGAGACCCCCGTGATCGAGTCGAGCAGGGAGACATGCCAGCCTTCCTGCACGAACGTATGATCCATCCACTCCAGGAGCAGGTTGACCACGCTTCCCATCGTCGGCTCGCCTCTACGCGCAGCGGCCCGAACTCATTCGTTGCGATCCGCCGGCTCTCCTCGACAGGAGGGCGCGGACTGCGGCGAAGAGCGACCTCCCGGCCGCGGCCCCCTGCGGGGTACGGTTCGCCTGGCCCCGGGCCTTTGGGGGAGCGAATTCCCTGGCCCGGCGATCCCGGGCCGCCTCGCGCAGCTTCTCGGATATCCGGTCCTGGGTGAGGACCTGGTAAGTGTCGACGCTGTACCACATGGTCATCCCTCCGTTGATCGTGAAGTCGAACGTGACGCTACGCGGCCGGGCCGGCGATTGCCGCCGTTTCGCCGATCATCGCCGCCAGGAGCCCGCTCCAGGTGAGCAGCCCGACGAACCACCCGTCGTCCACCACGGGGACCACATCGAGGTCCCCGCGCACCATCAGCGCCGCCGCCAGATCAAGCGGATCATCCGGCCGGAGGGTGACTTTCGCCGGAACCGCCAGGCGCCCCACCGTCATTCTGTCCAGGATCTCACGCAACTCATAGACGTCGAGGGTCGTGGCCTCGGATGGCGTAAGCCGCAGCAGGGCCTTCTCATCGACCAGGCCGAGCAGCCCCTCCTCCGCCATCACCGGTAGGGCGGGGACCTTGTGCTCGCGAAGCAGCTTCAGCGCGGTCGCCACCGTCGTTTTTGACGTGATCAGGGGGATCTCCGTCACCATCGAATCCCTGGTGCGCGCGGAGTTCAGATCTACCATCACCGGGCTCACCTCCCAGATCCGGCCGCCGCCGAGACGATCGGGCCGGCCGCTTGCGCGATCTCATCTAACCTGCTATACTGCATTTGCTAGTCACGATGATACACGAACCGCTATAACCTGTCAAGTGATTTATGAAGGTTATAGCCCGCGAGGGGACGCGGCCCCGGATGGGGTCGCGCCGGGGGCGGCGATGGGATTGGAGGCCGGCCGGGAAACGAAGTTCGAGTTCGTTGGAGGCCGCCTGTGCTTGGATTTTGTCAATACGCTGAACGGTTCGCGCGCCCGTCCGGACGAGCGCCTCTTGAGCTACCGGGATTTGGTGGCCTGGGGCAGGCAGGCGGGCGTGCTGACCGACCCGGAGGCGCGGCGCCTCGCCCAGGCGGGGCTGCGGCGCCCCGAAGAGGCGGCAAAGGCCCTCGCGGACGCCGTGGCGCTGCGCGAGACGATCTACCGGATCTTCGCGGCCGGCTGCGAGGGGCGGGCCCCCGACCGCGCTGACCTCGCCGTGCTGAACGCGGCCCTGCCGCGCGCCTTCGCCCACCTGCGCGTTTCCCCGCAGGGCGAGGACTATGCGTGGGAGTGGGCGGTCGACGACGCGCTCGACCGGATGGTCTGGCCGGTCGCGCGGTCGGCGGCCGAACTGCTGGTGTCGGATGAAGCGAGCCGCGTGGGGCGGTGCGGGCAAGAAAACTGCGACTGGTTGTTCTTCGATACCAGCCGCAACCACAGCCGGCGCTGGTGCACCATGCGGGGGTGCGGCAACCGCGCGAAAGCGCGCCGGTACTACGCGCGGAAGAAGTCGGGCGGGTAGGCCGGGCCGGCGCAGCGCGAGGGGGCATGGGCGCCGCCGGTGAGCGCAACGACCCCACGCGATGGACCGAGGCGGACTCGGAACGCTTCGCCGAGCTCGGGGAGGTTATCGTGCCCGCCCGCGCCGAGCAGTTGGCGGCGATTCGCGGTCTGATCCCCGCCGGCTCGGACGAGGAGTTCACCATGGCCGAGCTGGGTGCCGGCGACGGGACGCTCGCCTCCTTGGTGCTCGAGCGGTTTCCCCGGTGCCGCTATTTGGCCCTCGACGGCTCCGCGGCGATGCGCGAACGAGCCCGCGTCCGCCTCGCCCCCTTCGCTCCGCGCGTGGAGATCCGTCACTTCGAGCTGGCGCGTGTGGACTGGCGACGCACGCTGCCGGGACCGCTCCGGTGCGTGGTGTCCTCGCTGGTCGTCCATCATCTCTCCGCGGAGGGTAAGCGGGCGCTGTTCGCCGACCTGGCGGTGCGCCTGGAGAGCGGGGGCGCCCTGCTCATCGCGGACCTGGTGGAAGCGGCCGGGCCGCGGGCCGCCGGGCTGTTCGCCGCTCAGTGGGATGAGGCGGTGCGGGATCAGAGCGCCGGGAGGAGCGGAGGCCTGAGCGCGCTCGAACAGTTCACGGCGGGTCGATGGAACTACTATCGCCTCGACACCCCCGACCCGGTCGATCAGCCTTCGCGCCTGATCGACCAGCTCGACTGGCTTCGCGGCGCGGGATTTCCGGTGGTGGACTGCTTCTGGATGCGTGCCGGGCACGCCATCTTCGGCGGATACAGGGGCGGGGGCACGCGCCGTCCCCCGCCCTAAGCATCGCGACCCTCTCCGACGCATACGCCGGAGAGGGTCGCGCCGATGCTCCTGCGCGTTTTTGGAAGCCTTACAGTAACCCCTGACCTTTCAGCCAGCCCGTCGCGACCTCCGTCACCGACTTCCCGTTCACCACCTGCAGCTGGAGCTGCTGGCTGACCTCGGTGGTCAGCTTGGGGGCGACCCGGTTCAATGCCGGGGCGATGTCCGGGGCCTTCGCGAGTGTGTCGTCGCGCACGATGGGGGCCGGAAGGTAGATCGGGAAGAGGTTCTTGTCGTCCGCGAGGAGGACGAAATGGTTCTTCGCGATCAAGGCGATCGTGGTGTAGCAGATGTTGAATTCGGCCTTCCCCCGCATCACCGCCTCGAACGTCAGGGGTTCCTGCAACACCTGAACCTGGCCGAAGGTGAAGCCGTAGGTCGACTTCATGCCCGGGAGGACGTTCGGGTCGCTGGTCCCGTCGGGGGGCGTGGCGACGGTGGCCTTCGGGGCGACGGGGGCGAGCTGCGAGATCTTCGTCACGTGCAGCTCGTCGGCTTTCTTCTGCGTGGTGCAGACTCCGTACGTGTCGTCGAGGGGAGCTTTGTCGAGCCAGGTGACGTGGAACTGCTTCTCGTAC
This sequence comes from bacterium, assembly GCA_035279545.1. Taxonomy (GTDB): domain Bacteria; phylum Sysuimicrobiota; class Sysuimicrobiia; order Sysuimicrobiales; family Segetimicrobiaceae; genus Segetimicrobium. The sequence continues at coordinate 9,659 of DATEHM010000328.1, read as the reverse complement.
CCCGCCTTCACCTGCTGGTAGTCCTTTTCGGCATCGCGGGTCGTCTTGAGCTTCAACCGGGCGAGGCCCGTGGCGGTGAACTCGGGGTAGAGATCGATCTGCCCGCTGACGAGGGCATTGTGCACGATATCGTTTGTGCCCAGCCGCGCCTTCTCCGTGACCGTGAACCCGGCGTGCCGGAGGAGCAGGACGTAGATTTTGGTGAGCAGCTGGGCTTCGGTGTCGAGCTTGCCGCCGACCGTGAGGTGGATCTTGCTGTTGCCGGACGGGCTGGCGCCGGAGCCGATCCCCCCCGTCGCCAGGACGATCATGAGGCTGACGACGCATAGGGACACGAATTTGACCCACGAGAGTTCTTCACGCGTGCGCATCGCCGATCATCCCCCTCTGGTTTCGTCTGAGCATAGCGCTGATGCGGACCGCTTCCCGACTCCTTTCAGGGTGTGACGTCGGCGCCGGACAAGGCGCGCAGGCCTGCGGGGGTGGCGGCGCGCTGCACCCACCCCAGGCCCAATTCTAACATGAGCGCCAGGACGGCAACCGGGATCGCCCCGGCCAGAATCTGGACCATGTCCACCTGATACAGTCCCGCCAAGATGTAGTCACCGTATCCGCCAGCGCCGATGATCGCGGCGAGCGTGGCCGTCGCGACGATCTGGACCGCGGCCGTCCGCACCCCCGCGGCCAGAACCGGAAGGACGAGGGGTGTGTGAATCCGCGTGACGATCTGTCCCGGGGTCATCCCCACCCCCCGCGCCGCGTCGACGATCACCGGATCGATCCCGCGGATGCCCGTGTAGGTGTTCAGGAGAATCGGCGGGACCCCCAGGACCGTGAGCGCAACCAGGGCGGGGGCGAAGCCCAGCCCCAAGTACGGAAGCGCCAGCGTCAAGAAGACGATGACCGGGACGGCACGCATCAGGCCGCTGAGGTTGACCGCGAGAAACGCCAGCAGAGGGCGGCGGGCCACGGCGACGCCGAGGGTCACGCCGATCAGGGCCGCCAGCACGACGGCGGCGGCGCAGAGGTCGAGATAGGCGAGGGTGTGGGCCAAGAAGCCGTTGGCGGGAGCGGTGACGAACGCGAGCAGGCGCTGCGCCATGGACTCCTCCTCAGGCGGTCGCGATCGGCCCCCGCCCCCGGTTGAGAGCGGTCTGCAGGCCGAGCAGGGCCAGATCGGCCAGGACGGCGACCACGCCGATCACGATTCCTCCGCCGAGCACCTGATCGTAGTTGGTGTTCTGAATGCTGGAGAAGATGATGTCGCCCAAACCGCCGGCCCCGACGAGGGCGGCCAGCGAGGCGATGCCGAAGGTCGTCACGGTGGCCACGCGAATCCCCGCCACGACGATCGGCAGCGCGAGGGGCAGCGTGATCCGCCAGAACATCTGCGCCCGGTTCATCCCCATCGCGCGACCGATCTCCAGCAGGACGGGGTCGACGCTGTTGACCGCGGCGACGGTGTTGCGGATCAAGACCAGTTGCGCGTAGAGCACGAGCGGGACGATGATCGTCGTCGATGTGAGGCCGGTGAGGGGGACGAGGAAGGCGAGCAGGGCCAGCCCGGGGATGGTATAGAGGAACCCGGCGACCGTGATCACCGGCAGGTACAGGCGCCGGCGGCGTGCGATCAGGACGCCCAGCGGCAGCGCGATCACCATGGCGATCCCCATGCTCGTGCCGACGATGACCAGGTGCTGGACTAGGAGGATCGGGATGCTCCCGGAGTCGGTCAGATCGTAGCTGTGCGGGTCGAGCAGAAAGTGCATCGTCCGGCTCAGGGGGAGGCGCTGGAGCGGCCTGGCGCCGCAGCGGGCGGCGTCCCGGGAGAGGAGGCGTCGGCGGTCCGGGCCCTGGCGATCTCGCGGGTGATGCTGGACAAGGTTACGCGCCCGAGCCGCCGCCCCGCGCGGCCATCGTAGATGTCGATCGCCGGCTCCTCGGTCTTGAGAAGCGCGAGCAGCGCCTGAAGCAGGGTGGCGTCGGCGAGGAAGCGCTCACCCTCGGGCTCCGCGGCCGCGGGCGCCGGATCCCCGCCGGGTTCGAGCGCCATCGTCACCGGCAGGTACTGCAGTTGGCGGAGGATGCTGTCGGCGCCGACGAGGCGGCGCACGAAGTCGTTGGCGGGTCGCGCCAGGAGCTCGATCGGCGTCCCCAACTGCACGAGCCGTCCCTCCGCCAGGACGGCGATCTGTTCGCCGAGCCGGAACGCCTCCTCGACGTCGTGGGTGACGAAGAGGATCGTCTTGCGCACGCCGCGCTGAATGTGGCGAAGCTCCTCCTGCATCCGCGTCCGGGTGATTGCATCCAGGGCCCCGAAGGGCTCATCCATCAGCAGGATCCCCGGGTCGGTCGCCAGGGCCCGCGCCAACCCCACCCGTTGCTGCTCGCCGCCGGAGAGCTGGCGGGGAAACCGGGTGCGGTATTCGGGGGGATCGAGACCGACGAGGCGAAGGAGCTCATCCACCCGGCCGGCCATCCGCTCCCGAGACCACCCGGCGATCTCGGCGGTGATGCGGATGTTCTCCGCGATGGTCATGTGCGGAAATAGCCCGACCTGCTGGATGACGTAGCCAATCCGGCGCCGCAGCAGAATCGGATTCTCTGCGAGGATATTGCGCCCGTCGACATGGATCGTGCCGGACGTCGGCTCGATCAGGCGGTTGACCATGCGCAGCAGCGTCGTCTTCCCGGAGCCGGAGGTCCCGAGCAGCATGCAGACGGTGCCCTCCGGGATCTCGAACGTCACGGAATCGACGGCCGCCCGCTCCGCCCCCGGGTACCGCTTCGTCACCGCCTGAAAGGTGATGGTGGACACGTCGCCGAGAGTATACGCGGGAGGACCGCCGATCTCATCCTGGGTCGCGGGGCCTCACGGTCCACCGGCATCTGTGGTCGACCGGATGGGGAGCGCGCGGTAGGCGATCACGATGCCGGCGATGATCAGGCCCGAGGCGAGGAACTGCACGATGGTCACCGCCTCGTGGAGCACCAGGCTGCCGAGGGCCATCCCGAAGATCGGCAGCAGATTATTGAACATCATCGCGTAGCCGGCCCCAAGATCCCGCACCGCCGCGTTCCAGCAGGCGTAGGCCACCGCCGACGGGCCGATCGCCAGGTAGATCAGGATGGGCAGGTGGGCGCGCACCGACGCGGCGAGATGCGGCGGGTGCTCCACCGCGATCGCCCCGAGGAGGAAGGGAAACCCCGCGAGCATCGCCCCCGCGGTGATCCACAGCGGGGGCAGGTCGTCGCTCAGCCGCTGCACCCCGAGGTTGTAGAATCCCCAGGTGACCATGCTGGCGATGATGAACAGCGCGCCGGGATCCAGACGCGCCTCGGCGCCGGCCGACACCCCGAGCCACGTGACCAGCGCCGCCCCGACCGTCGAGACCGCCAGCCCCACGAACAGCAGCCGCGAGAAGACGAAGAGCCCGGCGGCGATGGCCAGACTCGCAGTGACGATCGGGCTGGCCGCGTTGAGAATGATCGCATTGGTCGCCAGGCTCCAGTGGAGCCCGAGGTAGGTCAGGTACTGGCTCATGAAGATCCCGAGGAACCCGAGGACGATCAGGCGTCGGATCACCGGGCGCCCGGGCCGTGGACGGCCCTGGGTGGCCAGCAGCCATGCGGCCAACGGGACGCCGGCCACGAGGGCGCGGACCGCGGCGATAGTGCCCGGCGTGACCGCGTCCCGCAGGAGGCGGCCGATCATGAAGTTCGTGCTCCAGATCGCCATCGCGGCGAGCGCGTACACCTGTCCGCGGAGCAGGGGGTGGGGCTTCATCGGCACACCGGCGGGCGGCCGCGCCTCACCTCGCCCCCCCGGGGGTGGACGCCATCAGCCGGCGTGAAACGCCGCGGCGAGCCGCCGCCAGCCGGGGAGCTCGGCGATGGTGAAGGGGCGGTAGCAGGCCACCCGGTCCAGCACCCCGGCATAACGGCTGCGCAGCTGATGCCCGATCTCCTCCCACGAGCCGCGGATGAGCACGGCGTCGAGCATCGCTTCGGGGACTTGACCGGCCAGTTCGCCCCAGCGGCGCTGCGCCGCGAGCTGCTGCAGGCGCGCGGCGACGTCGTCCCACCCGTGGGTGTGCGGCACGATCCGGTACGATGGCGTGGCGGCGTAGAAGGCGATCTCCCCGCGGGCACGCTCCGTGGCCTCCCGCACCTCCGCGGGGGTATCGCCGGGCGCGACGAAGACCGGGGCGTAGAGCTGGACGGCATCGCGGGGGCGGAACCGGACCTCGCGGCCGCGGGCGATGTTCGGCAGCACCACCGATCGCAGGTATGCCACCGTGTGGAACGGATGGACGTGGAACCCCTGCGCGGTTTCCCCGCTCAGGCGGCAGAGCAGGGGGTTCACCCCCGCGATGTAGATTGGGATCTCCGGATGTGCGATCGGCCCCGGGTTGAAGAACGGGGTCATCAGGCTCAACCGATAGAACCGGCCCGCCATCCGCAGCGGGACCTGGTCCTGCCACGAGCGCCAGACCGCCCGCACCGCCTCCAGATACTCACGCAGCTTCGGCACCGGCGGATCCCACGGTGCGCCGAACCGCCGCTGGATGTGCGCCCGGACCTGCGTCCCAAGGCCCAGGATGAAGCGGCCCCCGGACAGCAGGGCCAGGTCCCAGGCGAGGTGCGCCATCACCGTGGGGCTGCGGGGAAACGCGATGGCGACGCCGGTGCCCAGCAGGAGACGCGTGGTCGCGGGGGCGGCCAGCGCCAGCTGGATGAACGGGTTGCGCTTCGTCTCATTGGCCCAGAGCGCGGCGAACCCCGCGTCCTCCGCCACCCGGGCGGCCGCGGCGACCCCGATGACGTCGTCCATGGCGAGAGCCGCGTCCAGCGCCAGCGCCTGAACCACGAGCCACCGTCCCTGCGCATCGATTCGGTGAAGAAGTCCACTCCAGCCAAGAGTGTATAATGTCGTCATGCTGGAGTCACGCGGATCCATCGCGGTCCCGGCGATCGAGGTCCTGCATCTCACGAAGCGGTACGCGTCGATCGAGGTTGTGGAGGACCTCTCGTTCCGCGTCGACCCCGGCGCGATCGTGGGGTTCCTGGGTCCCAACGGCGCCGGGAAGACGACGACGCTCGCGATGTTGCTCGGCCTCCTGCTGCCCACCTCAGGTGAGGTGCGGGTGTTGGGGTTGCCGATGCCGCAGGAGCGGCGGCGGATTCTCGCGCGGGTGAACTTCACTTCGCCCTACGTCTCGCTGCCGGGGAACCTGACGGTGGGCGAGAACCTGACGGTGTTCGCACGGTTGTACGGGGTGCGCGACGCCCGCCGGCGCATCGAGGGGCTCCTGGATCGGTTCGGGCTGGAGGAGTTGCGTGCGCGCGCCACCGGGCGCCTCTCCTCGGGCGAGGCGACGCGCCTGGGGCTGGTGAAGGCGCTGCTCAACGATCCCGAGGTCCTTTTCCTCGACGAGCCGACGGCCAGCTTGGACCCCGACAGCGCCGAACGCGTCCGCGACGGCCTGCGCCGGATCCGCGCCGAGCGCCGGATGACGCTCTTCTACACCTCGCACAACATGCAGGAGGTGGAGCGGTTGAGCGACCGGATCCTCTTCCTCCACCGCGGGCGGTTGATCGCGGACGGCCCGCCGGGGGAGGTGCTGCGGCGGTTCGCCCGGGCCACCCTGGAGGAGATGTTTCTGGACGTGGCCCGCGGCGGAGTGGCGCCGTGAGCGAGCTGAGCGCCGAGCGCGTCACCGCCCTGCTCCTCCGGCAGCTGTACCTCTACCGGCGCAGCATGATCCGGATGCTCGAGATCATCTACTGGCCGGTGATGGACCTGCTCGTCTGGGGATTCGTCAGCCTCTACATCGGACGGCTGCGCGGTGGCGGGGCGCTCGCCATCGCCTTCCTGCTCGGCGGCATGATCCTCTGGGACATCTTCTTCCGAGCCCAGCAGGCGATCTCGATCTCCTTCCTGGAAGACATCTGGACGAGAAATCTGATCAACGTGTTCGTCAGCCCGATCAGCGCGCTGGAGTTCATCCTGGCGATGTTGCTGCTCGGGGTGATGAAGGTGATCGTGACGGGGCTGCTCCTCGCCGTCCTCGCCCTCGCCCTGTACACCTTCAACATCTTCCAGTACGGTCTTGCGCTGATCCCGTTTGTCCTCAACCTCCTCCTCTCCGCCTGGGGCATCGGCGTCATTACCATCGCGATGATCCTGCGGTTTGGTCAGGGGGCCGAGACGCTGGCCTGGGCCATCCCCTTCCTCTTCCAGCCGTTCTCGGCGGTGTTCTATCCCGTGGCCGTCCTTCCGGTCCTCCTCCGGCCCGTCGCCCTGGCCCTGCCCACCACCCACGCCTTCGAAGGCATGCGCACGGTGCTGAGCGGCGGCGGGGTCAGTTGGGCCCGGGCGGCGTGGGCGCTCGGTGAGAACGCCGTGCTGTTCGTCGTGGCGGGGGCGGTGTTTGCCTTCGTGATGCACGTGGCACGGGAGCGCGGGCTGCTGCTCCGGATCGAAGGCTAGGGACCCCCCCAGATCGGTTGAGCAAGAGGGAGCGCCACCCTCCTCCCCGCGGGCGATCTTTCGCTTCCCACCGACCGAAACGGTTCCCCCGGCGGCCGGGGGGCGCGCGGCGTGCCGTCGAATAGGAAGGGAAACGTCGGCGGACGGAGGGGAACGATGAGCGCACGCATGTTGGCCGCCTCCGCGGCAGCGGCCGTGATGATGGCGGTGATCCGGGTCAGGCCCCGGCCCCGGTGACCATCACCTGGTCGACCCCGGCCCCGGGCGGCCCGGCCGTGTCGGATGTGTACCGCGCGCTGGTGGCCCAGTTTGAGCGCCAGAACCCGGGCATCCACGTCGAGCTCCAGGTTGCCGCCCGGGACCTCGGGCGAGCAGTACAATCGGTACGTGACGCTGTTCGCGGCGAAGGACCCGTCGGTGGACGTGATCTCGACCGACGCGATCTGGCCGGCCCCGATGGTGGCGGCCGGCTGGCTTGCACCCCTGGACCGGTGGTTCAATGCGGCCGCGCGCGAGGCGTTTCTCCCGGGGGCGATCCGGGCCAACACCAGCGGGGGGAAGATCTACGGGACACCGCCGACGGGGCGGCCCGCCTGCGCGGCCTGCCCCCGGACGTGGGCGTGACCGCGTGGGGGACGACGCGGGTGGAGCGCCGCGGCGACGAGGCGCTCTTTCGGGGTGCTGAGTGAGCCCGCACGGGGCGGACGCGCCGGACCCGTCGCTGGCGCCGACCCCCGACCCGGGTCCGCGGATCCTGGCCGGGACCTCGGGGTTCGCCTTCGCCGAGTGGAAGGGTGGGTTCTACCCCGCCGACCTGCGACAGGAGCGCATGCTCGGCTTCTACGCGGAGCATCTCCCTACCGTAGAGATCAACGTGTCGTTCTACCGCATGCCCACGAGCAAGATGCTCGAGGACTGGCGGGGGCAGACGCCGCCCTCCTTCCGGTTCGCGATCAAGGCGCACCGGCGGATCACGCACATCAAGCGGCTGCGCGATGTGGACGAGGACGTTCGGTGGCTGCACGAGCGCGTGACCGAGCTCGGCGATCGGCTCGGCCCGGTGCTCTTCCAGTTGCCCCCCTCGTTTCGCCAGGACCTGCCCCTACTGGAGAGCTTCCTCGCCACCCTCCGCCCGCTCCCGTACGTGGCGATCGAGTTCCGCCACGCCACCTGGCACGCCGAGGCTACCTACGATCTGCTGCGCCGCCATCGCGTGGCGCTGTGCATCGCAGAGGACGAGCAGTCCTGCGAGCCCCTCGTGCACACCGCGCCGTTCGGCTACTATCGGCTGCACCGGATGGAGTACACGCAGGCGCAGCTGGAGGGGTGGGCCGAGCACCTCCGGGGGGCCGCGGAGCTCCGTCCGATCTTTTGCTACTTCACCCACGAGACCGGCCCCGAAGCGGTCGCCTACGCGTGCGCCCTGATGAACCTCATGGGCACGGGTTCCCCCTAGCCTCGCGGAGGCGCGGGGGCGGGGGGTGCCGCGAGGCGATCCGCGCGGGCGGCCCCCCGCGCTCCAGTTTTGGTACGATTAGCCCGTGGGCCTCGAAGATTACCGCCGGAAGCGCAGTTTCTCGCAGACCCCGGAGCCCCAGGGCGCCGTCGGCACCGCGGGTGGGCCGCCCAGGTTCGTGGTGCAGGAGCACCACGCCCGCAGCGTCCACTGGGATCTGCGTCTTGAGATGGAGGGGGTCTTTCGGTCGTGGGCGGTCCCCAAGGGGCCGTCGCTCGATCCCGCGGACAAGCGCCTCGCCGTGCTGGTGGAGGATCACCCGCTGGAGTACGGGGGGTTTGAGGGGGTCATCCCCCCCGGCAACTACGGCGCCGGAACGGTGATGCTCTGGGATCGCGGGACGTACACCTGTATCGAGGGCGATCCGGCGGAGGCGTTCCGCCGGGGGAAGCTCACCCTGATCTTCTCCGGGGAGAAGCTGCGCGGTGAGTTCCACTTCGTCCGCACCAAGCGGAACAACGGCCGCGACTGGTTGCTGTTCAAGGGGAAGGATGCGTTTGCCGTGGCCGGGTACACCCCGTCGGGCACGCGCTCGGTCAAGACCGGCCGGCCGATCGAAGCCGTTCGCGCCGACCAGGACGCCCGCTGGACGGCGGCGACCGGTCCGGCGCGGGATGACGCGGTGCCGCGACGTGAGGCCCCGGACCCGGAAGGGGGCGCCGCGGACCCGTTTCCGGAGCCGTTTCCGCCGATGCTGGCGGAGACGGCTGACCGTCCGTTCAGCCGCCCGGGCTGGTTCTTCGAGCTGAAGTGGGACGGCGCCCGGGCTCTGGGCTTCGTCCGCCGCCGCGGGTCGACCCAGGAGGTCTCGCTCTACAGCCGCACGCTCAACCGGGTGAACGCGCAGTTTCCCGAGGTCGCGGACTCGCTCGCCGCGCTCGCGCATGATGCGGTGTTCGACGGCGAGATCATCGCCCCCGACGACCGCGGGAAGCCGAGCTTTGCACGGTTGCAGCAGCGGCTGCATCTGACCGCGGAGGCCGACGTGAGGCGGGCCGCGGAAGCGGTGCCGGTGATCTACGTGGTGTTCGACTGTCTGTACTGGCGCGGGCGCGATCTGCGCGCGCACCCGCTCTCGGAGCGCCGCGCCGCGCTGGAGGCGATCGTGCTGCCCGCCGGGATGCTCCGCAGCGACGCGGTTGACGGTGAGGGGATGACGCTCTTCGAGGCGGCACGGCAGCACGGGCTGGAAGGGATCGTGGCCAAGCGGGCCGGCAGCCCCTACCGGTCGGGGGCACGGAGCCGGGATTGGCAGAAGATCAAGGTGCGGCGCACCCTGGATGCGGTCGTGGGCGGCATGACGCGGGGGAAGGGGCACCGGCGGGAGTCGTTTGGCGCGCTGGTCCTGGGGCAGTACGATCCGGCGACCGGGGCGCTCGTGCACATCGGTCAAACCGGAGGCGGACTGTCCGATGTGGACCTCCAGGCGCTGCGCGCCCGGCTGAAGCCGCTCATCGCCAAGGCGTGTCCGTTCACCCCGGTGCCGGACACGCCGCAGCCGGCCACCTGGGTCCGGCCCGAGGTGGTGGTCGAGGTCGAGTTCGCCGAGCGGACCCGGGACGGCCTCCTCCGGTTTCCCGTATTCCTCAGGGTGCGGGATGACGTCCCGCCTCGGACGGTCCTGCTGCCGCCCTCCGCGCCCGCCTCCCC
>DATEHM010000327.1:0-4784 GCA_035279545.1 bacterium | reverse complement strand
AGCCAGCGGCCGGCCGGCGGCCCGGGCGGCGAGGTCCCACAGGGCGATGTCGAGCGAGGCCAGGGCCAACCGGGCGATCCCGCCGGCGGCGTCGTGCGTGCCCTGCCAGAGCTCGTGCCAGATCCGGGCGATCGGTGCGGGGTCGCGCCCCGCGATCCCGGGCAGCAGGTAGTCGGAGAGCAGAGCGGCGACCGCCGTGCCGCCGGTGCCGATCGTGTAGGCCCAGCCGACCCCACCGAGTTTGGCGTCGGTGGCGATCCGCGTGATGATGAGCTCGTGATGCGTGATCCGATGCGTCGCGCTTCCCCACGGTGCTGGCAGCGGCACCCGGTAGCAGCGCGCCTCGGTCGAGACGATCTTCACCGTTTCCCTCCACCGCGGCCGATCCGCTCCGGGCCGAGGCGCGTGGCCGCCGCCCGGCCGACCCCCGGGCTCGCGCCCGTGATGAGTGCCCCCCGCCGATCGAGCCCGCCCGTGCCGCCCACCCCCTGGCTATTCGGCCGATAGCGTATCCCGCCGGCGGCCGCCTTGAAGAATCAGACCGACGCACCGCAGGCAGGCGATATCCTCGAGCGGGTTGGCGTCCACGCTGATCACGTCGGCCAACTTGCCGGGTTCGAGAGTGCCCACCTCGTCCGCCAGTCCGATCGCCTCGGCGGCACGGCGGGTGGCGGCCAGGATGGCGTCGTGTCGGTCCGCCCCCCACTCGACGACCTGGGCGATCTCCCACCACATCAGCCCGTGCATCGAATCGGTGCCGAGCGCCCACCGGACCCCGCTCTCCAGCACGGACCGGAAGGTCTCCCGCGACTTCGCGCGGGCTTCCCGAAGCTTGGCCATGATCGACGGCTCGTGAGCGTCCCCCTTCTCGATGCCGTCGGGATGTCCACTCACCGCGTTGTTGGTCACCAGCCAGGTGCCGCGCTTGCGCATGGCCACGAAGTCGTCCGGGTCGCACAGCTTGCCGTGTTCAATCGTGTCGACCCCTGCGTCGACGCAGATCTTCACCCCCGGACCTCCGTGGGCATGGACGGCGACGGGCTTGTTGTTCCGGTGCGCCTCCTCCACCGCCACCTGGACCTCGTGCGGCGTGTAGGCGTACCAGCGGGTGGACGTCCCCTTGCTGGACGTGCCGCCGGTCATGAAGAGCTTGATGAGGTCGGCGCCCATGGCCACGTTTTCCCGGATGTGCTTGCGGATCTCGTCCTCCCCGTCGGAGAACGTCAGGGCGGCGCCGTGCCCGTTGCGGGCGGTGATCGGCCTGGTGGCGACCCGGAGCCGGGGGCCGGGGAGTGTTCCCCCGGCGATAGCCGCGCGCAGGTCGACGTCGATAAAGTGCTCCTCCCCCACCACCCGCATCGTGGTCACGCCGGACCGCAGGTCGGTGCGCAGGTTCTGGATTGCCCGCAGCAGCTGCGGCACCGGGGGCTGGCGAAGCTGGCCGATCTGGTCCCCCAGGCCTGGGACGATCGAGGCGTGGGAGTGCGCGTCGACGAGGCCCGGCAGCAGGGTCTGCCCGCCGCAGTCGATCACCTCGGCCCCCTGCGGGATCGGGAGGTCGGCCGCGCGGCCGACCGCGGTGATCCGCTCCCCCTCCACCAGCACCACCCCCCGCTCGATCGGCGGGCGGCCGGTGCCGTCAATGATGCGCTGTGCCTTGATGGCGAGACGCACTGGGTGCATCGTTACACGCTCCTCCACGGGCCGAGTCCTTGGGGGTGCGCTCGATCTCCAGCGGGAGATCACGGTCCGGGACGATCCGCCGCTGACCCTCACCAGCGGCTTGAGGGTGCCGCGCCGCGGATCGGTGCGGTGCCGTCCAGCCCGGTTTCGCCGACAGCGCGCCTCGTCCCTGTGAGCAGGCAGAAACACGCTGGGGAGAGAAAGGGCGCGTATGGCAAACCATCCCCTCAGAATCGGCGTGCTCGGCGCGGGGGCCTGGGCCCGCCACGCCCACATCCCCGGGTGGCTGCGCGATCCGCGCTGCCGTGTCGTGGCGGTCTGCGACGTCGACCCGGCCAAGGCGCAGGACGCCGCCCGGCACTTCGACATCCCGGAACCCACCGATGACTGGAAGGCCGTTGTCGACCGACCCGACCTCGATGTCATCGACGTGGTGACGCCCTCGCACACCCACCACGAATTGGCGCGCGCGGCGCTCCTGGCGGGCAAGCACGTCCTCTGCGAAAAGCCCGTGGCCTTTGATTTCCGGGACACCCGCGGGGCGGCGGAGCTGGCCAAACGTCAGGGACGCCTGACCAAACTGGGCTTTACGTTCCGCTATAGCCCCGGGGTCCGCTACGCCAAGTCGCTGATCGACAGCGGGTTCGTCGGCACCCCGTTCATCTTCAACGGGTACGAGCAGAACTCGCAGTGGCTCGACCCGAAGACCCCGCTCCGCCAGGTGGACCCCGCCGCCGACCCATCGATCCTGCGCGTTTCATCGCTCGAGGGATACGGGGCGCCGATCATCGACATCGGCCACTGGTGGGTGGGCGCCGGGTACGCGCGCGTCGTGGGCACGATGCGCAACTTCATCCCGGAGCGGATGGTGCGCGCCACCGGCCGGATGATGCGGATGAACATCGACGATGGGGCGGTGTACATCGGCGAGTACCAGAACGGCGCCGTCGGGTCGATCCAAACGAGCTACGTGACGATCGGCAACTACCCGGGGATCGAGGCGCGGATCTACGGGACCCGCGGCGCGATCATCTGCCGCCTCGTCGAGGAAGGCGGGGTCGCCGAAACGATCAAGGTCGCCACCCCCGACCAGGTGGAGTTCCGGCCCCTGGAGATCCCCGCCGAGTTTTACCCGGCGGGCGGCCATGCCAGAGAGTCGTGGCGCTCCCTGTTCTACGCCAACCTCGTCAAGGATTTCATCGACGAGATCCTGGACGGGGGCGGCCGCAACCAGGGCAACTTCGAGGACGGCGCGCGGGTCCAGGAAGTGATCAACGCCGTCGAACGCTCCTTCCGGGAGCGGCGCTGGGTCGACCTCCCGCTCGAGCGATAGCCGGCGATGACGCGCGCCCCCGCCGCCACCGCGGCCCTCGACGACTTCTTCGCCTCCTACTACCGGCATCGCCCGGTCAGCGCGACCTTCATCGGGGTCCACGACTACGACGACCGCCTCCCCGATCTCTCCGAGCGCGGCGTCGACGATGTGCGCTCGGAGATGGCGGCGATCCGGAAGCGGTTGCGCGCGCTGCCCCCGGAACCGCTCACGGACGCCGAGGCGATGGACCGGGCGCTGGCCGAAGGTTTCCTAGAAATCCAGGAATGGGAGTTCGCGTCGCCCCACTTCCACCGCGGCAACCCCTGCGTCTACACCGGCGAGGCGGTGTTTGGCGTGATCGCCCTCTTCCTGCGTGACTTCGCCCCCACCGCCCGGCGGGCCGTCGCGGCGATCGCCCGCATGGCCGCGGTCCCCCGCCTCCTCACGCAGGGCCGGACCAACCTCGTCGCGGCCCCGCGCGCCTGGATCGAGCGGGCGGTGCAGGAGTGCATCGGCGCGCGCGCGTTCTTCCAATCGGGGATCGAAGCCCTCATCCGCCAGCACGGCATCCGGGACCCCCAGGTCCACTCCACCGCGGCGGCCGCCGCCGCGGCCTTCGTCGAGTTCCAATCGTACCTGGAAACGGACCTGGGGCCCAGGGGACACGACACGTACGGCTGCGGCGGCGAGGCCTTCGCCCTCTACCTCCGCCGCGGGCACTTCCTCGGAATCGACGCCGCGGCCGTGCGCGCGACCGCCGAAGAGCAGATCGCCGCCAGCGAAGGGGAACTCGCATCGCGCGCCGGGGCGTTGGGGGCCCAGGACTGGCCCGACGCCCTCGCCCGGCTCGCCGACCGGCACCCGACGGCCGACGCCTACCACGGTCGGTTCTCGGAACTCTGGGAGGCGGCGCGGGAGGCCGCGCTGGCCCACGACCTCCTCACCTGGCCCGACTATCCCCTCGACTACCGCGCCCAGCCCGCCTGGGCCCGCGGAGCGGCGCCGTACCTCTACTTCCTCCCGTACCGCTCGCCGGCGCCCTTTGACCGCCAGGCCGTTGTGGACTATTTGGTGCCCCCGCTCGATCCGGAGATGCCGCCCGAGGAGCAGGCCCGTCGCCTGCGCGCCGTGAACGAAAGCGTGATCAAGCTGAACCACGTCGCCCATCACGGAGGGATCGGCCATCACGTCCAGAACTGGTATGCTTACCGCGCCGCCTCCCGGATCGGCCAAATCGCCGCGGTCGACTGTGCCTTGCGGATCGCGATGTTCTGCGGGGGCACGATGGCGGAGGGCTGGGCGTGCTACGCGACCGACCTCATGGACGAGATCGGATTTCTGAGTCCGCTCGAGCAATGCGCCCAAGCCCACGCCCGTCTCAGGCAGGCGGCGCGGGCCTTCGTCGACGTGAACCTGCACCAGGGGACGTTCACGCTGGACGAGGCCGCGGCCTTCTACCAGCGGCGGGTCGGCCTCGCCCCGGGGGCGGCGCGGGCGGAAGCGGTTAAGAACAGCATGTTCCCCGCGACCGCGATGATGTACATGGTCGGCACCCGCCTCATCCACGAGCTCCGGCGCGAGCTCTCGGCCCGGCGCCCGGGCGCGTTCGATCTGCGCCGCTTCCACGACGACGTCCTGGGGTACGGCTCGGTGCCGGTGGCGTTGATCTCGTCGGCGATGCGAACGGCACGCGCGTACGTTTAGGCCAGAGGCCACATCGCGGTCAAAAGGAGGATGGACCGATGAGGAACGACGACCGGAATGGGGGACGAAGCGACGCGAAGCG
>DATEHM010000326.1:0-2771 GCA_035279545.1 bacterium | reverse complement strand
CGGGCATCCCGTGGAGCCTGGTCGAGGCGGAGCGCGGGGGGATGCGGCTGGTGTCCAAGGCCGGCGGCTTCGGCACGCCCCACGCCCTCGCCGACGCCGTGGGGTTCCTGCTTGAGAAACCCGCACCGGTCCCCCCACGGTAACCGTGCCGAAGCCGGTTGTGGCGGTGACGATGGGGGATCCCGCGGGGGTCGGTCCCGAGATCTGCCTGCTCAGCCTGATCAACCCGGCGGTGACCGATTGCGTCCGCCCCATTCTCATCGGCGATGCCGCGCGCTTCGAGCTGGCGCGCGGGGCGCTGGCGGCGACCGGGCGGATCTCGCAGGTCCTCCCTTCCCCACGCGTGATCAGCGCACCCGCGGAGGCGGTGTTCGCGCCGGGAGGCCTGGAGCTCATCGATCTGCACAACGTGCCCCCTTCCGTGGCCTGGGGGAAGTTGAGCGCGGGCGCCGGTCGGGCGGCGTTCGAGGCGCTGCAGTGCGCCGTCCGCTTGGCCCAGTCCGGCGCGGTCCAGGCGATCTGCACGGCGCCCCTAAACAAGGAGGCCTGGCGGTTGGCGCGGATCCCCTATCCGGGGCACACGGAGGCGCTGGCCCACCTGTGCAGGTCACCGCAGTTCGCGATGATGCTGGTGAACGGCCGCCTTCGGGTCGTGCACGTCTCGACGCATCTCGCGCTGCGCGAGGCGGTGGCGCGCGTCACGGCGGATCGCGTCCTGGAGACGATCCTGCTCGCGGATGAGGCGTTGAAGCAGTACGTGGTCCCCGCCCCGCGCCTTGCCGTCGCCGGGCTCAATCCGCATGCGGGCGAGGGCGGCCTGTTCGGGGACGAGGAGGACACCGCGCTCCGGCCGGCGATCGAGCAGGCCCGGCACCGCGGGGTGCAGGTCGCCGGCCCCCTGCCGCCGGACACGGTATTTGCCCGCGCGGCGGCGGGGGAGTTCGACGCCGCGGTCGCGCTCTACCACGATCAGGGGCACATCGCCGTGAAGATGCTGGGGCTGGATGCCGGGGTGAACGTGACGATCGGCCTGCCGTTTCTGCGAACGTCCGTCGATCACGGCACCGCGTTCGACATCGCTGGCCGGGGGGTCGTCCGCGAGGCCAGCATGATCGCCGCGCTCCAAACCGCGGCGGGCTTTCTCGCCGCCCAGGCCGGGAAGGACTAGAGGAGGGCTCCGTGCCGCGCGCGACCGGAAGAAGACGCCCACCGGCAACGTCCGGGACCCGAAGGGCCGCCCTCCCCGGGCGGGCGCGACGCGTCGGGTCCGTCGGATCGGGTCGATCCCGGAGAGCTGGGGCGGGGGCGCTCGAAGTGTCCCTCAAGCGGGCCTACGAACCGCCGTCGCCTGGCGACGGCCGCCGCGTGCTCGTCGATCGCGTCTGGCCGCGGGGGCTGTCCAAGGCGGCGATCAAGATCGATGCCTGGCTGGGCGATCTGGGGCCGAGCACCGGGCTGCGGAAGTGGTTCGGCCACGACCCGGCGAAGTGGGAGGGGTTCCGCGCGCGATACCGCAAAGAGCTGGCGGCGAAGCGCTCCCGGCTCGCCGACCTGGCCGAATGGGCCCGTCACGGGACGCTCACCCTCGTCTACGGGGCGCGCGACCCCGTCCACAACCAGGCCGTGGTGATCAAGGAGGTTCTGGGGAGGATGGGCCGCGCGGCCCGCTGAAACCGGAGAGGAGATCCGCGATGCCCACGAACCCGCTGCTGCAACTCCAGGCGTTCGGGCAGAGCATCTGGCTCGACCTGTTGCGTCGGGGGATGATCGAATCCGGTGAACTCCGGCAGTTGATCGAGGAAGACGGGCTGAGGGGCGTCACCGCCAACCCCTCGATTTTCGAGAAGGCAATCGCCGGGAGCCACGACTACGACGGGGCGGTCGGCGCCCTCGCCCGGCGAGGCCTGTCGGCGCACGGAATCTACGAGGCGCTGGCCATCGAGGACGTCCAGCGGGCCGCCGATCTCTTCCGCCCCGTCTACGAGGAGACCGGGGGAGGCGACGGGTTCGTCAGCCTGGAGGTCTCCCCCCGGCTGGCCCACGACACCGCGGGGACGGTGGCCGAGGCGCGCCGGTATTGGGCGGCGCTGGCCCGCCCCAACGTGATGATCAAGGTCCCCGGCACGCCGGAAGGGATCCCGGCGATCCGGGAGCTCACCCGCGACGGGATCAACGTCAACGTCACCCTGCTCTTCGCGCTCGACCGCTATCGGGACGTCGCCGAAGCCTACCTCGCCGGGCTCGACGACCGGACGGCGGCCGGTCGGCCCATCGACCGCGTCGCGTCGGTCGCCAGCTTCTTCCTGAGCCGTATCGATGTGCTCGTCGATCCCGGCCTGGAGACGCTGATCCAGGCCGGGGGTGCCAAGGGGGAGGTCGCGCAGACCCTCCGTGGGCAGGTGGCGATCGCCAGCGCCAAGGTCGCCTATCAGATGTATAAGGCGGTCGCCGGCGGCGAGCGGTTTCGGGCGATCGCCGCGCGCGGGGGGCGGCCGCAGCGCCTGTTGTGGGCGAGCACGAGCACGAAGAACCCGGCGTATGCGGACGTGCTGTACGTCGAGGCGCTGATCGGGCCGGAGACGATCAATACGCTCCCGCCGGAGACGATTCACGCCTACCGCGATCACGGCCGACCGGCGGCCCGCCTGGAGGAGCGCCCGGACGACGCCCGCCGGGTCCTCGCCCGCCTGAGCGAGGTGGGGATCGACCTCGCGGCGGTGACCGCGCAGCTGGAGCGGGAGGGGGTGGAGAAGTTCACCGCCGCCCTCGAT
>DATEHM010000325.1:0-20525 GCA_035279545.1 bacterium | reverse complement strand
CGCCGGACAGCAGGGCGTCGCCGAGATACACGGTCCCGTCGAGGTCGAGCGCATACCCCGCGAACGGGCCGGGGCGCGCCGGTCCATCGGTCATGGCGAAGAGTCTTCGCGGCTTGGATCCGCGGCGCCTTCCGCGCCCCGGAGGGAAACGGCTTCCGTGCTTCGAAGGCATAGCGGTCACGTCGCAGACAGGAGCGCGGCATGCCAGGCCGTCACTTCCTGCAGATTCCCGGCCCGACCAACGTCCCGGAGCGGATCCTCCGCGCCATGGACCGCCCCGTGCCCGACCATCGCGGGCCCGAGCTCCCGGCGCTCGTCGCAGAGATCTTGACCGGGCTGAAGCGGATCTTCCAGACCGCGCGCGGGGAGATCGTCCTCTATCCGGCGTCGGGAACCGGCGCCTGGGAGGCCTCGCTGGTGAACACCGTCAGCCCGGGCGACCGCGTGCTCGCCTTCAACATCGGACACTTCAGCCACCTCTACGCGGAGGTCGCCCGGCGGCTCGGGGCGGCGGTGAACGAGATCGATCTCGCGTGGGGCGAGGGCATCCCGCCCCGGCTGGTCCACGACCTCCTGGCCCAAGACCCCGCCGGGACATATAAGGCGGTCCTCGTGGTGCACAACGAAACGTCGACCGGGGTCACCTCCGACCTCGCGGCGATCCGAGCGGCGATGCGCGCGGCGAACCATCCCGCCCTGCTGCTGGTCGACGCCGTCAGCGGGCTGGCCAGCGTCGACTTCCGCTTCGACGAATGGGAGGTCGACGTCGCCCTCACCGGCACCCAGAAAGGGCTGATGCTGCCTCCCGGGATGGCGGTCCTGTGCGCGAGCCCGCGGGCGATCGAGGCGAGCGTGCGGGTCACGGCACCGCGGTACTTCTTCGACTGGCGACCGGTCCTGGAGGAAAGCCGGCGGGGCTACTTCCCCTACACGCCGGCGACGCTTCTGCTCTACGGCCTGCGCGAGGCGGTGCGGATGCTTCTGGAGGAGGGGCTCCTCAACGTCTTCGCCCGGCATCGCCGCCTGGCCGAGGCCGTTCGCCGTGCGGTCAGCGCGAGCGGGCTGTCGATCCTGTGCCGCGATCCCGCGCTCGCCTCGCCCAGCCTCACCACGGTGCTCGTCCCCGCGCAGGCGGACGCCGAGGCCGTGGTGCACGCGGCCGCGGCGCGCCTCAACCTCGCGCTCGGGACCGGGCTCGGCCGTCTCAAGGGGAAGGCGTTTCGGATCGGCCACCTCGGCGCGCTCAACGAACTTGAGGTCCTCGCCACCATCGGTGGGATGGAGATGGCGTGTGTCATGGCCGGCATTCGCCTCCCCCTCGGCGCCGGCCTCGCCGCCTGCCAGCGCTATCTGTTGGAGCAGCACGCCCCGGCGGCCGCAGCGATCTGACGTCGAGGCAGGGCACCGCGGCCGGCGTCGGGGCGACGCTCCGGGCGAAGGACGTGGCCAAGGCGTGAAGCACCGACCGGCGCTGCTCGCCCTGCTCGCCATCGCGGTGAGCCTCCCCGCCCTGCCCAGCTGGATCGCGGTGGCCCCGGTCTACCGCGCCCCGATCCATTTCTCGCCCGACGGCCTCGCCCTCACCCCCGTGCGGATCGACGGGGCCGAGGTCACGGCCCTGATCGACTCGGGGACGCCCCGGACGATCCAGCTCTCCGCGACCCTGGCGCGCACCCTGCGGATCGCGCTCGCGGATACGGCGGCGCGCGCCCGAGACGGCGGCGGCACGCCCCGCGCCGTCAAGACCGGCCACCTCCACACCCTCTCGCTCGGGAACTATTCGGAAGCCGGCCCCGTCGCGGAGGTGGTCGAGGGCTCCGTCGAGCGGATCGCCCAGACGGCGCGCGCCCCGGTCGAGGTCGTCTTGGGATGGGGGTTCCTGTCGAGGTTCTACACGGTGCTCGATTACCCGGGAGGACGGTGGGAGTTCAGCGATGCCCCAATCCCCCGCGGGCGGAGCCGGGCGGCGCTGCGGTCCCCGCTCATTCACGGCGCCCCGATCGTGGGCGTCGAGATCGACGGGCGGATCGAGGCCTTTCTCGTCGACACCGGCGCGCCCGTCTCGCAGCTCGATGCGGGGTTCGCGCACGCTCCTCCGGGCGTCGTGCGGCTGCGCGCCTTTGTGCTGGATGGAACCTCGCTCGGGCTACGATTCCGGATAAGCGATCTGTCCGCCCTCAAGCGCTCGCTCGGGGCCGTCGGAGTGCTGGGGAACGACTGGCTGCGGGGCTACACCGTTTCGATCGATCCCGCGGAGCGGGTGATCACCTTCGACTAGACGCAGGCGGTGACCAGGATCGGCGTTCCGCGGTGTCGGCGATGACCGGCGCGATCGCCCTTATCGCTGATCCGCACAAGCGGTGGCCGGACTACAGGTTCTCGATGGGGACGGGCTCGACCGGATCCGCCAGGGGAAACCGAAAGACCCGCGAGTAGAAGTACAGCTCACCGTCCAGCGTCCGCTTGATGTTCTCCGCGCGGCGAAACCCATGCTGCTCCCCCTCGAAGGCTAGATAGGCCACGGGGAGGCCCTTGGCCCTCAGGGCCGCCACCATCAGCTCCGCCTGGTTCGGCGGCACGATCTTGTCGTCGAGCCCCTGGAACAGGATCATCGGGCAGGTGATCCGGTCGACGGAGTGGATCGGCGACCGCTCGCGGTAGCGCTCCCGCATCTCGGGGTAGGGGCCGACCAATCGGTCGAGGTAGCGGGACTCGAATTTGTGGGTGTCCCGCACGAAGACCTCGAGGTCGCCGATGCCGAAGTGGCTCGCGCCCGCCTTGAAGACCGATCGAAACGCGAGCGCGCACAGGGTCGTGTACCCTCCCGCGCTTCCCCCGCGGACGATCAACCGGGAGCCGTCGGCCAACCCGCGCCGCGCCATCTCCCGCGCGCCGTTGGCACAATCATCCACGTCGACCACGCCCCATTCCCCGTTGAGCCGCTCGCGGTACGGGCGGCCGTAGCCGGTGCTGCCCCCGTAGTTCACATCGAGGAAGGCGAAGCCCCGGCTGGTCCAGTACTGGACGCCCAGGTCGAGCGTGGCGGGGGCCGCGGAGGTCGGGCCGCCGTGGCTCCTCACCAGGAGCGGGGGCCTTTCGCCGACGGGGGCCGTGAAGTCCGGGTTGCGCGGGGGGTAAAAGAACCCGTGCGCCGTCTGCCCGCCCTCGGTCGGGAACTCGACCGCCTCCGCGAGGGAGAGGTACCCGGGATCGACCGTGATCTCGCTCGAGCGACGCAGCACCTCCGTTCGCCGGGCGGCCAGATCGATCCGAAGAATCGCATTGGCGGCACTGGGGGTCCCGGCGCCCAGGACGACGTATCCCGGCCCGGCGTGCAGGCTCCACACCTCGGAGAAGGACGGTTCGATCGCCTCGAGCCCACCCCTCGCCGTATCCAACACCCCAAGGTGCCACATCCCGCGTGCCTTGTGGGCACAGACGATGCGGCCGGGGCCCTCGAAGGCATAGGTGGACATCCCGAACACCCACTGCGCCGTTCCAAACTCCCCTGCCATTTCACACAGCGGCTCGATCCGCCCGCCCCGCCACCGGTAGAGGTTCCACCATCCCGTCCGATCGTCAACGAAGTGCAGGACGCCGTCGGGCGACCACTCCGGTTGAAAGATCGACTCCCGCTCCCCCCCCGCGATCCGCTCGGCCCGCCCCAGCGACCCATCGTCCCGGACCTCGGCGGTCCACAGCTCGGTCCCGTCCCAGGGCATGTTGGGATGGCGCCAGGTAAGCCATGCCAGCCGCGCGCCGTCGGGACTGAGGCGCGGGTTGGAGTAGAAGTCGTTGCCGGAGACGAGCACGCGCCCTTCGCTGGGGCGGCGCAAGTCGATCCGCACGAGCGTGTTCACCGCCTCGCGCGCCGGATCGGTGTGGTCCTCGCGCACACACACCAAGCCGTCCCGCCGCGGGTCGATCACGCCATCGGCGTACCGCCACGCCCCCGGGGGGGTGAGCGGCTCGGGGGCCTTCCCGGGGGGCCGTCGGTACAAGCGGTGATCTCCGAAGTGCGAAAAGTACACCGTGCCCCCGGCGACGAGAACCGCGCCCCCGCCGTATTCGTGCACCCGGGTGCGGGCGTTGAACGGGGGAGGGACGACCTCCTGCGTGCGCCCGTCCGGCGCGCGGCGGACAACCGTGCTCCGGCCGCCCTCGGTCGGCCGCGTCTCCACCCAATAGATGTCCTCGCCGTCGAGGGCGATCTCCCCGAGCCCGACGGTGCTGGATACGATCAAGTCCGAGGTGACGGGCGACTTCCACGAACCGTACGGCGCGACGCGGCGGTCAGGCATCGGATCGGATCCCCTCTCCAGATCGGCGGCGGAACCTGCCCCGTCCAGGTCACACGGGGGTGCGGGTCAGCATGATATTCAACAGCGCCCGCCAGGCCCTGAAGACGGTGAGGACATCGGGGCCTTCATAGACGATCGACCGAGGACCGAGGCGGGTCACCCCGGGCAGAAGCGCGGCCAGATCTGCGAGATCCGGGCCGATGACGTCGACCTCCAACCGGACGGGGGCCGCCACCCGATATGCGCGAAGACGCCCGGCGCGGCAAACCGCCTGGGCGGCACCCTCCTGGATGGCCGCGCGCGCCTTCTCCGGGTGGAGGTGAACCGCCGCGTAGGTCCCCACCGCCCGCTTCACCTCTACCCCCACGACATCGGGGCCAAGAAGATCGCGAACCTGCGCAACCACCGTATCGTCTCCGCTGACCATCGCCAGCGGTACGTGAAAGTGCCCCGCCACCGCGGCGTTGATCCCGTACTCGCCCATGGACACGCCGTTCAAACGAACGTCCTGGATGATGCCGATGTACGTATGCGCCAGCACCGAAGCCGGGGTACCCGCTTTGCCATGATAGCCGGTGAACATCACGGCGCCAAACGAATCGTCCAACCCCTCAAGCATGCAGAGCATTTTCGGGGTGCCGCTCACATAGCGCGCCTCACGATGGAGGGCCAGCGGCAGGAGATTGCGCATGCTCCCATGCGCGTCCGTCACCCAGACCTCCGTCGCCCCACCGTCGAAGGCGCCCGCGATCGCGGCATTCACCTCTTCCGTCATCAACCTCCGCGCCCAGTCATATTCCGCGGCATTCTGCTGCATCCCCGTCGAGGCAGCGCGGTCGGGTATCGCGGTGTGCGCCCGGTCCACGATCCCGGCCGTACCTTCCATGTCCGCTGAAATCAGCACCTTCATCGCACACCTCGGGATGTCGTCATCGGTCAGCCTCCCGGCCGCAAGCGGTCGGTGAGGACATCGCCCAGGATGTTGAATGTCACCCCGACCCACAACAGCGCGAGCCCTGGAAAGAGCACCATGGACGGCACGGTCAGGAGAAAATCTCGCCCTTCCGCGATCATCAGCCCCCACTCGGCGGTGGGGGGCTGGACGCCGAGCCCCAGGAAACTGAGCGCCCCGCCGAGGATGATGTTGAGCACGGCGTCGGACATCGCGAAGATGATACCGACCGTGATCACGTTCGGGAGCAGGTGGCGGCGGAGCACCCGCAGATCGGACGCGCCAAGCGCACGGGCGCTGAGAATGTACTCTTGATTTTTCGCCGCAAGGACTTCCCCTCGGATCACCCGTGCGTAGGACACCCATCCCGTCAACACCATCGCCGCGTACATGTTGGTGAGCCCCGGTCCGAGCATGGCCACGATCGCGATGACCAGCACGTAGAAGGGGAAGGCCATGGAGATGTCCACGACCCGCATGAGCAAGCCATCCACCATCCCCCCGTAATACCCGGCAACGGATCCGATCGCCAACCCCAAGAGGAACGTCGCGGTGGTCGGCACGGTCCCGATCTGCAGGTCCACGCGGGCACCGTACAGCAAGCGCGCCAGAATGTCCCGGCCAAAGTTGTCGGTCCCCAACGGGTGCGCCGCGGACGGCGTCTGCAGGCTGTTGAGCAGGTCGGTCTTGATCGGGTCGTACCGGGTCACCAACGGCGCAAACACCGCCGCGAACAGGACGGCCGCGAGCATCGCCGTGCCGATCCACATCGCCACCGGGAGCTTCCACCGCGGCACGGGCGACCGCCGGGGTGCGGGTACGGGCACGGCCACCTGGGCATTCTCAATCATACGTCACCCGGGGGTCGAGTACGGCGTAGGCAAGGTCGGTCAAGAGATTGAAGAAAATGATGAGGCTGGCAAACATCAACGTGAGGCCCTGCACCATCGGGTAATCCCGGCCGAAGGTGGACTTGATCAGGAGGAATCCGGTCCCGGGAATGGCATAGACCGTTTCGGTGACCACGGCGCCCCCCACCAGAAACCCCAGGTTTACCCCCAGGATGGACACCGTTGAGATCAGCGAATTCCGCAGCACGTGCCGGGTGAACACGGTCGCGCCACGCAGGCCCTTGGCGCGGGCGGTGCGGACGTATTCGGTGCGCAGTACCTCCAGGACGTTGTGCCGCAGGGTCCGCACGAGGATGGGCGAGAGGGAGAGGGCGATGGTGATCGCGGGGAGGAAGAGGTGCCGAAGGTGATCGCCGAAAGTCGTGCCGAACCCGCCCACGGGAAACCACCGCAACTCGATGCTGAACACAAGCAGGAGCACGATCGCTGCCCAATAGTTGGGGGTGGCCAGTGAGAGCAGCACTCCCAGCCGAATCACCTGGTCGGAGGACCGCCCTTTCCGGAGCGCGGCCCAGGCGCCGAGGGGGACGGCGACGACCGCCGCCATCACGGTGGCGTAAACCGCCAGAAAGAGCGTCACCGGTAGCCGGTTCAGGATTATCGGGAGGACCGGGGTGCGGTAGATGAGCGACTCCCCCAGCCGGCCCAGCGCAATGTTCTGGAGGAAGAATAGGTACTGCATGAGCAGGGGCCGATCGAGGCCCAGCTGATGCCGCAACCGGGCCACGTTTTCCGCCGTCGCCCGGTTGTCCAGCATGATCACCGCCGGGTCCCCGGGGATCAGCCGGAGGAGAAAGAATGTGACGATGGTGATCCCCAACGCCACCGGCAGGAGGAGCAAAAGCCTCCGCGCGATATACTGGCCCATGAAGCTCAGCGGGCCGAGCGCCGGCTGGTTCCCACGAGGAATCCTCTACTTGGAGAGCCAGGTCTCCCAAAGATGGTAATTCGCGGTCGGCAATTGTGAGAAACCCTGCACCCGGTCCCAAAGGGCGGTGCGGTTGTCCGCGTAATACAGCGGGATCACCTCATACTGCTCGTGGGCGATTCGCTGAATCTCAAAGTACATCGCCTTCCGCTTCTGAGGGTTCATCTCCGCTTCCGCGGCCGCAGCCAACTCGCTTATGCGATCGTTCTTGAAGCTGATCCACTTGGCGACCGCCCCGCCGGCGTAGTCCAGCCCGAACGCGACCAATTCGTCGGGGTCGATCACGTCGCTCGTGTAGTAGCCCTTGGCCATGTCGAAGTCGCCCTTGGTGCGCCGGGCGCGCAGTGTGCCGGGTTCCAAGACCGTCACCTTGAGATCGACACCGATCGCCTTCCACTCGTCCTTCAGGATCGTCGCGATCTGGGCCGCCTGGTTGTCCCCCGATGCAACCAGGATCTCCGTTGAGAAGCCGGACCCGAGACCCGCCTCCTGCAGCAATCCCTTGGCTTTGGCCACATCGAAGGGGTAGGGTTTCAGGGCATTGTCCCAATCCAACATCTGCGGCAACATGCTCGTCGCGATGTGACCGTACCCGAAGAGCACCGACTTCAGGATGGCCGGGCGGTCGATGGCATAGTTCAGCGCCTGCCGGACGCGGACGTCACCAAACGGCTTGCGCGCGTGATTGTAATAGATGTAATCGAAGCGCATCTGCGGAAATAGCTTGACGACAACCCCCTTGACCCTCTTTAGGGCCTCGACCTGATTCGGCGGAACGTTGGTGGCGATGTCCAGTTCTCCGCTCCTGAACTTCAGCATCCGCGTGTTGTCGTCGGTCAGCACGTCAAAGCGGACCTCGTCGAGGTAGGGGTACGGCTTCTGCCAGTACCGCGGATTCCGCTTGAGCAGGATGTGGTCGTTCTTCACCCATTCGGTGAGGGTAAATGGCCCGCTGCCAACGGGATGGTCCCAGAAGCCCTTCCCCTGGGCGGTGATCTGCTTCTCCGGAGCGATGGACGCGGCGTAGAGGGAGGCGTAGGCCAAGAAGGAGGCCGAAGGCTTCTTTAGCGAGACCACCAGGGTGTGCGGATCCGTGGCCGTGGCGTGGTCGATCAGCGCAAAGTTATCTTCGAAGTTCGAGTCCTTGGAGCCCGCCCGCTCCAGTGCAAATTTCGCGTCGGCCGCCGTCAGCGCACTCCCATCCGCGAAGGTGATCCCGTCGCGGATATGCAGCACCCAGGTCTTCCCATCGGGGCTGGTCCGCCACGAATCCGCGGCATCGGGCTCGATCGTCGCGCCATCCTTGCCGGCTCGCACGAGCTGATCGTACATGTGCAACATCGTCCAGATCGACATGTTATCGAACGGGACGATGGGGTCGAAACTTGTGACGTCGCTATCGGCCAAGCTCATCCGGGCGGTGCCGCCGGTCTTTGGCGTGGAGAGCCCCGGAAACCCCGCCAGCGCTACCACGAGCATCGCGGCACCGACGGCTCCGTACCACCGATGCACCCCACCGTTGCCCCACATCGTCCACCCCTCCCCTGTGTGCGGCCCAGGGAGCAATACGATGCGCCCCCGTCAATGCTTACGCCGCCTCCGGTCCCCGGTCCTGCGCCGGGGAGCTAGAGGGATGTAACGGCGAAGACCGTCCGGCGCTCGCGGGCTAGGGGGGCGCGGAGGGGTGGCCGTCTCTGTACAGCCACCGGTACATCCCGGCGGACTGCATCACCGTCTTGACGTATAACCGGGTTTCGGTGTACGGGATCTCCTCGACAAACGCATCGGGGTCGAACACGCCCCGCCGCGCCTGCCAGCCCCGCACCGCCTCGGGGCCGGCGTTGTAGGCGGCGACGGCCAGATCGACGCGGTTGAACAGGTGGAGGAGTTCCTCCAACACCACGGTCCCCAACGTGATATTGGTCTGCGGGTCGACGAGTCCCCGAAGGTCCGGCGCCGACACCCCCGCCAGGCGGGCCGCGCCCTTCGCCGTCCCCGGCAGTAGCTGCATCAGCCCATACGCGTTGGCGGGCGAGACGGCGCTGGGATCGAACCGGCTCTCCTCGCGGATGATCCCGGCCACGAGATACGGATCGACCCCGGTTCGTCCTGCCGCGCGTGCGACGGTCTCCCAGAACGCCTGCGGGTACAGGGCTTCCCAGAGCAGGAGCGGCAGCCCGTGCCCGGCCCCCCCGGCGGCATCGCGCACCTGCTCGGCCATCGCAATCGCTCGACCGACATCGCCCTGCTGAGCGTAGCGCTGGCTGAGGCGCGCCCCGATGCTCTCACGATACTTCGACGGGGCCGATGCCGCGGCGGTGGTCAACTCGTTCGTCGCGTCATCGATCTGCGCGAGCGCGTCGAGCTCGCGGTACTTGTCGAACCCCGGGACCTCCCCCGGCGGCGGATCCACAAGCGGCGTCACGATCGCCCGGACGGGTTGGTTGAGCCGCGCCGCCCCCCGCTGTCCGTAGTACGAATCGGGGTATCCGGCGGCGACACGGCGGTACGCGTTCTGAGCCTGCTCCCTCTGCCCGAGCGCCTCGGCCGCGCGTCCCGCCCAGTACAGCGCCGCGGGGGCCGCCTCCCCGCCCCGCTCCTGGGCCACGCGCGTCCAGGCGGAGCGGGCGGGCCCGAGCTCGTGCGACCGGAACTGAACCCACCCCACCGCCCACAACGCCCGTTGCCCCCACAGGGTCGCGGGAAACCGCTCCCCGGCCTCGCGGAAGAGCCCCATCGCCGGGCCGAGCGCGCCCCGATCTTGGCGAACTTCCCCGATCGCGAACAGGGACCGCGGCGCGAGCGAGGATGCGGGATAGTCCCGGATCAGTTCTCGGGCGATCGCCAACGCGTCGCCCTCGCGATTCTGCCGCAGGGCGATCCGTTCGAGATAGTACAACGAGTCGTCACCGTGCGCGCGGTGGAGGTGCACGTCTCTGCGGAAGGAGGCCGCAGCCTCATCGAGATGCCCACTCTGGAACGCGATGATCCCGAGCTGATACAGGGCGTCGTCCGCGACCCGCCAGCCGTCGGGCATGGCGAGCACGCGCTGGAGCTCGGCCCGCGCGGGCGCGAAATTTCCTCCGCCCATGTCGGCCAGCGCGCGCCCGTAGAACACCTCCGGGGGGGTGGCATCGGGCGGGAGGGAATGGGCCGCCGCCAGGGCCTGCAGGCGGGCCCAGGCCGGCTTCCAGAACGGGCTGCCCTCGAATCCCCAACGAACCCGCCGGTACGCCTGCGCCGCCTCCGCCCATCGGTTGGACTGGAGCAACGCCTCGCCCATGTCGAACCACGCCTGCGCGGCGTGGGCCCCCTGCCCGTACGCCTCCAGGTACCGATGAAAGGCGTCCGGCGTGTCGGGGGAATGGATGCCCCACAGGCTCTCCGCCTCCCAGAACAGCCCGAGGCCGCGCAGCGAACTTGTGGGGAAGCGCTTGAGGAGATCTTGAAACTCTTGGGCGGCGGCGCTGTAATCGCCGACGTGGAACGCCGCCACCGCGCGGTAGTAGATCGCGTGATCGGCGAGGATGGGGAGCTTCGTCTCGGCCTCGCTGAACGCGGACTCGGCCAGCGCAAACTTCTCCGTCTGCAGGTTGACGATCCCGAGCAGATAGGCCGCGCGCCCACCGTTGACGCCGGGGTCGGATTCCAGGGCGTCGAGCACGATGCGCGCCTGCGCCAGGTGACCCAGGCTGTAGGCCTCCACGGCGTTCTTGAGGTCCTCATCCGGCGTGGCGGCCGCACGCGGGGTGGGCCACGTGAGCCCCAGCCCGAGGATCAGTACAACGGCGACGATCGTCCGCGTCCCCACACCTCCTATGAGTGCCATGATCACGCGCTCGATAGACCGTGGGATCAACGTTCGGCGCTCGGGGCAGATGCATCCGGGGGAAGCCCGGGCGGCTCGCCCGGAAGGCGCAGTCTCGATGGAAACCTTCGACGGTCTTCGCGGGGCCCCCTGCGCAGGGCCCGGCCACGGCGCGCTACTTGCCGGCGGTCTGCGAGTAGGTGGCTCGAAGGCTGCTGAGGTAGATCACGCCGTGCGGGGCACGGGTCGAATCGGTCTCCACGACGTAAAACGACGTCCACGTGATCGGGTAGGTGAGCCCCGCAGGCAACTGGGCCGTCACGGAGCGCCACCCCTGCCAGGTCACGCGGCGCGCAAAGGTGACGGCGCCCGGCGGACCGCTGGCCTGTGCATAGGTCCCCCGAAGCCAGACCCCGCTCCCGTCGCCGTACACCCAGAGCGTCATCCCCGTGGGCGCGCCGGTGAGGCCGAGCCGGGTCATCAGGTACGCCGCTCGGGTGGTGGGCCCATCGAGACTGAACGCCAGCTGCGCGGACGGCCGATGCGCGTGGCTCGGGGCGGTGACCAGGGCAACCGAGCCGGTGACGCTGTCCGGGTACCCGCGAAACGCCCAGTCCCCCCGCTCGAACTGGAGAACGGGGCGCGCGGCGCTCCCGATCGCCACGTGCACCTGCGCCACCACGCCGCCGAGGTGGACGCTGATCGTCCCCTTCCCCGGTCTATCCCCCGCGACGAACTCTCCAGGGGCGGCGATGGTGCCGAGCGCAGGCGGGTTGACCACCCACGTTCCGGCGGCGGTCGGGAGCATCACCGGGTGGCCCTCGGCGTCAAGCCCTGAGAGCGTGAACGTCCATCCGGCGCCCGGGACGAGCGTGACCGACTCGGGACTGACCACGACGCGCCGCAGGCGATTCACCACGGCGACCCGGACGGATCCCGCTGCCGGGCCGCTCTGGACCTGCAGCACTCCATCCCCCGGGGCCGCGCCGGCGGTGAGGACGCCGTTGGCGTACGTCGCGATCGGCGGCGAGGGCGAGACCTGAAGCGGCTCGGGCGGAGGCACCGGGTTGCCCTGGGCGTCGACGCCGATCGTCAGCAGCGGCGCCGCCGCACCGGTAAAGAGGTACAGAGGTTGGTTCGCGTTTACCAGCAGCTTGACGGCCGGGCCGGGCACGGAGGTGCTCTCGATCAGCAGCGCGTCGGCGACCGGGCGCTCCCGCCCGTCGGAGGGTGAGTTGACCACGGCCGGTGCGGGTTGCCCCGGGAGGCGGGCGACGAGGGTGGCCGATCCGCCGCTGTCAAAGGCCATCGCCTGGTAGGCACCGAGCCACTGCATGTAGGCACCGAACTCGGGTCGGGTGAGCCCGATGCTGAGGTTCGGCTGGCGGCCGTCCACTTCAACGAACGTGAGCGTGCGGCCGTCCCGGGCGATGCCGACGGCGATCACCGGGTTGCGGTGGTCGCGCTCCTGCGGCGACGGGGCGTCCGGGTCGTCGACCACCTGCCCGTTCTGCACCAGCACCGGCCCGCCCCCGATGGCCGCCTGGAAATCCCGCCAGTCGGGATCGGTCGTCAGGTTCAGTTGAACGACCACGCCGGCGGTGAGCTTCTGGGTGAGCCAGTCCGCGCCGCTCCCCCGGCCGAAGAGGATGATCTCCCCTTTGGGGAAGGGCGCGTAAAACGCCTGCTGCGGCCACACCTGCTTCACGAAGTACCGACCCGACCCGGGCAGGGTCGCCGTGGAGATTGGCGTCACCGAATCCGGCTTCACCAGCAACGGGCTGGCGTCGTCGGCCGGACTCAGTTCCACGACCATCTGACGGACGCCCGGATCCGGCGGGGGAGCGCCAAACCCGCGCACGTCGGAGATCGCGACCACTCCATCCGACGGCACCGCGCCGTTGTAGCCATCGAGCGGATGCGTCTCTCCGCTCTCGGGCAGCGCGATCGTCCCCGTCCACCGGAACCGGACGATTCGGGCCGTCCCGTCCTTCCCGATCGCCAGCGCCACGAACCGCCACGGGCTGCGGAGCAACGCCCCGTCGCGGACGAGGATGTTCAGGGGGATCCCCGACCCGCCGATATCAAAGTAGTCGGCGTTGACCCCGGCGATCGCCCCCTTCCGCAGCACGAGCGAGGAGGTGGTCTCATCATCGCTCATCAACCGATCGTGGGCCAGCCCCGTGGTGACGCGGACCATGGGATTGTTCAGGTCCACGCGGAGATGGTGGATATCGAGCGGTCCGTCCGTCGTGGTGAGGGCGAAGTGGCTGTAGAGCACGCCGGAGGCGACGGGGACGGTGAAGCCCGAAGAGAACATCACCGCCGGCCAATTGGCGGGAAGGGACTGGGCGAGGCCGCGCCCCGCGAGGCCGAGGCATGACACGAGCACCAGCCAACCGAAGAAGCGGCGATGGTTGAGCGACCACATCTGGCAACCCGTCCGATGCTGCAACGTCTGCGTCACCCAGTCAATTCGCCGGCCCTCGGCCCCATCCTGCCTCGGGCCGATCTTTGGCGGCCCGGCTGGTGGGCAAACACAGGAGACCCGTGGCATCCCGACGAAGCGCCGTCGAGTGTCCGCTGAAGATCGCCGCGTCCAGGCCTGGACGCTCTGGCTCCTGTTGGCGGGGGGGAGTGTTCTGCTGGCCGGGATGCCGCTGCCCCTCACCGACGGCGTCACCGCCTTCTACGGGAAGATCGCCAAGAACATCCTCGCCTCGGGCGACTGGCTCACCCTCCATCACCGGATCATGCCGGTCGTGGACAAACCGCCCCTGACATTCTGGCTGATGAGCGTTTCCATGGCCGCGTTCGGGACCGCCGAGTGGGCCCTTCGGGGCTGGCACATCGGCCTGGCCGTCGGGACGGTGTGGATCACGTACGCGCTGGCCCGCCTCGCCCTGCCCCGGCCGGAGGCGCTCCTCTCCGCCCTCATCCTGCTGACGACGATACAGTTCTTCTATCAAAGCCTTGTCCCGGAGCAACACGTTCCGCTCACGTTCTTTGTCACGCTTGCCGTCTACGGGTTCCTTCGGTGGGAGCGCGGAGCCCGCGGCTCTGCCGCCGTTCTCGCCTCGTGCGCGGTCGCCTGCGCCGTGCTGTCGATCGGCCTGGCCGGCCTGGTGATGCCGGTGCTGATCGTCGGCGGCCACCTCGTCGTCGATCACCCCCGTCTCCCCCCCCGCGCCCTCCTCGTGGCCGCCCTCGCCGCTCTCGTCTTCCTTGCCCTCGCCGCCCCCTGGTTCGTCGTGGGGATCCTCCGCCAAGGCCGGCCGTTTGCCGACACCTTCTTCCTCGGCGGCACCCTCGGCGTGGGACGGTTCTTCCACCACGTGCAGACCTCGCCGACCACCGTGCCCTGGTGGGCGGGGTTCGGGGCGTACGCGTTGCTGGTTCCCCTCGGGTTCCTCCCCTGGACCGGGTGGCTGTGGCCCGCGCTGAGGGACGGGTGGGCGGCCAGGCGCGAGGCGGAGCCGCTCCTCTGGATCTGCACGCTCTGGGTCATCGTGGTGCTCGGATTCCTGTCCCTGTCCACGGGAGACAAGTCCAGCCGATACATCCTGCCGGTCTTACCCCCCCTGGCCGTGCTGGCCGGTCACGCGGCGGGGCAGCCCCGGTGGGCGAGGCGGGCGGCCGCTGTCTCGCTTGCTGCGGCCCTGCCGTTGCTGAGCGTGGTGGCCGTTGTGCCGTTTTGGAAGTTTCCCGAGGAGTCCCAACGATACGCCCCGCTCTTCTGGGCGTTCCTTCCGGCGTTCGCCCTGGCGCTCGTCGGCTCTGCGGCGCTCACGTATCTGGGCCGCCCGCGGACGGCGATCGCGGTGCTGGCCGCGATGACGCTGCTCGCCTACGGGCTGGCGATGACGACGCTGGCCCGGACGTGGGACCGCATCTCACCGTGGCGACCGCTCGCACGGGTGGTCAATGCGATCCCGGTCGCCGACGCCCGCGTGCTGGTCTTGGGGGAATTCAATGAGTTCGCCGACTACTACATCGACAGGCCGGTCGAGTTCGTCAACCGAGAGGCGCTCCTGCGGGCGTGGCGGAGGGGACACGTCCTGGCCATCGTGCCGGAGGCGTCGGAAGCGCTCACGCAGCCGGCGTCCACCCTCGTCGCCGTCACCCCGAGCGGCCTCGCCCTCGTCAGCAACTTCCGGCTCCCCCCGTGGCGGTGAGTCGATCGTCTCCTACTTCTTCTTCTTTGGGCGCGCGGGGGCCGGCTTCGCGGGCTGGGCGAGTCCTAGGAACGTCTTCACCGGCTCCGGCAGGCTGTCGAAGGCGTTCCCGGTGAGATGGTACTGGAGCGCCAGCGCCGAGTCGGTGGCCAGCCACCCGCCTTTCGGCTCTTTGTATACCTGCACGAGAAACTGCGCGTCGGCGGCGCCGTCGGTCTGGATCTCGAACGCCGGTGTGCCGGATGGCACGGCGGCGAGGGGTTCGACCTTGTCGGCGTCCATGAGGTTCACGGTCGAGAACAGATTGGAGATATCGGCATCGGAGAGCCCGCCGCCCGTAAAGCCCGGCCCCTGGCGTCGGACGGCGAGGGTTTGGCCGCCGCGGCGCCAGGTGAGGGCGGTGAGATCCTGGGTGTTGTACGGGAGGAGGCGCCGGGTCACGAGCGACAACGCGTCGGGGTTCTCCTTCCCGACGATCGAGCCGTCGAGCTCCAAGACGGTCTGGGAGCCCGCCGCCATCGCGTACGCGATCTTCCCGCGCTGGGCGAGGAGAATCCGCAGCGGCTCGGGATGGTCCTTCAGCGTCACATCGATGGTCACCGTGGGATGCTCCAGGCCGTAGGCGGAGAGATCCGTCGCGCCGTCGTGGAACACCTTGGCCTCGGTGGTGGTGAGCGGGAAAAAGAGATCCGTCACCTTGAAGTCGTCCGCCGGCCACGCGTGCGGGCCCTCGATCCTCCACCGGTCCGGGCCAAGCCGGTCCACCACGAGCGTCCCGGCCGCCGAGACCATCCGGACCTTCTGCACGTCGGCGTTCGCAAAGTCCGCGACCGTCTTCTGACGGAGGTCGGTCGGGGACTTCGCCAGGGCGTCCCGCGTAGAGGCGTCGATCTCATAGATCTTCGCGCCCGGCTGCACCCGCGCGTACGATGCCGATCCGACCGGGGCGGCCTTGCCGATGTCGAGCGACACGGTCTGTCCCTTGGCCGTCCCGAGCGTGATCTGCGCGGTGGGGGCGTCGAGCCCGTACGCGTGAAGGTCACCCCCGGTCCCGACCGTGTGCGTGGGCACGACGCCCGTGATCGTGTCGAGCAGGCCGCTCACGGCGAAGGACGCCGCCGGAACCTTGACCGGGCGGGTCAAGTCCCAGTGGGTGGCGTCCCGGCGGGCGAGCCCGACCTGGCCTTTGGCAGAGACCAGGGCGATCGTGGTGATATCCTTGCTCGTCAGCTGAATGAGGTGCTTCGCCTCCTCCGCCCGCTGCGCTTGCGGCCGGTCGACGAGCACGATGTACCCGACGACGATAGCGAGCACAACGGCGAGGCTGATCGTGATCCGGGGGCTCACAGGCTTCTCCTTCTAAAGTAGACCGTTCCGCCAAGCAGCAGCAGCGCGAGCGGGAGGACGATCACGCTGCCCAAGAACAGATAGCGTCCCTGCGTCCCGCCGATAATGAACGCATCAAATGGGGAGGTGCGCGGCGCGATGCTGACGAGGTTGCCGGACTGCGTCAGCCACGCCACCGCGCTCGTAAAGAGGTCCCGGTTCCCCACGAGCCCGATGTAGGTGTTTCGGATGAACCCGCTGTTGCCGAAAATCACCGCGGATCCCTTGGGGGCTGCCGGCGTGGGCGTCTGCGGGCCGGACGCCTTCGGCGTCGCATCCGGCTTCTTGGGGGCGGTCGCGGGCGTGCCCGGAGCGGGGGTCACCTCGACCGCGAGGGTCGCCGGGCCCTTGACGTCGGTCCCCGGCTCGAACCGGAGGTTTTCCGTGTCCAGATTGACTTTGACGTAACTCGCGTCCGAGCTCTTGACCACCGGCGTCACCGTCACCCCCTGCGCCTTGGGCTGCGGGGCCAGCGGGGTGCTCAGGGGAAACGCGGTGGCGACGTTAAAGTTCTGCGTGATGTCGTTGAACGGATACTGGGTGACGATCGGGACCCGCGGGTCACCACCCAGGAGCCGGGAGACGGGATCGATGACGACGCCTCCGGGGGCGGCAACATGGAAGGTCGTTTCCAGCCACGCCCGGATCCCGGCGGACGTCTGGGGATCGATCAAGATCAGTAACTTCCCGCCGTTCGCGAAGTACCGGTCGAGGGCGTCCCGCTCCTGGGGGAGGAAGTCTCGCGTGGGCGAGGGGATCACCACCGCGTTGGCGTCGTCCGGCACCTGGCCGGTCTGGACGAGCAACAGCGCCTTGACGTCAAACCCCTTGCCCGTCAGCGCCTGTTTCACCGTGCCCATGCCGTTCCGAGTGAAGTCGTCGAGCGGCACCTCGCCCTCGCCCTGGAGCACGTAGACGACCTTTTTTGCCGTCTGCAGCAGATGCAGCAACCCGTTCGTCAGCTGCTCCTCGGTGTCCGAGTCAACGGTGTAGGAGGTTTTCCCGCGGGTGAGGACGATCTGGCCGTAGGAGGTGATCTTGAACTTCTGCGCCTCCGCGGGATTGCGGTCGGGGTCCACCACCCGGAACTGGAAGTCCTTTGAATAGTACCGATAGATGGTGAGAAACTGCCGGTAGCTCGATGCCGTGTCCGCGTTGGGGAAGGCCACGGCTTCCACCGGGCCGGGCAGGGATCGGAGCACCTTGATCGTCTGGGGCGACAGCGAGTGCTCCCGGGTCGCGGTCAAGTCCCAGCGCAGGTGGTGTTCGCTGCCCAGGTAGTTCAAGGCCACGAGCAGAGCCGCGATGAGGATCGCCGATACCAGCGCGTTGGTCGTCAAGAGGGTGTTGCGCCGTTGCATCGCCCTACCTCCACTTCCGGGACTCGAGCGCGAGGACCCCCAGGAACAAAAAGAACCCCCCCAGGCTCAGGAAGAAGACGACGTCCGTCGTGTCGACGACCCCTGCGGCCATGTTATGGAAGTGCGAGGAGACCGACAACGCGGAGAGGACCTGCTGCACCCCCGTGCCGGAGTTCTGCTGGGCGAAGCCC
Source organism: bacterium (assembly GCA_035279545.1). Classification (GTDB taxonomy): domain Bacteria; phylum Sysuimicrobiota; class Sysuimicrobiia; order Sysuimicrobiales; family Segetimicrobiaceae; genus Segetimicrobium. Next base: position 2,512 of record DATEHM010000325.1, on the reverse strand, counting down.
AGGACGTAGAACATCAGCAGCAGGCCGAATCCGATCGCGGCGGACACGATCTGGTTTTCGTTAAGGGTCGAGGCAAACAGCCCGATGGCCAGCATCGCCCCACCGAGCAGCACCAGCCCGAAATACGTCGCGCCGAGCAGCCCCCAGTCCAACCGCCCCACCAGCGCGAGGCCGAGGGGCATGTACGTGCTGATCGCCAAGAGGACGCCGAACAAGAGGACGACCGCGAGGTACTTCCCCAGCACGATCGCCATGGTCGTCACCGGGGAGGTCGCCAGCAGCTCCATCGTGCGGGCCCGGTCCTCCTCCGACACCAGCCGCATCGTCAGCACGGGCACGAGCAGCATCAAGATAAACACCATGTCGCCGTAGAGCGGGCTGAAGATGATCCGCGTCGGGTTGAAGTCCGGCGGCGGCGTCCCCTGCAGCTGCAAGCCCTGCAATGTGTAGACGCCGACCAACGAGAAGTACAGCCACCCCATGATGACAAAGAACATCGCCAGCGCCACGTAGGCGATGGGCGAGCTGAACAGCTGCCGGAGCTCCTTGTGGGCGATGATCAACGTCCCCCTCATGCGCGGTGCTCCTCGGGCGCCTCTTCGTGCGTGACCAACTTCAAGAACACGTCTTCCATGCTCATCGCCAGCGGCCGGAGCTCCAACAGGCCCACGCCCGCTTCCACGATCATGCGGGCGATGGTCTCGCGCAGGTCCTTGCCCAGCGCCGCCTCGACGATGATCTCCCCGTTCCCGGCGCCGCGGGTGACGTGCACGACCCCCGGGAGCGCCTCCAGGCGGCGGGCCAGCCCGCCGTCGGGGCGGGCGACCCGCACCAAGGTCTTCTCCGACCGTCGCAGTCGGGCGGCCAACTGCTCGTAGGTGTCCACGGCCACGATGCTGCCGTCGTTGATGATGATCACCCGATCGCACACCGCGGTCGCCTCGGGAAGAATGTGGGTGCTGAGGATGATGGTGTGGTTTCCTCGCAGGCCCTTGATGACGTTTCGGATCTCGACGATCTGGCGTGGATCCATCGCCGACGTCGGCTCATCGAGAATCAACACGTCGGGGTCGTGCACGATCGCGTGCGCGAGCCCGACCCGCTGCCGGTACCCGCGGGAGAGGTTGCGGAGCAGACGATCGGCGACCTCGCTGACCGCGCAGAGCGTGATCGCCCGGTCCACGGCCGCATCGAGCTTGCGCCGCTCCACCCCCTTCAGCCTGGCCACGAATCGCAGGTACTCCCGGGTGGTGAGGTCGTCGTAGAGCGGCACGGTCTCCGGCAGGTACCCCAAATGTCGCTTCGCCTCGAGAGGCTTTTGCACTACGTCGAATCCCGCCACGGTCGCCCGCCCCGCGGTGGGGGCGAGGAATCCGGTAAGGATCCGCATCGTCGTGGTCTTCCCGGCCCCGTTCGGCCCCAGGAATCCAAGGATCTCGCCCGGCTTCGCCTGAAACGAGACGTCTCGAATCGCCCAGCGCGCGCCGTAGTTGCGGGATAATGAGTCGGCCTGGATCACGCTCCTGACTCCCCTCCGCGTTGCCTGAAAGGCTGTGGCCCCACCCCGATCGGATCGCAGAAATGCCAAGCAGGAGGCCGCAAGCGGACAGCCTCTATCCTAATCTGGAGTGCAGGATGTTTGCAAGAGGCAAGAGGACCTGCCCTCCGGCCTGCGAATGCTTCTTCATGCGCCTGGCGATGCGTCTCGGAAGCCCCCTGGTTACCGCCGTCATGTTGATCGGCCTCGTGACGGCCGCGACCCCCGTGTCCGCGGCTCGTCACGCCCCTCCCCATCTGGCGTTGTGGATGGAGCCCGGGGCCAACCTCCGAATCCTGACGAGCGTCGACGGCGTGGGGGGCGCGCTCGATCGCGCGCGCGCCGCCGGGGTCGACGTGGTGATCCCGGAGGCCAAGAACGCCTGGGGGTACGTCACCTATCCCAGCGCGTTCGCGCCGACGATCGACACTTCGCCGATTCCCCATGCGTCGCCCCCAGCGTACCCGCCGCCGACGGAATGGTACCCGCGCGGCTACGACATGTTGGGCACGATCGTTCACGAAGCCCACGCGCGCGGGATGCGCGTCGACGCCGCGGTGAACACCTTCGGCGAAGGGTACTCACCACTCGGCGTTGGGCCTGCCTTCGCGCACCCGGAGTGGCAGGCCACCGCGTACCTCGGCACGCGGCCGGTTGTGGCGCCCGACGGAACATCCTACGTACTCTGCGGAGTAGATGTTCCCCGGGAGGAGAACGCGCTCGTGCTCTACACCCCCGCCTCGGGCGCCTCCGCCCCCACCTCCCGATGGGGCGTCGAGGTGGCGGTGGACGGGGGACGCGTCACCGATGAGCGCGATCGCTCCGCGGGCGGCGTCGATCCCGGCCCCACCCCCATCCCGCGCCGCGGGTACGTGCTCGCCGGGCACGGCGAAGCGGCGCACTGGCTCGCCCGCGCGCTCCCGGCGGGGGCCGCGGTCACCCTCGGCCCGGCCGAGGTCCGGATGGTGCCGTCGT
>DATEHM010000324.1:0-9948 GCA_035279545.1 bacterium | reverse complement strand
CGCGGCTGGCGCCGGAGCCTTCGCGGGAATCTTCTGGCCGAGGAACTCCTGACGCAGATACTGCTCAACTGTGGTGTGGATCCGCTCGCGGGCTTCCGGCTTGCCCGCCATCGCGTCCGCGACCGCGGCCTTGTCCGCGCGGTAGGAGACGAGGCGCTTCCCCTGGGCGAAGTGCACGAGGTAGTGCCCCTGAGAGTCCTGCACCACCATGATCCGCACATTCAGCTTGAGGGGGATCGCGATCTCGCTGACCAGATGGAACACCCAGCGCTCCCGTTCGTCCATCGCCGTGGTCGCCAGCGTTTCCGACACGGTCCGGCCCGCCAGGGGATCGATTGGCCGGAGGCGCGCGCGCCCCACTTTCTTGCGGATTGCGCTCAACGCCTCGTCCTTGACATCGGCAAACGCGACGGCAACGGAAAATCCCCAGATGACGAGAATGGCGAAGGTGAGCGACCAATAGGTCAGAAATTTGCTCAGAGTCATCCGCCTCCTTTCGGTGCGGTCACGCGGTCAACTCCGGACCGGCCTCTCATCGCCCCAGGGATTTATTTGGCGCCCCGGGCCGGCCGATCCTTCCCCCCCAGGCCCAGCATCTCGACCAGGTACGGCTCCGCCGAGCGGAGCGCGCGGCCCCGATGGCTCAGGCGATTCTTGACGTCTGGCGGGACCTCCGCCATCGTCCGGGAGTCCCCGGCCGGCACGAAGATCGGATCGTACCCGAATCCGCCGGTCCCCCGCGGGATCCGGGCGATGCGTCCCTCGCAGGCGCCTTCAAAGATCCGAACCGTCCCGTCCGGCAGGGCCACGGCGACCGCCGCCCGGTACCACGCGGTCCGGCGGGCGTCCGGGGTCTCCCTGAGCAGTGCGAGGACCCGTGCGTTGCGGTCGGCGTCCGTGGCGTGCTCGCCAAGAAACCGCGCGGAGCGAATCCCAGGGGCACCCTGCAAAGCCTCGATCTCCACCCCGGAGTCATCGGCCAACGCGATCTCCCCGGTGACCGCGGCCACGGTGCGGGCCTTGGCCCCGGCGTTCTCGGCGTAGCTCCCCCCCTCCTCGGGGAGCTCGCCGACCTGTGGATAGTCAGCGAGCGAGCGGAGGAGGATCGGCAGATGCGCGTATACGGCGGCAATCTCCCGGACCTTGCCGGGGTTTCGGGTCGCCAGGACAAGCCGCGGCTGGTAGCGGGCTCCGCTCACGGAGCGGCCAGGACGTCCGCGAGCACCTCGCGCTGCTTGGCGATGAGAGTGACGATGCCCCGCTCGGCCAGGGCCATCAGCGCGCTCGCTTCCGCTTTGCTGAACGCCGCGCCCTCGCCGGTCCCTTGAATCTCGACAAACTTCCCGGATTCCGTCATGACGATGTTCATGTCCACCCGTGCGCGGGAGTCCTCAGCAAAAGTCAGGTCGAGGGCCGGGGCGCCGTCGATGATGCCGACGCTTGTGGCAGCGAGGAACTCCCGTACCGGGAACTTGGAAATGGCGTTGGTGCGCTTGAGCAGCGTCAGGGCGTCCATTAGCGCCACGAACGCGCCGGTGATCGACGCGGTGCGGGTGCCGCCGTCCGCCTGCAGCACGTCGCAGTCGATCCAGATCGTCCGCTCCCCGAGACGCTCGAGGTCGACCACGGCGCGCAACGACCGGCCGATCAATCGCTGGATCTCGTGGACGCGGCCGCCCACCTTTCCAGCGGTGGCGTCGCGTGGGCTCCGCTCCTTGGTCGACCGGGGCAGCATTCCGTATTCGGCCGTGAGCCAGCCTTGGCCGGCCCCGCGCAGCCACGGGGGGACGCGCTCCTCGATGCTGGCCGTGCAGACGACGCGGGTGTCGCCCAATTCGATCAACACCGAGCCCTCCGCAAACTTGCTGAAGCGGCGCCGGAGAACGAGGGGCCGGAGCTCGTCCGGTTGGCGGCCATCACCGCGTGGCACAGCGGAGCTCCCTTCTCGACGTCAGATTGGATAGTGGGCGTTCTCTTCGGCGATCTGGGCGCGAGTGTGAAGAATCTTCGCGGCGGCGCGCCGCTGCTCCTCCGGATCAAACTGGGGCGCAAAGTGCGTGAGCACCAGACGCTCGGCGCCCGCCCGCGCCGCGAGCTCGGCGGCCTGCGTCGCGGTCATATGCCCCACCTGGGCGGCGAAGGCGGCGTGGGAGTCAGGGAAGGTCGCCTCGCAGAGCAGCAGGTTTGCCCCGCGGGCGAGCACGTCCAGCGCCGGAGTCGGTGAGGAGTCCGCCGAGTAGACAAGCGTGCGACCGGCGCACTCGATCCGCACGGCCAGGCAGTAGACGGGATGCTGCGTCCTGGCGAAGGTGAGTCGGAGCGGGCCCACGGACACGAGTGAGGCCTCGGTGATGGGATGGAACGCGAGCGTGCTACGAAACCGGGCCGCAGACTCCGGGCCCCGCAGAATCGCCACCAGCAACTCCGCGGCGTCGTCCGGAGCATAGACCGGCAACGGCGGGCGCTCCGGATCGACCCGCTGCCACTCGTAGGCGTCGCGGAGGGAGTAGATCGACAGGATGTGGTCCACGTGCAGATGGCTGAGCACCAGGGCGGACAGGTCGTGGGCCTCGCAGTGCTGGCGCAGGCGAGCCACCGCCCCCGGCCCGCAGTCCAGCATCACGCGCGTCCGGCCCTCCTGGATAAGGTAGCTGGGGCATGCGCCTCCGGGGGCCGGATACGGGGACCACCGGCCGAGCACGGTCAACTGCATCAGGGGACGAGAGCCGCGCTGCGGGTTGCCAGGAAGTGGAGGATCGCCCGCGCGATGGCGTCGGCGATCCGCGCCTGAACCGCAGGGCGACGCAGCAATCGTTCCTCCGCGGGGTTGCTGATAAACGCCGTCTCGACCAGTACCGAGGGCATGGGGGTCTTGACGATGACGTAGAAGTCCGCAGTGCGGATCCCCCGGTCGGGCTCGCCCAACGCCTGCGCGACCTCGCTCTGGATCATCGTCGCCAGCGCCTGACTCTCGCCGGTCCGGTAGTAGGTTTCCGTCCCCTCCTTGACCGGGCTCTGGCTGGCGTTCGCGTGGATGCTGACAAACAGCACGCCGCCCGCTCGCTGGGCGACATCCGGACGGTCCTCCAGGGCGACGGTGCTGTCGTCGGTCCGCGTGAGGACGGCGCGGACCCCTTGGCGCGCCAACCGTTGCTGCACCATCCGCCCGATCGCCAGGGTCACGTCCGACTCGCGCAGGCCGGTGGGACCCACCGCCCCGCTGTCGGCGCCCCCGTGCCCGGGGTCGATGATCACGGCCGGGCCCAGCGGCGCCCTCCGCGCCCCGTCGCCGAAGACGAGGATGATGCGGCGGCCCTCGTCCGTCGCCGTCGCGGCATAGTCGGCCCGCCGGCGCAGGTTGATCATGATCCGCGCCAGGTTTGGCGCGGTGTGCAGTTGCTCGACGACCACGTTCCGGACGGTGTCGCTTCCCACCTCCAGATCCTGCCGGCGGGGCATGAAGACCGCGCCCGGGAGGTCGATCGCCAGCCGGTACGGGTAGACGAACTGTCGAACCTGGTACATGGCTGGCTGGGAGGCGCGGATCGTCAAACGCCCCGTCCCGCTCTCTACGTCGTAGGTCACGGCTTCTAGGTGGAACGCGCCCGGAGCGTCCGCAAACGCTGGGAGCGGCGGCGGCGCCAGCGGTTCCGGCGGCGCCGCGATGGGGTGTTCGACGGGTACGTCGCGAACCGCAACTTCCGGAGAGGCCGCCGGCGCGCTTGGGACGTCGCGCTCGGCATGCGTCTCCGCCTCGCCGCCCGAGGCTGTGGGCTGATCGACGGGCTCGGGCCCGGGGGACGGCGCCCCCGCTGCGGGCGGGGTTCGCGCCACCGGAACCTCATCACCGATCGTCACCGTCACGCCTCCCGCGCCGACGGCGATCCGGTACGGCACGCGGCGGGTCAGGTCGAAGACGATTCGCGTCACAAAGGGGCGGGCCTGAAACTGGGCGTGGCGCAGGCGGACGACGTCCACATCGCCGACCGTGAACACCGGCCTCACGATGAGATCCGCAGAGTGGTCGAGATCCACCGCCAGCCGGTCGGGCGCTTCCAGCAGGTGCGCGACGGCGGCCACCGGTCCCGTCGTGGCAATCGTAAAGACCAGGATGCCGTCGTGCCGATTCCACGTTACGCCGGTCGCTTGGGAGAGGGCCTCGACGCGCCCCTCCCCCTCCTTCACGTATGCCCCCATCGCCCGCAGCACCGCCGCGGCGGGCACGACCACGACATCCCCTCTCAGCAGCGGGGCCACGGGGAGCGCCACCCGGCCCGCGCCCACCAGCGCCTCGGACTCGCCGATGGTCAAGCGCACCACCACCCCCGCCGCGGACGTCACGGTGGCGGTCTGAGCGTCCCGATCCCAGGCCACCGTGGCGCCAAACGCTACCGCCAGTGGCGACAGCGGGGCCATCACCGCGCCGTGCTGAAGAGAGAGCGGGACGGAAAATGTGATCGCGTGATCGTTGACGACCACCAGGGGGGATCGGTTTTCCGCCCGGCTCGGGTTGGACCACAGCGCGAGAACACAGGCGGCCACCGCCGCGGCGGACAAGAGCTTCATTGGGACCTCCGATCCAGGGGCAACGCGCACCACAACAGTGGGTGGCTATTCGAACCGAAGCCCCGGGCTCCTGCCGATGCCTAAGCGACCGGCGGTCGGGGGGGGCCTCCCACCCCGACCGCCGCCGCGAGAGCCCGCCGGCTTGCCGGCCTACTGCTTCTGGGGTTTGCGCGCCGCCGCCGCCGCGGTCCGACTCCGGTCGCCGTCGCGCGCCCCGTTGAGCACAAAGCGCTGGTCCAGCGCCTTCAGCCGTTCCATGATGCCGCCGTATTCAAGCTCCTCCATGCCCAGCATTGCCGGATTGAAGAACCCCTGCGCGCGGATCTCGGCACCCTTCCGGACCGCCTGCTCCAGGAACACCTTCCACACCGGGTTCTTGAACAGGTCGATCGGACCGGTCAGGACCCCGTCCCTGATGGAGTAGCCCGCCGCGGAGACCATCGGCAGACAGTAAAAGATGCTCGAGTCTGTGTTCAGGGGCACCGGGGCCAACGGCATGTTGTGGCTCCCGCGACAGTCCCCGGCGACGAACGGGATTTTGCTGAACGCCAGCCCGAACTCCTCGGTTGCCGGGAAAATTTTCTGGGTGCGCACGATGGCGACCGGATCATCCTTCCCCACGTACCGGCCGGCGATGTGCTTGAGTCGGGTCGTGCTCAGCGCGGCTGCTTGTTCGTTCGGGTGAGCGCGGGAATGAATGCTCTTGACGACAAACCGGCCGGTGTCGCGCAGGAGCGCGGCGAGGTCGTAGAGTTCCTCCGGAGCCTGCAAGGTAATTTCCCGCTCCGCCTCGGTGTGGTTAACGTCCACGACGGTGAAGGTGAACCCCTTGCCCACGTCGGGGCTGAGCAGCAGCCCGCCACAGTACATCGGATCGCAGAATGTGAGGTAGAGCATGAGGTTAAACGCGCCCGGCTCGGTCTTGTCGGCGGTCAGGACCATAAACGGCTCCGCCGGCCGCTCCACGATCTCCACCTCTGCGACGCCTGGCCCCATTCCCTGAATGTTGCCGGAGAACTCGCTCTTCAGGATGTCCTGCTTGGCGCCGTACAGCCCCTGCCGTTCGGCGACGGAACCCGCCTCCATGAAGATGTTGTAGGCCAGCCGATGGATCGCTTCGGCCTCGACCCCGTGCCGGTGGGTCATCAACAGACATATGTCATCGCCGGTATGGGTCACGCGACAGTCGACCAGCAACTTGCCGCGCTGGGCTCCCGTCATCTCTGAGGCGACTTTGAGCATCTCGGGACTGGGCTGGGTATGCCCGGCGATACTCCCCACATCCGCTTTTATCGCCGTGATCGTAATCGGGGCTCGACCCGTGGACCCTGCCATGCCCGCACCTCCCAGAGATAGCTGAGACTTCACCAGAGGAAACCGATCACCAGGCCGCCTCGCCTCTATTATAGCTGGAAGATCCTGGATGGGATCCCCGGTCCACTTTCTCTGGCGGGAGTACGGCTCCTGCCGCCCTATCCCGCGCGTTTCGCTGCGGAACGAACCACAAAGTGCCCAGCGGCTGCCATAGTAGTTCCAACTCGCGGGGTCGATCTCGTGGGAAAATGCAGTTTGCGATCTTCGCGCAAGGTCAGATTGCGGTGGGTGAGCGGGGAAGCGCAAGTCCCCAATTGAGAGAGCCAGACAAGGTGTAGTGCCCCGTCCGCCCCCCCCTCGCGAACCTCACGCAGATGAGAGGTCGAGGAGATTTGTTACAGGGTACGGGTGGGGTCCAGGGCGTCCCTGAGACCGTCGCCGACGTAGTTCACGGACAGGACGGTGAGGCAGATCATCAGCCCGGGGAACAGGGCCATGTGGGGGGCGAGTTCCAGGTAATTCTGCGCGTCGTAGAGGAGGCGCCCCCAGGTGGGGACGTCCGGCGGAAATCCCAGCCCGAGGAACGACAGCGTCGACTCCGCGATGATCGCCGAGCCGACGGACAGGGTCGCCGAGACGATCACGGGGCTCAGGACGTTCGGGAGGATGTGACGAAAGATCTGCCCGGCCGGCCCGACGCCGATGCATCGGGCGGCCTCCACAAACTCCCGCTCCTTGATCGCCAGAAACCCCGCCCGGATCAGCCGGGCGGTGTGCATCCAGTTGAGCCCGCCGATCACGCCGACGATCAGCCAGAAGATCCCGAGTTGCGGCCCCAGGCGCCTGGCCAGCGCGTCCCGGAACAGGTAGATGACCAGCAGCAGCAGCGGCAGCTGCGGGAGGGAGATGAATACATCGGTGATGCGCATCAGGATCATGTCCGTCGTGCGCCCAAAAAACCCCGAGATCGCCCCCACCATCGTGCCGAGCGTCACCGACATCAGCATCGCCGCGATCCCCACGGCGATCGAAATCCGGCCGCCGTAGAGCACCCGGGCGAGCATGTCCTGGCCGAGATCGTTGGTCCCGAACGGGTGGACCCCGGACGGCGGGGCCATCGAGGCCCGGAAGTCGATCGTGTTGATCCCGACGTGGTAGACCAGCGGACCGACCAGCGTGGCCGCGGTGAAGGAGAGAAACGCGACCGCCCCGGCCATGGCCAGCCGGTGGCGCCGGAACCGGCGCCAGGCGTCCCCCCACAACGACCGGGTGTACCGGCGGCCGGCGGCGGCGAGGGCCGCCTGACCCCGGATCGCCGCGGTGCCGTCGGGCGAGACCGGCAGGTCGGGGACCGGTTCCGGATGGGTGCTAGCCATACTTGATCCTGGGATCGAGGAGACCGTAGATCACGTCGGCGACGAGGTTAAAGAGGACGACCAGGATGGCGTAGAGGAACGTGATCGCCATCACCACCGGGGTGTCGCTGTTCTGGATCGAGGCGATCAGCAGCGACCCGATCCCCGGCACCCGGAAGATCTGCTCGGTCACGACCGCCCCCGTGAACACCGCCGGCAGCCCCAAGGCCAGCAGCGTCACCACCGGGATCAACCCGTTGCGCAAGACGTGTCGGACGATCACCCCGCGCTCGCGAAGCCCCTTCGCCCGGGCGGTGCGCACGTAGTCCTGCCGGACGTTGTCCAGCATCGATGACCGCACAAACCGCATCAGCCCCGCCGCCTGGAACAGCGCCAGGACCGCCACCGGCATGATCGCCTGCTTGATCATCCCCACCGGGCCGGTGACCTGTACGTTGTAGATGAACGGCAGCCAATGCAGCCGGACGCTGAAGATGATGATCAGCAGGACCCCGGTGAAGAACGTCGGCAGCGAAAACCCGATGAACGCGCCGGTCGTCGCGACCTGGTCGAACAGCGAGTACTGCTTGACCGCCGACAACACCCCGATCGGGATCGCGATCAGGACCGCGGCGAGGTAGGCGGCGCCGATCACCCACAGGTCGGTGGGCAGCCGCTGCAGGATCAAGCGGCTCGCCTCCACGTGGCTGGCAAACGAGTACCCCCAGTTGCCCCGCAGAAACGCCGTCGCCCACTTCGCGTACCGGATCGGAATCGGCTCGTCCAGCCCCATCTGGTGCAGGATGTTGAGCCGGACCTCCGGCGGGATGTCGGGGTTGGCCGCGAACTGCCCCAGCGGGTCCCCGGGGGCGAGCGCGAGGATCCCGAACACCACCATGCTGATCAGGATCAGCGTGGGGATGGACGTCACGAGCCGGCGAGTGATGTAGGCGGTCATCGTGGCGCCCTCTCAGGCCCCGCCGGCGGGAGCCTTAGCCGACGCGCCTCCAGTCGGCGATGTTCCAGGTCTGGCTGTCGAACGGGGTCATGTTCGGCCCGACATCGAGGGTCTTCGCGTGCGCCGACACGTCCTTGCGGTCGATGATCGGCAGCGAAACGCCCTGCCCCACCACCAGATCGTTCATCTTGATCCACAACTCGTCGTTCTTCTTGGGGTCGAGCTCGACGAGCCCCTTCTCGTAGAGCTGGTTGTACTCTTTGTTCACCCAGCGGCAGATGTTTTGCCCGGACCAGTTGTTCTCTTTCTGCGGGATGTCCTTCGCCGGATCCCCGCTGTAGAACCGGGCCATGTACGTGGCCGGGAACGGAGAGCCGAACGTGGCCGTGTGCATCTCCGTATCGGTGTAGAAGTGGGACAGCGTGTCGTTGTTGCCGGGCATGCTGCCGAAGTAGACCGCCGCATCGACCGCCTTCAGGGTCACCCGGATGCCGAGCTTTTCCCACCCCGCCTTGACGATCTCCTGTTCCTTCTGCCGCAGGCTGTTGACGCTCGTGGCGTAGGTCACTTCGAGCTTGACCCCGCCCTTCTGCCGGATGCCGTCGCCCCCGCGCTGCCACCCGGCCTCGTCCAGCAGCTGGTTGGCCTTGGCCAGGTCGAAGATCACCTTGGTGTTCTTCGAGTTGACCCGCGTGGGCGTCGTCAAGACGTTCGCGGTCGACTCGCCGGTCTGTCCGTACAGTTGCTTGGCGATCGTCTCACGGTCGATCCCCAGGCCCATCGCCTGACGGACCTTTGGGTCGGTCAGGAACGGGTGCGGCGACTTGAGCGAGGAGCGCTGCCCGTCCAGCTCCTTGGTGGGGTCGCTCTGGTTGCAGTAGATCTGCTCGACGCCGCCGCCGCCGACGGCGAGGAGTGCGCCCTTGCCTCCCTGCGTCATCCGTTGGAGCACCGGCCACTCCACTTGGAGGTTCCAGGCGTAGTCGTACTCCCCGGTCTCCAGCACGGCGCGGGCGGCCGAGACCGCATCGCCGCCGCCCTTGATCTGCACCTGGTCGAACGCGGGCTTCACCGGATCCCGATAGTATTCGTTGATCGAGTAGACGACGAGGTCCCCCGGCCGGAAGGTGTCCACCTTGTAGGGCCCGGTGCCAAACGACTTCGTGTTGAACGGCGCGTTGCGCGAGCTGCTCCCGATGAAGGTGTCCAACGCATGCCGGGGCAGGATCTGCCCGTTCGAGCCCACAAACGGCAGGTACCACGCCGGCGTGGGGTGCTTGAAGCTGATCTTGACCGTGGAGGGATCGAGCGGTTCCACCTTCTCCACGTCCTGATAGTAGGCGTACGTGATCGCGCCGGTCTCTTTGTTATTCACAAACTGGAACGTGAACACGACGTCATCCGAGGTGAACGGCCGGCCATCGGCCCAGCGGACGCCGCGCTTCAATCTATAGGTGACGGTCCGTCCATCGGCGGAGAGCCCGCCGTTGGCCCGCGTCGGCACCTCGGCGGCCAGCACCGGGCTAAACACCCCCGCCTCGTTCACGGTGAGGAGCGGTTCCGTGCAGACGTGGGAGGCGTGAAAATCCTTCACCCCCACGGCGAGATGAGGGTTGAGGATGGTCGGCGCCTGCCAGTACAGGAGTTTGAGCAGGCCGCTCCCTCCCCGCTTGGCGGGGGCCGCCGCCCGGGCGGGCCGAAGGCCCGCCGACGCAAGCGCCGACGCGACGGCGGCCGACCCGAGGCCCGCCGCCG
>DATEHM010000323.1:0-21263 GCA_035279545.1 bacterium | reverse complement strand
AAGGATTTCCCCGGAGTCCCCAGAACTGTGGTCACGATGCCCATCGGTCGCCGCACGGGAGGGGCGTCCCGATGGATGATCGCCTACGTGATCGTCTGTCTGGCCGCCCTCCTACTCGCAGCTGCGGTCCTCTACCTGACCACGGTCCACGTCGCGGCCGCGGTCGCCCGCCTGCCCCGTGAAGCCGGGGTCGACCGGCCCGTGCACTCCATCCCTTACGCCGACCTGATCAACCGGATCGCGGAGACCCACCACCTGAACCCGGCGCTCGTGGCCGCCGTCGTGGCGGCGGAGAGCGGATTCAACGCCCGGGCTCGATCGCCCCGAGGCGCCTACGGCTTGATGCAGATCTTGCCAAATACCTGGCGGGAGCTCCCCGCCGGCGCCTCCTGTGCCCCCGAGGTCGCCCATCTTACCGACCCGCCGTGCATGGACGATCCGGCGGCCAATCTCGAGGCGGGAACGGCGTACCTCAGGCGGCTCGTGGACCGGTTCGGAGGGAACGTCCCGTTCGCCCTCGCCGCCTACAACGCGGGGGCTGGGACAGTGGAGCAACACGAGGGCGTTCCGCCGTTCCCCGAGACCACTCGGTACCTTCGCCAGGTGGCCCTGGCGTGGTTTCATCTCCAGCACGACGGGACCCTCACCCCGTTCTGGCGGCGCTTCCTCCGCTCGGTGAACCGGGAGCAGCAGGCCCGTATCGCGGTCTTGGTGTGCTTAATCGCACTCGCCCTGCCCATTCTCCGGCACACACCGAGGGCATTTCCGACACCGCTCAAACAGGGGTATCGACGGTGAGAGCCCCGAGCCCCCGGCCCCGCCGCCGCGGAGCCCCCTGGGTGACGGCGCTCTCGCTTCAGGCTCGCGTTCTGGCAATTGTGATCGGGTGCCTTGCGGGGTGGATCCTCCTCGCCCTCGTCGGCCAGTACGTCCGCACCTACGCGCTGGAGCGAGAAGCGGCGGGATTGGAGCGCCGCCGCCAGGAACTCCTCGCCGAAAACGCCACCCTCGGAGCCGAGATCCACCGGCTGCGGACCGATGATCAGTACATCGAGCGCCTCGCCCGCGAGCAGCTCGGCATGCTGCGGCCCGGCGAAATGGAACTGGTCATCGTCCCCCGGCGGACCGCGGGAGGGTCTCGGCAGGAAGCGGCGCCGCGGCCCGAAGCTGTGCCTCCCGCGTCGCCTCCGCTTCTGGACCTGATCGCCTGGGTGCGGGTGTTTCTCGCACACCTGCTGGGGGCACCCTAAGCGCGAGCCACCCCAGGGTGGCGAGACGTGCTCAAGGCGCCACGACGCGGCCGCCACGTCCCCCCCCGTACGGGCGTTCGATGAGAGGAGCCTTCCCCGTACGCAATTGACACCCTCCAGAGGGTAGGCTATAATTCCGTTCGCATCTCTTCAGGGAGGAATAAGCATCGGGTATGAGTCTTGAAGCAGGCACTGTCCTGGAAGGTGTGGTCGTCAAGATTACTCACTACGGCGCGTTCGTCGAGCTCCCGGATGGCAAGAGCGGTCTGGTGCATATCTCCGAGATCGCCGACACCTACGTCAAGGACGTGCGCGACTACCTGAAAGAGCAGGAAAAGATCAAGGTCAAAGTCCTAGGCTACAACGACAAGGGGAAGTTGGACCTCTCCGTCAAGCAGGCGCTGGACCCCTCCGAACGGCACTCCCGAGTTCGCGCAAAGGCCTCGTTCGATGAGAAGCTTGCGAAATTCATGAAGGAGAGCGAGGAGCGGCTCCTCGATCTCAAGCGAAACACGGAGGCGAAGCGCGGAGGCCGCCGGCGTTAGCCGAATCCCCGGTCACTCGATTCCAAGCATCCACGCGATATCTTCGAAGGCCTGCCAGATGATTTCGTCATTCTGTATCAGCCGACTTTGATCCCGGATTTCGGCAAGGCCCTCCAACTGCTCGAGTTCTTCCCGCATCCTCTTCAAGCGATTCCGGAGCCCCATCACCTGTTGATCGGTCGTTGACTCCGGGATCAACCCCCGAATCTTCTCGATCGTCTCCCGCTCAACCCGTCGCGCCATCCGATCGATCTCGACGGGCTGGAGGCGCGAATACACGACCAGTCCCCGCCGCTCTTCGACGGCCTCCGCGACCAGCCCCTGGAGCTGTTTCAGCACCTGCTCGCTCATGCACTCCCCTCCCCACCCGGGCGGTTCGCCCGCGCGGCCGGTGGTGCCTCTCTAGCCCCGCGCGGTCCCGGCCTCTTCGTCGTCCCCGGAGGACGATACAACCCCATACGCCAGCAGCGCCCGAAGCGCTCCAAGCGTCACCTCGACGTGATAGAACGGTCCGTCCTCTGAGAGCCATGACCCGTCGGGCAGTCCCGTTGTGCGCAGCCTCGCCAGTCCGCGCCGGACGGCGGGGACGGACATCGGCACGCCAGCATCCGCCAAACATCCCAGTATCCCGGTGAGCGCTCCCGGATACCAGCGGGTGTCCTCGATCGTCCCCAGTGAGTCGATGGCGCGGGCGCTCGTGGCAGACCCGGCGCCCTCGACGGTGCGGAAAACGGCGGCGGCCGTCCAGGTGGTCCGAAGATACCCGAGAAATCGCCCGTCGGCGGCCTGGCGGGTCCGGAGGTAGGCCATCGCCCGCGCGACCGCGTGGTCCTGGTGGTATCCCAAGCACACCAGCCAGTAGGCAGCCACCGCCGTGCAGAGGGCCTGGACGCGTGGATCCCCGGGCAGAAAGCGGGGGGGCGGGCCGTACTTGAGCAGCCCGGGGGACTCATCCCACGAGCCGTCGGGCCGCTGCGCGGCGAGCAGGTAGGTCACGGCGCGTTGCGCCGGTGCGTTCTCGAGGATGGACAGGTCCTGCATCCAGCCAAGGACGAGCGCGGTGGCCTCGACCGATGAGGGGCGGCCCTGCACCAACTCGCTGGGGAACCCACCGTCGTCGTTCTGGCGGGCTTCGAGCGTGCGGACGATCTTTGCCTCCGGCCGGGGCCGTCCCAGCAAGCCCCGCAGGCGCGCCCGCTCAATTTCGTTGCCGTTCTGGTCGATGTAGGCGATCGTCCGGCGCCAGTCGTAGCTCACAACCACCGCCCCATCGGGGCGACGCGGACGCCCGCGCCGTTCGAACCCTCCCGCGCCGCCCGCAACAGCAGGGCCGCCCCCGGCGTGTCACCGTGGAAGCATATCGTCTGGGCCCTCACGCGCACTCCCCTCCGTCGAGGGCACCGATGATGCCCTTGGTCACCTTGCGTGCCGGCCGCCGGGCCATCACCGCCGGATCGGTCACAGGCGCCCCCGGATTGCGACCGGCCGGCCAGCGCCCCGCAAGAACGGACTCCGCGAGGTGGGGGAACCCGTAGACTGCGATCGCCGAGGTGATCGCGGGCATCATCCCCGCGTCCTCGCCGATCGCGTGTCCCGACGCCCTCACCGAGATCGCAGTTGAGATCGATGGCGGCACCCATACGCGCTCCCCCGCTTCCTGGATACGGCCTCCCGGAGAGGAAGCCCTCCTCTTAGGCCAGAACACTTCCGCATGCGCGAACCCATCGGCTTTGTTGGCGTGGGAGCCATGGGTCAGCCCATGGCGGCAAACCTCCTGAAGCAGGGATTCCCCGTGACCACGATGGTCCACCGCCGCCCCGAGCCGGCGCGGGCCCTCGAGGCCCAGGGCGCCCGGATCGCACCTTCTCTCGCGGCGCTGACCAAGGAGTGCCCGGTGGTAATCGCGTGCCTGCCAACCTCCGCGGAGGTCGAAGCCGTGGTCCTCGGGCCGGGGGGAGTTCTGGAACAGACCCAGCGCGGCGGCGTCTTTGTCGACATGGGCACCAGCCGTCCGTCGTCGACTCAGATCCTCGCCGCGCGGCTGGCGGCCCGCGGGGTGGCGATGCTGGACGCCCCCATCACCGGCGGCGTCAGGGGCGCGCAGGAGGGCACCCTCACGATCTTCGTGGGCGGGGCGCCGGAGGTGTTCGCGCGGCTGCGGCCCGCGCTCGAGTCCATGGGCCGCACGATCCTGCACATGGGCGGGACCGCAGCCGGGCACGTGACCAAGCTGATGAACAACATGCTCTCTTTAGCCTCGATGGCCATCCTGGCCGAGGTGCTTCCCCTCGGCGTGCGCGCCGGCCTCGACCCGGCGAAGCTGATCGAGGCGCTCGGCGCAGGGTCGGGCGCGAGCGCGCAGATCCCCCAGCGCGGGGGGCGAATCCTCAGGCGAAATTTCGCCCCGTCGTTTCGGGTGGACCTCGCGCATAAGGACCTGCGGCTCGCCCAAGAACTGGCACAGGAAGTAAACCTGGCGGTGCCGGTGACCAGCGCGGCGCTCCTCACCTTCACGATGGCGCGCGCGCTCGGGTGTGACGGCGAGGACACCACGGCCACGGTCAAGGTCTGGGAGCGGATGGCTGGGGTGGAGGTGCGAGGGACCGGCTAGACGACGTCGCGCGCCGCGCCTGCGGGCGTCCATTCTGAGGTGCCCGTGCGCCGCCAATCGGGCGGGTGCGCCGGCAATGCAGGGCTGAATGACGGCGGCGATCCCCGTGCATCTACCCGTGTTTCCGGGACGGTCGAATGCCCAGGCCAAGCGAACCCCCAGGGGAAACTCGGACCCGATGGGGCACCCGCATGCGCCAAACTCTCCGGAAGAGCGAGCGGCCCATCCTGTCCGGAAGGAATCCGGGCTCCAGCCGCAGGCGGCCTTACCGCTGGCAGGCCCGGCAATAGTAGGTCCCCCGGCCCGCGATCCGCGTGACGAGGAGCGCGCGCCCGCAGCGCGGGCACGCCGCCCCCCGCTCGCGCGTGTCAAGCAGGTCCCCGATGGGCCTCCTGCTGCCGGAGAGGGCCTCGATGGCTCGCCGCAGGACGGCGCGGATGACGCGGTGCAGCCGCGTCACCTCCGCCGGGCGCAACGACTCCACCGGCCGCGCCGGGCGAAGCCGGGCCTGGAAGAGGATCTCGTCGGCGTAGAGGTTTCCAATCCCGGCGACCAGGTCCTGGCGCAGCAGCAGGCTCTTCAGGGAGCCGCGCCGTCCACGCAGCCTCGTGCGGAAGCGGCCCAAGGTGAAGCCGCGGCTCGTCGGGTCGACGCCGAGGCGCTGGAACCCGGGAAGGCCGGACACCGCCGCAGCGGGGAGCAGGTCCATGTGACCAAACCGGCGCTGGTCGACGAAGCGCAGTTCGTCGCCGTCGAGCGCGAAGACAACCCGCGTGTGGCGATGCAGCGGTGTCCCCCGCGGAGCGACGGCAAGATCGCCGGTCATCCGCAGGTGCACGACCAGGGTGAACGCCCCGTCCAGGGCAACCAGGAGGTACTTGCCGCGGCGGCCGACCCGCTCGATCCTGCGGCCGCGCACGAGTCGGACGAAAGCGCGGGGGGCGGGGGAGCGAATGGTCGACGGGCTCAGAATCTTCGCCCGGACGATCCGGCGCCCAACCGTCCTCCGGCGCAGCATCCTGGCCACGGTTTCCACATCCGGCAACTCGGGCATGGCTCCCCAGCAGCGCTACGGGCGCCGATCGAGGTCGATCACGCCGCGGTCGGCACGAGGGTCAGGCGAGCCCGTTCTCCCGGTCCCGCCGGATCGCCTCCGGGTCCCGGGCGGCGGGGTCGCCGTACCCCGCGCCTCCGGGCGTCTGGATCACCAGCGCCTCACCGCGCCGCAGGCGCGTCGTGTGCTTTGGCGGGAGCACCTCCTCGGTGCCGTCGGCGCGCCGCACCAGGTGCCGGGCTAACCCGCCGGGGCCACCCCCCTCCAGGCCCCACGGCGCCATCCGGGTGCGCTCGGTGAGGATCGACACGGTCGCCTCGTCGGCAAGGAGCTCCCACTCACGATGGATGCCGCACCCGCCGCGCCACCGCCCGATGCCGCCGGTGCCGGGCCGCAGCTCGTATGTGCGGAAGCGCATCGGCAGGGACTGCTCCATCGCCTCGATCGGGGTGTTCATCGTGTTGGTCATGTTGCAGTGGATCCCATCGATCCCGTCGAGCCCCGGCCGGCCGCCCATGCCGCCGCCGATCGTCTCGTAGAACGT
This sequence comes from bacterium, assembly GCA_035279545.1. Taxonomy (GTDB): domain Bacteria; phylum Sysuimicrobiota; class Sysuimicrobiia; order Sysuimicrobiales; family Segetimicrobiaceae; genus Segetimicrobium. The sequence continues at coordinate 15,259 of DATEHM010000323.1, read as the reverse complement.
CCACGTGTGACCGCGGCCGTCGTCGAACCCGCCCACGGTCACGTTGTTCATCGATCCGTTGCATGCGGCGGGGACTCGGCCGGGCGCCGCCTGTGCCAGCGCGCGCAGAACCGTGTCCGCGACGCGCTGGCTGGTCTCGGTGTTGCCCACACCTACCGGCGCCGGCCGCACCGGCCTGATCACCGTTCCCTCGGGCGCGCGGATCGTGATCGGCCGGAGCCAGCCGTCGTTCATCACCGAGTAGGGATCGCAGACGCTCTTTAGCGCGTAGACGACCCCCGCGGTGGTGACGCCAAAGATCGCGTTGATCGGCCGCGGCACCTGCGGGTCGGTGCCTGCGAAGTCCACCGTGATCCCGCTCGTGTCCACGGTCACGGCGACGCGGATCCAGCGCAGCCCCCCCTCGGCCTGATCGTCTTCCAGACAGTCCTCCGCGGCGAACCGCCCGGGCGGCAGCACGGCAAACGCCCGGCGGGCCGCGGCCTCCCCCTGGTCCATGATCGCCTCCCACGCCGCCTCCGTCGTCTCGCGCCCGTACCGATCGAGCAGTTCCCCCACCCGGCGCTCCCCCAGCGAGGCGGCGGCGATCTGCGCCCGCAGATCTCCCCGCGTCGTCTCGGGCGACCGGACGTTGGCGAGGATGAACTCCACGGTCTCCGGGACCTCCTCTCCGCCCCGAAGGATCCGGAGGAGCGGGATCATCACCCCCTCCTCGCACAGCTCCCGCGCGTCGCTGCTCAGGCTGCCAGGCGTTCGCCCGCCAACGTCGACGTGGTGCGCTTTGTTCACGCTGTAGCCAACGATGGCACCCTGCCAGAAGATCGGCCGGACGACCGTGATATCGTTGAGGTGCGTGCCCGCGATGTACGGGTCGTTGAGAATGAACACGTCGCCGGGCAGTTGCGGGCGGTCGCGCAGCAGGGCGAGGGTGTTCCGCACCCCCCAGGGAAGCGAGCCGAGGTGCGCCGGGATGTGCTCGGCCTGCGCGATCAGGCGGGCTCCGACGTCGAACAGCGCGCAGGAGTGGTCCATTCGCTCTTTGATGTTGGGGGAGTAGCTGGCGTTACGCAGCGCGATCCCCATCTCCTCGGCGCCGTAGATCATGGCGTTCCGGATGACCTCCACGGTGACCGGGTCGGGCCTCATCATTGCCCCCTCCCGAGGCGCAGCGTCCCCGCCGCCCCCGCCCGGATGGTCCACCCGGGCGGCACGATCGTGGTCGCCTCATCTTCCTCCACGACCGCCGGGCCGGGCACCGGCCGCTCGGCGGTCAGCGCGCCGCGGGCGATCACAGGCACGTCCACCCACCGGTCCTCGAAGTAGGCGCGTCGGGTCCCAGGCCTATCGGGCTCCACCCCTCCGGCCGGCGTCGTCCAAAGGGCGAGCGACGGCATGATGCCGAGCGCCGTCACGCGCGCGTTCACGACCTCGACCGGCTCCTTGGTGGGCGCGTAGCCGTAGATGTCGGCGTGACGGACCCGGAACGCCTCCGCCGCGGTGGACAAGGCGACCTCGCCCGGCACGGTCAACTCAAACGACTGCCCCACGTACCTGAGGTCCAGGGCGCGCCGCAGGACCACCTCCCGCTGGCCGTCGCTGTCTCGGACCCCATCGCGCGCCTCAATTTCGAGCCGGCGAAACCGCTCCTCCAGCCAGGTGGCTTCGACTCGCTCGAGAGGGCGCATCACGCTCTCCACTCGGTCACACCGAAGGTCTGCGCTCAACAAGCCGAGCGCGGAGAACAGCCCCGGGTGCGGCGGGATCACCACCTCCCGGATCCCCAATTCATCGGCGAGCGCGGCGGCGTGCATCGGCCCGGCCCCCCCAAACGCGATCATCACCATCTCCCGGGGGTCGTATCCGCGCTCGAGGGACACGATCCTGAGGGCCCGGACCATCTGGGCGTTCACCACCCGAACCATCCCGGCCGCCGTGGCCGTCTCGTCGAGGCCCAACGGACCGGCGACCGACGTCATCGCCCGCGCCGCGGCCACCGGGTCGAGCGGCATCCTTCCGCCGAGCAGGCCCTGGGGGGAGAGCCAGCCGAGGAGGAGATGGGCGTCGGTCACCGTGGGGCGGTCCCCGCCGCGGCCGTAGCAGGCCGGGCCGGGATCCGCGCCGGCGCTGAGCGGTCCGCACCTGAGCGCGGTGCCGTCGACCCAGGCGACGGTCCCCCCGCCCGCGCTCACCTCCGCGAGATCGATGAACGGCGCGCGGACAGGGTACCCGCTCCCCCGCACCATCCTCCCGGCGTGGACGGTCCCTCCCACCTCGTACTCGGGGACGACCTCCGGGTGACCGCCGATCACGGCGCCGGCCTTTGCCGTGGTGCCACCCATGTCAAAACTGAGGAGGCGCTCATGCCCCAGGCGCCGGCCCAGCGCGGCCGCCCCCACCACCCCGGCGGCGGGGCCCGATTCGATCAGCGTGGCCGGGGTCGCCGCCGCGCCCTCGATGGTGGTGATCCCGCCGCTCGACTGCATCGCGTACAGGGGAACGGTACTCCCCTCACCCCGCAGCCGGGCCGCGAGCCCGCGCAGATACCGGGAGACCACGGGAGAGAGGAGCGCGTTGATGACCGTGGTGCTCGTCCGCTCGTACTCGCGGTATTCCGGATCGACCTCGTGGGAAGCGACGACCACGGCTCCCGGCAGCGCCGCCTGGAGCATCGCCTTGGCGCGCCGCTCGTGGGCCGGATTGGCGTAACTGTGGAGGAAGGCCACCGCCACCGCCTCTACCCCCTCCTCCGCCAGCCGCGCGGCGGCCGCGCGCACCGCGCCCTCATCCAGGGGGCGAATCACGCGCCCCAACGGATCCATGCGCTCCGGGATCCCGATCCGGCTGCGGCGATCGACGAACGGCCGGGGCCGCTGGTAGAAGACGTTGTAGAGCTCGGCACGGCGCTGACGGCCGATCTCGAGCACGTCGCGGAACCCCTCGGTGGTCAACAGCGCCGTCCGGGGAAGATCGAGCCCGATCTGTCCGAGGAAGAGATTGGCTCCGATTGTGGAGGCGTGAACGAGATAGGTCTGCCGGGCCGGATAACTCTCCCGAAAGCGTCGGAGGGCCTCCAGCACCCCGTCGGCGGGGGCGCGCGGGGTGCTCGGCACCTTCACGGGCACCACGGCGCCCCCCTGCTCGTCCGCCGCCACCAGGTCGGTAAACGTCCCTCCCACGTCGACCCCGATCCGATACTGCATGCTGCGCATCACCCTCCCAGATATGGGCCCGACGGATGTCGGATGTCAAGTCGCCCCTTCGGACCGCACCGTGCGCTCCCGCATGCTTGGACGTTGGGGCTCCATCGCGATGCGGGCAGGCCCTTGCGGCCGGTCTGGCGGTTTGGCGGCTCCCGATCGAGTCAGCCGACGGCGAGGTCCTCGTCCAGCAGATCCGTAATGAACATGTGGCCGGGAGCGTGGGTGATCATCAACTCGACCTTGGCCGCCCGCGCCACCGCCTGCGGAGTGACCCCGCAGGCCCAGAACACGGGGACCTCCCCGGGCTCGATGCGCGGCGGGTCGCCAAAATCGGGATGGGCGAGGTCGCGGACGCCGATCGCGCCGGGATCGCCAATGTGCACCGGCGCCCCATGGGCGCGCTGGTAGCGTCCCGTCACCAGCGTGGCGCGCGGGATCCCCGCGGCGGGGAGCGGGCGCATGCTCACCACCATCGGCCCGTGCAGCGTCCCCGCGGGCCGGCAGGGGATCGAGGTGACGTACATCGGCACGTTGCGGCCGCCCTCGATGTGCCGGACGGGGAGGCCGGCGTGCTGCATTGCCATTTCAAACGTGAACGAGCATCCCAGGAGAAACGCCACGAGGTCGGGACGCCAGTGCCGCGTGATCTCCGTGACCTCGGCCTCCACCTCCCCGCGTCGGTAGATGCGGTACTTGGGGAGGTCGGTCCGCAGGTCCGCCCCCGGGGCGGCGTATGCCGGCTGCGGGCTACCCGGGTCGGTGACGTCGATCAGCGGACATGGTTTGGGGTTGCGCTGGCAGAACACCAGAAAATCGTAGGCGGTGTCCCGCGGGAGCACCACCAGGTTGGCCTGGGCGAAGCCGGGCGCCAACCCCGCCGTCGGTCCCTGCCACTCCCCGCTGCGCATCCGCGCCCTGAGATCGCGGGGCGCCGCCCCGTGAACCGCCGCGAGGTTGCTGATCGGTGACATGGCCGGAGTATTCCCCGGGGGAAAAGGACGATCCTGCGCCCGGGGCCGCCTCCACACGCACGCGGGGGCGGCGTGAGGCCGCCCCCGCGTATCCCTCCGCGCGCGTTCTCTACTGGAAGACTTCGGAGAAATACACCAGGTTCAAGTAGACAAACCGCGGCGTCAGCGGCGGGAGCAGGGCCGCGTTGTTGAAGCTGACGTCGTAGAACCAGCGCCGCGTCGGCGGCGAGTACCGCTGGTTCGTCCAGAACCCCTGCGGGAACCCGGCGCACGGGTACGTGGGATCGTTTGCGACCGCGATCAGCTGGGCGGCGGCCTCGAAACAGGTGTGATTGGGCAAGCCGATCGCCACGAAGGATCCCTGGTACCAGAACTTGACTCCCGCCGACCAGTCCTCGTGGAACCTGGGGTAGTTTTCCAGGCCGCCGCTGTAATTCGACTGCCCGCAGTTGAGCCCGCTGGGGGTGCCCGAGCACCAGGTCTGATCGTTGTTGGCCAGGAACGCGGCGTTCACGATGGTCTGCGTCGCCTGACAGCCATTGCCGCCGCAGGTCACGCCGTCGACCGTGCCCGACTGCGACGTGCTGAGCTCGTCCTGCGGCCGGCAGCCCGTCCCGCAGACGAGGCTCCACTGGTCCGTATCCATTTGGTAGCCGTTGCCGCTCGGTCCGGTGCAGGGCGACCCCGTACCGGCGTTCGGCGAGGCCATCCAGTTGCACGACAGGACGTTCGCGGTGTCGGCGACGATCGAGGTGGGCTTCTGCAGCGACGTCGACCCGGTCGGCGGCCAGGCCGCGTCGCCACAGGACGCCGGCGAGGTATCGACCGGGCTGCTGGGGGGCTGAGGGCAGTTGAAGTTGCCGGCGACGTACGCCGCCTGGTCGCTCGCGAACGTCACCCCTGGATCGGTGCTGCCCCGGCGGGCCCGTGCCGCATCGTAGATCCGCACGCCGTAGTTGTCGGCTTTGAACCCTTCGGTGCCGGTGGTGTCCTTCACCGTCATGAACACGACCAGCCCGTTGTTGGTCGTCACGTTCGGGTTGAAGAAGGGCGTCCCGTTGTTGCGGTTCCATTCCTCGAGCGCCATCCAGTCGACGTTCAGCATCAGGATGGGTTTGCTTTCGCGCCAGTTGAAGAATCCACCGTACCGGTAGTCGTTGCAGTAGTTGGTCCCGCTCGGCTTGATCAGCGCCCTGGGGCCGCGATTCACCGCGCACCCCAGCGTCCCGCTCTTCGGGAACGCCTGGGCGTAGGCGCTGCTCTTATTGTAGGCGTCCGTCTCACACGTCGCATCCGTACTGCAGTTCCAGGAGGTCGTGGGGACGTCGCTGTACGTGATCGCCCCGGGCGCGGCCTTCATGAAATTGACCAGTGCCGTCGTCGCGGCGCCGTTGACGCTGCCGTCGACGTTCAGCACCCGCACCGGGTACAGGCAGGGGGCCGTCGTGCTGCCCGGGCACGCCGAACCGTTGAGGGCCTGGGTGGTGGTCGTGTCGAGCACGAGCCGGAAGTTGGCGTTCTGCCAGTAGGTGCCCTGCGTTGACGCGCAGCCGGTGATCCAGGGCACGCAGAGGGTGTTCTTCGGGGTGGGCAGCGTGATGTTCTCGATGCCCGTTGTTACCCGCGCCTGCCCCGGGCTGTTGATCAAGTTGAGGTCCCCGGTGGCGATCTGCCGGAGGTTCACCTGCGCGCAACTAGTGCTCCCGGGGGCATCGGTACCGAACACCTGCATGTTGCCGGAGGTGCCGTCCTTCGAGATGTAGACGTTGTTCCAGCTGAGCGACGTGGTATCTTTGCGGCCGCGGTACACGGTCCCGGCGGTGGTGATCTGGCCGAGGACGTTCATCCCGTCGGCGATCGCCCCGCCGCAGTCGTCCGAGTTGAGGTAGATGTTACCGTTCGCGTGCAGCCGGCCGTTGACGATCAGCGTGGGTCCGGGAAGGTACTCCAGGTCGCCGGCGTAAAAGGCGGCAAACTGGAACATCGGGATCAGGTGGGAGTCAAATTGGTTGTTGATGCTCGCCTCCGTGAACCCCAGCGCATTCGTCGAAAGAGAGACCAGATTGTACTTGTACACCTGCGCCTGCAGCCCGGCAAACGGCGTGTTCGGCTGCTCCGTCGTGCCGAGCGGCACCTCCGTGCAGGACCCGGCGGAGCCGTTAAAGGGGGCGCCCGTGGGGACGCTCAGTTTGTAGGTCACGGTCCGCCCGTTGAGTGGGAACGACGTCCCGGCGGTGGTGCAGTTCGTCGGCAATGCGAAATTTTGCATGGCGTTGAGCACATTGACCGCCCCGACGTGGATCCCGGCCTCGGCCGCGTTGAACCCGGCGACGTTCTTCTGGAACGCGGACCGCAGCTCCGTGTTGCGGTCGACCGCGAGGATGATGAAGCCACCCACGGCGACCAGGATGAAAATCCCCAGCACCACCAAGACCAGTGCGGCGCCGGCTTGCTGACGTGCCAGTCCTCTCATGGGATGCCCTCCTACAACCGTCCGGGATTCTGCGGGAACGTCAAGTTCCTAGGAGAGATCTCAAACGTCGCGGGCTCGTGCAAGAACCCGTCGGAGCTGCCCGACGCCCGCACCGTGATCGTCGACCGCGCATCAACGGTGGCAATGATCGCCCGAACCAGGTTCCAGTCACTGGCGAGCGAGGGGGCCAAACCGGGCAGGTTCACCACGCACAGGTTGGGCGTTCCCCCGGTCTGGGCGTTGCAGGCTGCGCCGTTTGGAAAACTGGGATCGTTCCACAAGCGATTGAGCACGTATTGAACCTTGAACCCATCGATACCCTTGACCAGCGGCAGCTGGCTGCCCCCCAGCAACTGGACGGTCAGGGTGGGACTGGTGTTACACCCGGCGCAGGTGGTGCTGACCGCAAACTTGCGCTGATCGGCGCCGGTGACCTGGCTGGTATTTTTGGGGTAACCGCCGACGAGGGAGGGCCCCTTGATGGTGTCGACGTTAATGGTTCCGGGAGCCCCGGCGACGACCGTCGAGGTGAGAAAGAACTCCCCCGCCCCGGCGTTGGAGATGAACGCCCACTGTCCGGCCGTGAAGCCCGTGCTGTCGGCGACGGTGATGGACGTACACGCGTTGCAATTATTGGTGACAACGTTGGCGTTCCCGCAGCCTGGGTTCGCGCTGACCGTGATCGTGTCGTTCGTCCCGTTCGTCCCGGCCAGCGGGACGAAGTTCGGCGCCAGCGACTGGTTCAGACTGTTCACCGGCATGCAGGCGCCCGCGACCCGCACATCGCGGTTCAGCGCCGCGATCGTTGACCGCAGACTCTGCTGCACCTGCGTCCGCGCCTGATGGTCGGCCCAAGCGCGGGTGACGAACACGAACCCCGTGCCGACCCCGAAGATCACGAGCGACGCGACCAACAGGGCCACGAGGACCTCACTGAGCGTGAATCCCCCGACCCCCTGGCTACTGGAGCGGGCTGAGAATTGTCTGCGTAACATAGCTCTTCCCTCCGCTCCAGCTCTGTCCGCCGTTCCAGGTGACCGTGACAACGAGCGTGATCGTGTTTGCCTGCGGGGTATTCGCCTGCAAGGACGTCTGCACGTTATACGTCTGCGACCCCACGGTCGGCGTGGTGTTGACCGTTTGGCTCCCCCCGGCGGCGACGACGGTGCTCAGAAGATTGGCAAAATTCTCGTCCCGGTATACCTCGACGGTCTGTTGGGCCAGGGAGGCGGCATCGCTTTGCTGCCGGGCCAGCGCGACCTGCCCGGTCGCCATCACGACAAGCTGGGCGGTGGCGATCAGCCCGACCCCCAAGAGGAACGCCGCGACGATGACCTCGAGCAACGTGAAGCCATCCTCGGCCCGTCGACGCCGCGTGCTCATTGCTTATCCACCATCCCCACGGGATTCACCGTGACCAGCTTGGTCCAATGCGTCGACAGCGAATTGCCGTGGCGCGTATCGTGCAGAGTGAACGTCAATGCCGTTGCCGGCGCCGCGAGATACCCCCGCGTGCTGAACTCGGCGGTGGTCCCCACGGTGACGGAATCAAAAATGATGTTGGGCCGCAAGTTGATCGTGCGCTCTGTGGCCCATGCGGTGCACGAGGTGCCAAAGGCGGTGCACCGCTCGATCAGGTACCGAGAGGCTGAGGTGGCCTTCAGATGATAGTGCAGAGAACGACTGACCGCCAATTCGCGGGTCACCTGGAGGTTGTTTTGAAGGTCCTGCACGTCAGCGGCGAGCGCGGCGGGGCTGGAGTTGAATATCGGCCAGGCAATGGCGATCGCCGCCGACACAAGGGCAAGGGCGACGATGATCTCCAAGAGGCTGAAGCCGTCGGATGTATCGAGCTTTCGGATAATCACGCTCTTGAACCCCTCCCGCTGTGACACCATGCTTATATTCCCCTTCGGTCCAGTTTCTAGAAGGGATTTTCTAGTCAAATGAACATCCCCCTCGGTCCTAATGGTGAGAAGTCTACGTCATTCGAACGAGGCGGCCCGAACCATTCGAACGGATCGTTCATCGTGCTGAGAAGTTTATAAGAAGTTTTACGGAAGATACGCGCGGCCTGCACCGGGTGGGGAATCGCTTCATGCGCCCTTCCGGCGGCCCTCAAGAAGACAGAGGAACTGACGGATCGCATCGTTCACTTCACGGGGCCGCTCGACGTGCACCATGTGCCCCGCTCCTTCGATCCTGACCAACCGCGCATCGGAAAGGTGGGCGCGCAAGTACTCGGCATACGGCATCGGCGTCATGTGATCTTCGCCCGCGCCGATGACCAACGCCGGGGTGCGGATCTCCCCGAGCCGGGGGATGGCGTCAAATGCGTCGCACGCCTGGAAATCCCCCCTCGTCACCTCGGCGGGGACCGCGCGCGTCGCCTCTCTCAGGCGTTCGGCGAGCCGCGGGTCAGCGCGCGAGCCCAGGCAGCGGGCAATGATCAGATCGACCGTCCCGAGGTAATCGGTCGAGAGGCCGTTGAGGATCGCCGGGGCAACCCGCAGCCGGGCACCGGTCGACACGAGCACGATCCCCGCCACCTCGTGGGGGAATGAGAGCGCGTAGGCGAGGGCGATCGCTCCCCCCATCGAGTGGCCGACAAGCACCAGGCGAGGCCAGCCTTTCTGGCGCACCGCAGCGCCCAGCCAGTCGGCGTAGTCCTCGACGCGGCGGCGGCCCGGTCCGGTGTCGCGGTGTCCGGGAAGGTCCACGGCCGTGGCGGTCGGGAAGGCCAGGCGCTGAAGATCCCAAGTGCTGGCCGTCCCTCCCGCCCCGTGCACGAACACGAGGCGAGGGGAAGGGGTCGCAGGAGATACGGCCGAGGGGGCACGTTCGCCGATCAGCGTCCCTCGAGTGAGGATCCGCGCCGAAGCGGGATTAGGAACGGGTTCGTCCGCCGCTCCTCCCCGATCGTCGTTTTAGGACCATGGCCAGGGTAGCAGACGGTCTGGTCGGGCAAGGGCAGTAGTACCCGGGCGATCGACGCGAGCAACGTCGCCGTGTCGGCCCCGGGCAGATCGGTCCGGCCGACACTTCCGGCGAACAGCGTGTCGCCGACAAAGACCAGCCCGTCTCCCAGCAGGCTAACGCCGCCCGGGCTGTGGCCCGGCGTATGCCGCACCGTAACCACCAGTCCCCCCACCCGAAGTCGATCCCCCTCCACGATCCACCGGTCTGGGACGGGCGCCGGAGGAAGGTCCAGCCCAAACATCGTCTTTGCTCGGGCCGGACCGTGCGCGAGAATGTCGCGCTCCGCCTCGTGAATCCAAAACGGCGCCCCCGTCGCCCGCCGCACCGCGTCGACCGCGAGGATATGATCGAAGTGCCCGTGCGTATTGACCAGCGCGAGAGGGCGCACACTCAACCGCAGGAGCGTCTCGAGAATCCGGTCCGGCTCGTCGCCGGGGTCGATCACGAAAACCTCGCGGGTCGTGTCGTCGCCAAAGACGTAACAGTTGGCTCCTATCGGGCCGACGGGGAACCCCTCGAGGATCATGGTGGCGCTGAGCCCGGCAGCGTCAAACCGGACCCCGCGCTCTCAGCAACGCAGATGCACTCGGGACGCAACGCTGGACCGCATCCGCCCCGACAACGACCTCGGCACCACCCGCCCGGTCAGCTTCGGGCGGCCACCTTCGCCGTGCTCAGCACCTTGATGATCTCACGGCAGAACGCGGGGAGATCGGGGGGGGTGCGGGACGAGATCAGATTCCCGTCAACGACCACTTCTTTGTCGACGTAGTGCGCGCCAGCGTTGATCACATCATCCTTAACGGCGCTGACGCAGGTCATCGTCTTCCCCTTTAGGATCCCGGCGGAGATTGGCACCCAGGCGGCGTGGCAGATCGATGCGACGACCTTGCCCGATTGGAAGGCCTCCCGAACAAGCCTGAGCATCGCTTGGTGGCGTCGCATCCGGTCAGGGGCGTATCCGCCGGGGACGATGACCGCATCAAAATCCGCGGCGCGGGCGTCGTCCATCGACAGATCCGCCTTGGCCGGATAGCCTTCCTTGCTCTTGTAAGACTCCTCCGCCTTCGGCCCCACGATCGTCACCTGGGCGCCGGCCTCCCGAAGCCGCAGCACAGGGTACCAGAGTTCGAGGTTCTCGTAGTAATCTTCCGCAAGCACAGCCACACGCTTGCCGGTAAGTTCCATTTGTCCCTCCCGAAGAACAAACTCTTGACGCGTCCGTGCGATCGATTTCAGTATACGGGCCAGCGCAATCGATGGTCAAGCGGATGTAGGGGTACTACCGAAGGCCCGCCGAATTGCGCCCCCCCCGTTTCCGTAGTCTCCGCCCGGGCTGACGATGCTGACGGTGCTGACGATGGGTGTGAGTCTCTCCTCTTCCAACCCATTGCCTGTGTCATGCTTGCTCATTGTTGGGATGTGCCTCGCCCTCGGTGTTGCTGCCTATGGCGACCCGGTATGGGTTGGAACGATTTCTTCAATCAACGAAGGACACCATACTTTGCCAATCTCGGCTTGCCCATGGATTCGCCCCGAGTAGATCCCGAGGAACTTCGTCGTCGGTGGCCCCATTTGAGTGTACACGCCGGATCCGCTCTCGTATCCCCCGGTCAGACGAAGAATCACCGGAGATCCCGACATTCCACTTCGAGTTGTGGCATCAATCAGAAATGCTGGTTGCCCCCCATAGTTCAGATCCGGGTCCGACGCAATATGCCCGGTCTTCCAAATAGGCATTGATCCGGCCGCCGCCAAGCCAAAGGGAAATCCTATGATGAAAACAGGCATACCTGGCCGTGGCACCATCGCCGCGTTCGCCAATCTCAAATCAAGGGGGTAAAGTTTGACTTCCGAATCTAATGACGATAGTGGAACAGCCACCACATCCACTTGGCTGCCACGAAGATGCTCCAACCATCTAGAGCTTCCTGCTGCATCGCGGAGGCTTTCACTGCGTCGAACCCACGACCCCAATCTCGCAGATGCATGATGAATGATCCGAAGCTCATCGGGCACTCCAGCGCTAGGCGAAAGCGTCTGTCCCGTCTGAGGATCGATGCCGGAGACGACATGCCAGTTGGTGATTAAATATGGTCGCTCACTTACCTGCACGACAAACCCAGTCGCAGTGCCCAGTTGGTTCCCATTGACACACACTTCGAGCATAAGACTGTGCAGGCTCAGAGGATCGATCAGGATAGTTCTCGTCAAGTTCATAATTCAATGCCTCCCCGGCCACGCCATCAAACTACTGCAAGGGTGCCGTTTCTTTCCGGCGGGCGAGCATCCGGGAAAGTACTCGCACGACTCGGAGTTGCCACCATGCAAACGGCCAATGCTTTCCGTCATCCGCCGCCCTCATCAGTTGGAGCACATCGTCAATCCTTCTGGATCGCACCGACCGATTATACTGCGACGACTGTGTTCCACAACGCTGGGCAGAGGCGGGAGCGCGGACCGCGGCAGCCGGTCGTCGTGTTCTCGCCCGCCAGCGGGCGCAGGGGCAGGATCCGGCGCATGGCGGGGACGCTGCGCGCATGCGAGGGGAAAAGATCATCCGCCATAACCGCGAGCGGGCCCGTTGGCGGGACGTGCCAGGCCACGCTGCCGAAGCGAACCGCTTCCGCGCGGAGATCTTCCCCCGGCTATGTCGGGTGCCGCTCCGCCGGATCGCGCGTATGCTAGGTGTATCGGAAGGTTATGCCTCGTTCATCCGGCGAGGCTTGCGAACCCCGCACCCGAGACACTGGGAAGCGCTCAAAACCCTGTCTACCGACGGGACTCCTGATGGCCATTGATAGCATTGCGATCCCGCCAAGGTTGAGCAGTAGGGGGAATCCCAGCCGCTTACCTCGGCAACTTCCCAGAATGCTGCGAACTATCCATATTTTTGGTAACATTTAACTGTAACTGTTACTGAGGTGGAGCCATGCGACGATCGAAGCTTCAGGACGACATTCAACGTGCGCTGGCGATGGCCTCGGACCTGCGCGGCCTGCGGGTCAAGGATATCGCACGCGCCGTGGGCCGTCAGAGATCATCAGTGAGCCGGGCGGTCAAGACGCTCGAGGCGCGCGGCCGGGTCGTGCGCGAGAGCGGCCTCGTCCGGGTGCGGGCGGCGGGAGCAGCAGAGGTGCGCGGGGCGATGGCGGCAAGCCTTCAACGCGTGGCCCAGGACCTGGTACGGTTGAACGAGTTTCACGGGCGGTTTGTGAGAGGCATCGAACTGGCGGCTCGCGGAACAAAAGCTGCGACGGCGTACGTCCGCGCACTCGGGGAGATGGCTAAGGCCCGTCAGCAATGGGTGTCGACGCTGATGCCCGTGTTAAGGGCGGCGGATCAGATCGCAGCATCAGTCCGAGTCTTGCAGGGAGGACTCGCGCGGACAACCAACACCCTTCGCCCCCTGTTCGACGGGATGCAGCGGTGGGCGATCGCGACGCGGGAGGTCCATCGAGCGCTCGTGCCGCGGGGGTGGCTTATCCCGCCGGAACTTCCAATGAGCTTGTGGCCTCGGCTGCACCAAATCCTCGCCGAAAAGGGCATCGACGCGGCTGAGGCAGCGCTCATCGAGGTCGTCGAAGAAATCGCCTGCGGACCTTTTGGGGCCATTTACGACCATCCCGCGTTCGCAGCCCGTCGGCGGTTGCTTGAGATGGCTCGGGAGGCGCATCTGCGGAAGGAATACGCTCTCGCTATCCCGGTTTTCTTGGCGCAGGCAGACGGCATCGCGATCGACGTGTTCGGGGACGAACTCTACAAGCCGCGCACGCGTCGGCGTGTGAGGGATGATCTTCCCGCGGAGTTTGACTTCTCCCTCACGTTTTGGACGGTCGTGATGGACGTCCTGTCTCGTAGCGTGGGGCTGAAGAGGCCAGTCCGGCCGGGGACGTGCACTCGGCACGTCGTTCTGCACGGGCGATCCCTGGACTACGATACGTTGGAGAACTCGGCCAAGGCGATCTTGTTACTCTGCTACCTGCGGTTCGTCGTTGAAGGGGAAGAGAAGGCGCGAGCGCAGGCGAGCGCAGGTTGAGAGGCAGCCATAACGAAAGAGAGAAATGGGGAGAGCTAAAGTTGGTCGGAACGCTCCGTGCCCATGTGGCAGCGGGAAGAAGTACAAGAAATGCCACGGCCAGATCACCGACGCTCCCCTTGCAATGCCTCCCGAACTAGCGCGCAAGATTCGGGAGGAAGAAGAGTTCCGCTCTCAAGGCATACGCGTCAACGTCGTCAGGCCTGTCATCTGGCAAGGCAAGAAGGTCTGGGCGCTGGGCAACAGGATCTATCCGGGTCGGCGCCCCAACGAAACATTCCACGAATTCATCATTGACGTGCTCCGCAACGAGCTCGGAAGAGAGTGGTGGGAGGCACAACTGGCGCTCCCAGAGTCCCGGCAGCATTTCATAATGCAGTGCTTCCAGCATCTCTCCGACTGGCAACGGCGACATGCTCCTGACGCCAACCGGGAGGCCGACGGCGTTTGGAGCGCGCTCCCCGATGGGTGGAGCCGTTCCCTAGTCGCTTTCGCCTGGGACGTGGCGAGCTTACTTCACGCGGCGAAGATACCGGCCCAGCTACTGGATAGACTTCGGAGTATGCCGGAATTCCAGGGGGCGAGGCACGAGCTAGCGATTGACGCGGTCTTTGCGCGTCTTGGTTTTCGGATCGAGTTCCTCGATGACGGACCGAAGCACACCGAGAAACATTGTGAGTTCTATGCGCACTGTGAGAATCCGCCATTCTCGATCGCGGTTGAAGCGAAGAGTCGCCGCCGCGCGGGCGTGCTACATGAGGCAGGCGAGGAGGACCCAGCCCGCGCGCAAGAGGGACGCGGCGTCGTCCGCCTCCTGAAGAGTGCTGTAGAGCAGCGACCCGGTGACAGGCCATTCGTGGTGTTCGTAGATGTAAACGCGCCGCAGACCCCGGGCCTCCCATTCCGGGAAAAGCAGTGGGTTAGGGACATTCAATCGATAATCGAAGGGCTCGAGCCGCCTTCTCCACAGAAGCGGTGTCCATACAACGCGGTGTTCTTCACGAATTACCCGTATCATTACCAGGCCAGTAACGAAGCGAAGCCGGGCGAGTACCTCATGGAGGTGCCGCATTATGTAGAACATCCGCTGCCGGAACCGCGGGTAATGGATTGGCTCGTGGCGGCGTTGAACAACTACGGGAACGTACCGGATATCAGACCGGATTAGGGGTTTGCGCGAGCGGCCGTGCCTGTGTCCCCGAATCCGCTGGTGCTCGGCTCGGAGTCCCCCGGGCAGCGTAGTATCTCGTGCAGGAGATGCCCTCCTGGTCAATCCGCCGAATCGCCGCAGAGACCGGCCTCTCGGTCGGCCTGGTGGCCGGGCTCAAGAAGCGGGGTGTTCAAAATGAACACCTCCCCGGTGGAGATAGGCTGAGAATTGGGTCAGGGGGCCCTTCCCCCGTTGAGCCGGCCGTCCGGTTCTTCCTCAAGATCGAAGACGCCGGCGAATGGAAGGTGTTGATTCTCTCCGAAAAGGGACCCACTTTCTCGCTGAAAAGGGACCCACCCCCGAGGGTGGTGCGTCCTACGATTCGAGCGACTCTGGCTCTTTCCTTGGCGGCGCCCTGGGGCGGCACTCGCCCGTTAGTGCCATCCG
>DATEHM010000322.1:0-3380 GCA_035279545.1 bacterium | reverse complement strand
GAAACCCTGATTCCGGCCATCGGCGAGCACGAGGAGAGCTACCACGTGGCGCGCGACCGGTTGATCGCCGAGTTCGAGCGCCGGTATCTCACCTGGCTCGTGAACCACGCCGACGGGAACATGTCCCGCGCCGCCCGCATCGCCGGGGTCGACCGCACCACGCTCTACCGCTTGATGGAGCGCCACGGATTGCAGCGTGGTTCCATCGCCTCGGGAGACGCGTGACCGTCAGGGAAGTCCGTCCCTCCCCACCCCCGATCAACCCGGGGGCGAATGTGCCCGCACGCCTGCCTGAGCCGCTGGAGGACCCCGGCATCCTGGTCGTGCGGGACGCCGCGCACGAGATCACGTCCTCCTGGCGCGATCAATACGGCGAGGCGACGGATGCCCGCGATATCCTGGAGGTCCTTCAGGAGCTGACCGAAGCGGTCGGGGCCCGGATGAACGGGAAGGTCAAACCCCTCTCCGGTACGTCCGTGTCGACCCTCGGACGCCGGCTCGTGGATCTCCTGCGTGCCGCCATCATCCGGCGCGGCGCGGACCCGAGCGTCGTTCCATCCGACCAGCTCATCCGGGTACTCACCGCCATCGAAGGCGTCCGCGAGCAGGTGGAGCCGGACTGGGCGCGGTACTTCACCTCCCGGCTCGCGGGCCCTGAAGGCCACGAGCTGCTGGTCGAGGTCGCCCACGACCTGCGGTCTCCGCTGACCTCCATCCTGTTCCTGGCCGAGACGCTCCAGCGGGGACAGAGCGGCGACGTCAACGATCTCCAGCGGCGGCAGCTGGGGCTCATATATGGAGCGGCGCTGGGGCTCTCGTCTCTCGCCTCCGACCTGATCGAGCTGGTGCGTGGCGGGGACCGCCTGCTGGATCAGGAGGAAGCCCCCTTCTCCATCACCGAAATTCTCGAGTCGGTGCGGGACATCGTGCGGCCCATCGCGGAGGAGAAGCGGCTGAAGGTGCGGATTCTGCCGCCCCCCACCGATCACCGGCGGGGCCACCACCTGGCGCTGTCGCGGGTGCTCTTGAACCTCACGTCGAACGCCCTGAAGTTCACCGAGGAGGGCTTCGTCGAGCTGGTGTGCCGCGCCACGGACCGGTACCGGGTGGAGTTCTCCGTGCGGGACACCGGCAAGGGGATCAATCCGGAGGTCGTGAACAACCTGTACCAGCCGTTCCGGCGGACCGGTGGCCGGCGCTCGTACTACCTCTCGGGAACGGGCCTGGGTCTCGCCATCTGCCGGCGGATCGTGGAAGCCATGGGGGGAGAGCTGAAAGTGGAGTCCCGGCCCGACTGGGGCACGCGGTTCTACTTCGAGATCAGCCTGCCTCCTGCGCAACAGTTCTGAACAAAGAGGTCAACCCTAGACGTCTAGACGTCTAGGTGGCAGTCGCTGCAGCCCACTGTCGCAGGTACTCCACAACAGGCGCCCCCCTGCCACAAATGTAACTCTGCGGTAACGCGTGCTGGATCGATAACAGCTTATATCACAATAGTTTAGCAATTCTGGTGGTTTGGGCACGTCGGTGCACGGCCCTTGCCTTGTACGGCAGGCGAGATGACGCGCATCACCAGCTCCGCGGCTACCGCCGCCGACGCCACGTTCACTGCCGCTGCTCCCGCGGCGGTTCCCGCCCGCACCACCGCCCCGCGCCGTGCGCCCCGCACTGCGGCCGCGAAGGGGGAACCGCACGACGGCATTTTCCACGAAGCAGACCGGGAGCGGCCCCGTCGGTTGCTGAACATTCTCGTGGCGGCCGCGGGGTTGGTGATTGCGTCCCCCATCATGCTGCTCGTGGCGGTGCTCGTGAAGCTGACCAGCCGCGGACCGGTGTTCTACTCGCAGATCCGGATCGGCCTCGACCGCCGGGACCCCAAGGTCCGCGCGGTGCACCCCCGTCGCTCGCAGGACCAGGGGGGCCGGCCCTTCAAGATCTATAAGTTCCGGACCATGCGGGTGGTGGAAGTCGGCGCCGACGCCCAGGTATGGGCCCGTCCCGACGATCCCCGGGTGACGGCGATCGGGAAGTTCCTCCGGAAATACCGTCTCGATGAGCTGCCCCAGCTGTTCAACGTCCTCCGCGGCGACATGAACGTCGTGGGGCCGCGTCCCGAGCAGCCCCGGATCTTCGACGACCTCCGCGTGCAGGTGCACGGCTATCAGGTGCGTCAGCGCGTCCGGCCCGGCATCACGGGGTGGGCGCAGGTCAACCACCACTACGACAACTCGGTGGACGACGTCCGGCGCAAAGTGCAGTTCGACCTCGAGTACATCCGGCGCCAGTCGCTCGCCGAAGACTGCAAGATCATGCTGCAGACAGTGCCGGTGATCGTGTTCCGGAAGGGTGCCTGGTAAGGATCAATAGCTTGCCGCACCCGTCCGTCTGCCCGAATTCGGCGGCCCACCCGGCCGCCGAATTTGTTAGGTAGGTTATGAATGTGACCGCTTCGGCCCTCCCGCAAAAACTCGACTGGCGCGCCCTCCTCCCGGTGGGTCTTGCCGCCCTGCTCTTCGCCGTCCTGTTCGCCCAGCCGTTCACGTCCCTGGCCCACGACTGGTGGTCCGATCCCGACGCCGGGCATGGCCTCCTGCTCTTCCCCCTGGCCCTCTGGCTCGGGTGGCGCGCCGGCCGCATCGAGACCCCCCGGCCCCAGGCGGCCCTCGGATTGACCGTGATCATCGGGGCCGTGGCACTCCGGTATCTCGGCGGGCTCGCGGCGGAGCTGTTCACCCAGCGTGTGGCCATGCTGGGCGCCTTCTGCGGGATGATCGTCTACTTCGTGGGACTCGCCCAGCTCAGGAAGTGGTGGCTTCCGCTCGGCCTCGTCGCCCTGTCGATCCCCCTCCCTGCCGTCATCCTGGGCTCCCTCGCACTCCCGCTCCAGTTCAAAGCCTCACAGCTCGGCGCCCACATGCTCGCGTCCCGCCATGTGCCGGTGGCGCTCTCGGGGAATGTCATTCATCTGCCGGGCCGGGATCTGTTCGTCACCGAGGCGTGCAGCGGCCTCCATTCGCTCACGGCCCTCATTTCCCTGGGTGTGCTGGCGGGCGGCCTCTGGCTCGCGACGACGTGGGGGCGCGTGATCCTGGTCGGCGCCGCGATTCCCGTCGCCATGCTGTTGAACGGCATCCGGATCTTCCTGACCGGATTCCTCGTGTTCTATATCGACCCCAAGCTGGCCGACGGATTCCTGCATCTCTCGGAGGGCTGGGCCATTTTCGTGGTCGCCTTCGCCATCCTCGCAGGCCTCGCCTGGTTGATTCATGTCCTGGAGCGGCGGCGCCGCACGCCGCGAGCTCCCGTCGGGGCCGTCGGGGCCGTATGATCGTCCGCCCGTGGCTCCCCGCGATCGCTCTGGGCGCAGGCGTGCTGGCCAC
>DATEHM010000321.1:0-13574 GCA_035279545.1 bacterium | reverse complement strand
TAGACGTCCGCCATTACTGGTATTTTGCCAGGAGAGCGGTCGCGTCGCGCTGCGCCTGGTCGAGCGCCGCCTGGGGGCTCAACCGCCCCGACTGCGCGGCCTGCACCGCCGTCACGAGGAGCAGGCCGATCTGGTCGACGTCGTGGATCGTCATCTGCTCTCCGGCCACCCGCAGCTGCAGGGTCGCCGTGAGCGCCTGGGGGACCTGGGTCATGTAGTCCTTGAAGCTGGACGCCGACAGCTCGGTCTTCCGGATCGGCACGTACCCGGTGCCGATGGTCCACCGCGCCGCCTGCTGCGGGTCGGTCATCCAGCGGATGAACGTCCAGGCCGCCGCCTGGTGGTCCGCCGGGATCTTGTTGAAGATATACAGGCTCCCGCCCCCGGTCGGCGCGCCGTACCGCTTGTCCGCGGGCATGAAGCCGGCGTTCCATTCAAACTTCGCGTTCGTGCGGATGAACGTCATGTTCCCGGTCGTGGTGTAGATCATCGCCACCTTTTGCTGGATGAAGTCCTGCGGCACCTGTCCCCAGAACGCCGCGCTGGACGGCCCCGGGGGGTGCACCTTGTACTTGTTCTGGAGGTCCAGGATGAACTGGAGGGCGTGGACGACCTCGGGCGAGTTGAACTTCACCCACTTGCCGTTCGGGTCGAAGTAGTTGGCGCCCGCCTCGATGAAGAAGCCCTGGATCACCCACGGTGAGGTGTCCACGACGGGGGCCTCGACGCCCCACTGGGTGACGGCGCCGCTGGCGTCCCGGATCGTCAGCTTCTGGGCGTACTGTACGAGTTCGGTCCAGTTCTTCGGTGCCCGGTTGGGGTCCAACCCGGCCTTGCGGAACATTTCCTTGTTGTAGTAGAAGATTGGCGTGCTCCGCTGCCAGGGAATGCTGTAGACGTGCCCGTTGGCGCGCTCGTTGAGCAGCAGGGTCTGGTAGAAGTCGTCCAGCCAGGCCTTCCCTCCGCTCTGCGCGATCAGGTCATCGAGCGGCATGATCGCGTTTCGGTCCAGCAGGGAGAACAGCTCGGGGGTGTCCAACACGGCCACGTCCGGGGGGGCGCCCCCCAGGACCGCGGTCATCGCTTTGGCCATCGTCTCCACGTAGTTGCCCGCAAACACGGGTTCGACGCGGATCCCCGGGTGGGCGCCGTTGAAGTCACTCACCATCTCGGTCATGAGCTTGTTGAGCGGTCCGGAGACCCCCACGGGATAGTAGAACTTCAAGCTAACCGGCGCCTGGGCCCCCACCCGCAGGGGCACCAGGGCGATGGCGACCACGAGCGCCAGCCCCAACGCCCCTAGGCGCTGTCGTTTCAACATCCTACACCCCCCTCTTGCTCACATGTCCGAGTGGGCCCTCACCGGCCTGGATTTCTCGGCCTCCGCGCGGGCGCACCAGTCACAGGAAAGGTTCTTCGCCCGCGCGAACCCTACCTCCGTGATCCCCCAAGAGACCGTCGCGCCGCCCCCGTCCCCGGGCGAACGCGTGGGGCGCGGCCAGACCTCGGAGGAGGAGAAGGCCCGCTACGTCCGCCGGATGTTCGGGGCGATTGCCCCCCGCTACGACCTCGTCAATACCCTGCTCAGCGGGGGCCTTCACTGGCGGTGGAAGCGCTTCGCGGCGGCCGAGGCTCAGGTGCCTCCAGGCGGTCGGGCTCTGGATGTCTGTTGCGGGACCGGGGATCTCGCCCTCCTCCTGGCGGGGCGGGCCGGCCCCCGGGGGACCGTGGTGGGGGTAGATATTGCTGAGGAGATGCTCCGGGTGGCCCGTCGGAAGGCCCGTGCGGCGGGGCTGGCCGGGCGGGTGCGGTTCGCCTTGGGGGATGCCGAGGCGCTGGGGTTGCCCGACGCGGCGTTCGACGGCGCCACCGTCGGGTTCGGGATTCGGAACACCGTCCATCCCGAGGCCGCCCTCCGGGAGATCCGGCGGGTCCTCCGCCCGGGGGGGAGGCTGGTGGTGCTGGAGTTCAGCCGGCCCCGCAACGCAGTTTTCGGACGGCTGTACGACTGGTACTCGTTTACCCTGATGCCATGGGTCGGCCGGCTGGTGTCCCGCCACGGCGACGCGTATCGCTACCTGTCGACGTCGATCCGGGCGTGGTTCGACCAGGAGGGGTTCGCCGCGATGATGGTCCGGGCGGGGTTCGCCCAGGTGCGGTATTATAGCCTGCTCGGGGGCGTCGCGGCCGTGCACGTCGGCGTTCGGCCTGCGGCCCTCCGCTAGGCGCAGGCCAACGGGGGTATGTGTATGGGGGAGCGCGAGAAGACGGGGGTGTTCCAAGTCGGGGCGCGCCAACTCCGGGACGTGGGGGAGGCGCTTCGGTACGTGTATGGGGCGTTGGCCGAACGTGGGTATAATCCCGTCGATCAGATTGTGGGCTACCTCGTTTCGGGGGATCCGACCTACATCACCAGCCACAAGGACGCCCGAACGGTGATCCGGCAGATCGACCGCGACCGGCTGCTCGAGGAACTCGTCCGCTGCTACGTCCGCACGACCTTTGGAGGGACCGCCGATCAGCGTTAATGCCGTCGCCACGGACCGAACGATGGAGAAGCTCCTCATCGCCGGAGGGGCGCGACTCTCCGGTCGCCTTCGGGTCGCCGGCGCGAAGAACAGCTCCCTCGCCATCATCGCCGCCGCGGCCCTCGCCCCCGAACGCTCCACGTTGGAAAACGTGCCGCGCTGCCAGGACGTCCTGACGTTTCTGGAGATCCTGCGCTCGATCGGGGTGACCTCGGAGTTTACGGGGCCGGGTCGCCTGGAGCTGGATGCCCGCACGATCACCGATCACGTGGCGCCGTACGAGCTCTGCCGCCAGATGCGGGCCTCCATCTACATCGCCGGCACGCTGCTGGGACGTCTCGGCCGGGCGGAGGTGCCCCTGCCGGGCGGGTGCGTGATCGGGAGCCGGCCGGTGGACTTCCACATTCGCGGCTTCGAGACCCTGGGCGCGCAGGTGGTCACCCAGCACGGCTTCCTGAAGGCCCACGCCGCGCGGCTTCACGCCGCGACGTTCTACGTCCCGAGGAGCAGCATGGGCACGACCATCAACCTGATGCTCGCCGCCTCCCGCATCCCCGGCGCGACGATTCTCCAGAATGCGGCGCGGGAGCCGGAGATCGTCGACACCGCGGTGCTGCTGTCCCTGATGGGGGCCCACGTGCGGGGCGCGGGGACCAGCACCATTACGATCGAGGGATCCCGAGATCTCAAGGGGGCCACGTACACCATTATTCCCGACCGGATCGAGGCGGGCACCTACTTGATCGCCGCCGCCGCGACGCACGGGGACGTGCTGATCGAGGACATGATCAGCGAGCACATCACGGCCCTGCTCACGAAGCTGAGCGAGGCCGGCGCAATCGTGGCCGCCGATCCGACGGGCATCCGGGTACGGGCGGACACCGACCTGCGACCGATCGACGTCGACACGGCGCCGTATCCGGGGTTTGCCACCGACCTGCACCCCCAACTCGCGGCGATGCTGGCGGTCGCGACCGGGCGGAGCGCGATCCGGGAGACCATCTTCGAGAGCCGGTTCGGGTACGCGGACGAGCTGCGCCGGATGGGCGCCGACATCCGGGTGGAAGGCGACACCGCGACGATCACCGGCGTCCCGTACCTCTCCGGGGCCCCGCTCCAGGCCATGGACATCCGCGCCGGAGCGGCCCTGGTCATCGCGGGGTTGGAGGCCCGGGGGGAGACCCAAATCACGAACCTCGTGAACATCGACCGTGGGTACGAGGGCCTCGAGCAGAAACTCCGCGCGCTCGGCGCGAAGGTCCAGCGCGTCCCAGCCTGATCCCCCGCGCTTCCGGCGGGCTTCCCGGTGTCCTCCCCGGGAGGCGAGCAGCTCAGCGGCAGGGCGCCTCGCGTACACCGAGCAAACAGCGGCAGCACCAGGGTGTCCTCCTCAAAGCGCGTCGCTCGATGTGCGCGATTCGCTACGATGACTTCCCCCGACGGCGCCGGCCGGTCGCGCGCGCCTTTGCCCTCCGGCGCGCATCTGCCCAATTCACGCCGGCGCCGGTCGCCACCCGCAGACGATCGGCGAGTTGGGCCTGGTGATACTGAATGTGGCGAATGTTGACGATTTGGTGCTCCATCTTGGGCACCTTGTACCAGCTGAAGCCGCTCCGCGGATCGTTCAGGTCTAGTGCGTCAACGGCATCGTCAATCATAGACGTGAGGACGCTCCAGTAGGCCAGCACCTCCGCCTTTGTATACGGCTTCCCGGTATTCGGGGGGATGTCCATGCGCTGGATCCCCCTCTGGTGGTGCTCCCAAGGACGAAAGGCCCGGCTATTCGGCTGGAGATACAGATGTGTGTAGTAGAGCGTGTGGTACGATATCCGCCAGAATGGATTGGCATGACCGCCGCGCCTGTTCCACAAACCTTCAGGACAGCGCCGAATGGCGGCCCGCAGCATCGCCAGGGCGGCATGATATTGGCTCTTAAGCGCGGACCGAAGCGCCACGATTGGAATGGTCCCCTCGGCCGAACGTTCCCGCTGATTCACTTCACAACTCCTTCCTCGGGGCGACCAATGCACTGGACCTCCCTTCGATTACCTCAAAGGCATTCTCTCGGGACGGGGACGGAACCCCTGGCTTCTGCCTCACTTGGGAGAGCGGCCGCACCATGCTTTAGCCAGAATTTTAGCTCCTCGCTTCCCTGACCGGGTCCACGAACCCCAGGACCCGGACGGTCGGGCGAAATGGAAGGAAATGGTTCACCAATCGCCGCCCTTTCTTGTTATACTCCGTAGGGGGCGAGTAGCTCAGCGGCAGAGCGCCTCGCTTACACCGAGGAGGCGGCGGGTTCAACTCCTGCCTCGCCCACCAGATTTGTCAATGGCTTTCGCGAGCCCCTCCTCTGCGAAGGCAATCACGCCGTTACATATCGGGCGTGGCCACACAGTGGGGGTTCAAATTCCCGTGCCGGCACCACGAGTATTTGTTCGCATACCGTAGCGAGGTTGCGGCCCGACAAGGACACCTAGCCCGCCGAAGTGACACGAGCTCCCTAATCGCGTGAACGCTGTCCCTTTCGAATAGTTGCGGCGGGCCTCTCGCGATCCGTGGGTGCCGCGGGCGGCGCCGGCGAATGATGCATTATGACCCTCGAGCGTTTCAAACGGCTTCCCCGGCGATCCGACGAGTGGCAGGGCGGCCTCGTCCGGCTGCCGAGCTGGATCGAACGCGGTCCCGACGGCAGGCCGTACCGTCCCTGGGCGGGGATCTGGGCAGCCGGAAGACCGGATTCGTCCATCTCAAGATTGAGCCGGAGCCGCGCTCGCATGATTGGACCCTGGCACTGGACGCGCTCACCGAGTTCGGGCTGAAGCAACGGCTCACCGGTTACCGGCCGGGAAGACTCGAGGTAGCGGACGGGGAATTGGGCGTCCGCCTTCTCGAAGCCATCGGGGACCAAGATCTCGCGCTGACGGCCTTGCCCGATCTCCCCGCCGTACGACGAGTGCTCGCCGAGATGGCGGAGCGGATGGCCGGCGCGCCGCTGCCGCCGAACGCTCTGGACGCCGCCGGCGTGACGGTGGACCGGATAGCGCAAGCTCGCGGCGCGCGCTAAAGGGCAGCATCGGCCATTGAGCGAACAGGCCCGCCGATACATCGAGTTGGCCATGATCGCCGAGGACAATCCAGATCTACCCTTTCGGTTCATTGAGAAGATCCTGGAGGGGACGGCTGAGATCGAGGCAGGACTGGCCGAGCCCGTCGAGTGGGGGCGGCGGTAACTGCCATACCCAGGGCTCGCTGCCCCAAGCTACAACAAAGATCGCAACCGACTCGCGCCGGGAATCATTCACCGGCTCGACGATATCCAGGCGCAGATCCTCCAAGACCCCCATCGGGGAGACCGCAAGCGAGGGGCGTTGCGTCAGGTCTGGGTGGAAAAATTCAAGGCACAGAATGACCAACGGCTCGTTGCATATGCCATCGACGATAAGCGGGACATTGTATATTTCGTCGCGGTCGGTCAGCATGAGAATTTTTACCGCGACGTGCAACGGTATCTCCGGCGAAGTCGCCAGGTGGAGAAGCCGGTGGAATAGTGTCTGGTACGCATGATCCTAACGGGGGGCAGGTACACCACTCCAGTTCGGCTTACGCGGTCTTTAGGACGCTGCCGATGTTTGGTAAAGACGAAATCCCCTTCCCGGCACCAGATTTGGCGACCAAGACCTCCAGATTCATCAGTCCCACCAGGTTCCCACGGATCATGCCCTCGAGTTGTTTGCCAACGGGCCGCAGCGGGATCGTGCCCACCAAGCGCTCGAGCACTACTCTGGCCCGGTCGGTGTCCTTATTGACCACGTCCCGAAGCTCGTGGAGGTGGTCGGTGATCACCGCCGGTAGCGCCATAAGCTGCTGCGGCGCCACATCCAGGCCGCGCAACCTAGCCTCACACTCGGCCACCCGACGCACGCCTCGAGGAGTGAGCGCGTCGTGGGCGTGAGGATCCCTGACCGAATCGCGGCAGCGATGTGCCTCCAACTCCTTCTGGACGCGACCGTGCTCCCGTTGCCACCGCTGGCGTTCCGTGGGCCCTGTGGCCGTCGGTGAGGCCAGGGAGTGGTTGATGCGTATTCCGACGCAAATCGTCCAGCGATTCCAATCCAAATCGTCCAGCGATTCCAATCCAAATCGTCCAGTGATTCCAATCCAAATCGTCCAGTGATTCCGGGGCAAATCGTCCACTGAATCCGGGCTAAATCGTTCAGCGATTCCTGGCATTTCGGCCATCTGCGCGTCGGCAGTCGAGGCGAACAGGTGTTCGTGTCATTCCACCGCAACCACGGTGAGCATGACTCACCTGGAGCGGGGGTGCGAGCACCGTGGCAGGCAGGAGACTACCGATGCGCAACGTTCGCGCCATTCTTCGGCTGCACCCTGAGCATCAGTTGGCAGGCCGGCAGATTGCCCAGAGCCTGGGCCTGTCGCACAGCACCGTCAGGGGTGTGGTTCACCGGGCAGCGGCATTGGGCCTGGCGTGGCCCCTGCTGCTCGACGATGCCACGCTGGAAGGCAAGCTCTACCCGCCCACGGCGGGGCAGACCGCAGGCCGGGTGGAGCGAGCATGGGAGACGATCTATCGGGAGCTGCGCCGCAAAGGGGGGACCCTGCGGCAGTTGTGGCACGAGTACCGTCGCGATTATCCCGACGGCTACCAGGATGGCCGGTGCTCGTCACGTCGGCGATCGCGAACCTTTACGGATGCCGGCGAGGGATTCTTGCTGGTGGACGAAAGTGCTCTCTTGAGTTATACTTAGTATAACTCGACTTCGGATCGGATGTTCTGGAGGTGGTCTCTATGGGACGGTCGACCAAGGTCCTTGCCTTTTCTGTTCCTCCAGCCATCGCGCGACATATCGAGCAGACGGCCAGGAGGGAGGGCAAGACCAAGAGCGAGCTACTCCGAGCCATGTGGGAGGCATATCTCGTGACACGGGAAGAAGAAGAATTCTCCAGGATTAAACGATCTGCTGAGCGGGCTGCTCGAGAGGGAGGCCTTGTCATTCGCACCGAGAGGGACGTGGATCGGATTCTGCACGAGCGATAGCGTGTGCTCAGGGCGGTCTTCGATACCAACGTTTTCATCTCGGCCCTTTTCGGAGGGTTTCCCGAGGAAGCGTACCGGGCGGTTCTGGAACGGAGGTGTGCGCTCGTGGTTTCTCCGAGCATCCTTGCGGAACTCGCCAGGACGCTTCGAGAGAAGTTCCACACCCCCGAGGCAGCAATCGTGGTTTATGTGAGGCAGATTGGCCGCATCGCCGAGATCGTGCGACCGCATCACGCGGTGCTGCGTGACCAGGGGGACAATCGTGTGCTGGAGTGCGCCGAGGCCGGGCAGGCGGATCTCATCGTGTCAGGAGACCGAGATCTGCTCCGCTTGAAGCGCTACGGCGCCGTTCCCATCGTTCGGCCCGCCGATTTTGTGCGAACATTGGGTCCGTCCCGCGCTACGTAGTTGCGTTGTGGCGGCCTCAACCGGCCTGAGGGTGTACTGCTCGACCATTGCGGAGCCCACGCTACCAAATTCGCTAGCGGCCTCGCTTGGCCACTAAGGGCAGACGGGGAGTTACTTGTAACAGGCCCTGATTCCTAAAGACCATACAAGCAGGCCGGCGTGGTCACGCGACCATCCCGACGACGACCGGGTTTGTCGGAAACGCAAGAATCCCCCTCCCGGCACCACCCCCTCATACAGCGCTCCGCGGTCCATACCTTGCGGAATGGGAGGAACCGCCGTGCTAATCCCTTGCAAATCTCCGGAAGAGAACTCTACCGATCAGGATCCAACTCGGCCAAACTTCATGCCTCCCAATTCCTTGCGAAACCCATACTGGACAAGCCTCCCGCGCACCCCATCCACCTCCATCCAACTACGCAAATGCCTGGGCAACAAACTTACACTGAGGTGGCCGCAGGTTCGAGTCCTGCCTCGCCCACCAGTCTGATCAACGCTTCCGAACTCCCGCTCAGGTTCGGAAGCGCGCAATTCTCATTTGCAATTCATTGGCAACGCGCGTGGGGCTGTGAGATACCTCCCGACCAGCGGGTAGCCCAGTTTGGCACTGAGACCGTGGTGCAATCTCCTTCTTCGCGGCGATCTTCCGGCCGCGGAGTCGCCTTGAAGGTTTCGAGGGTTCGCGCGGGTGATGCGGGTAAGCCGGCGGGACTCGATAAGAAGTGTCCTCGCCAACTTCGTCGGGCTATTTTGCAAATCCCTCACGGCAGGAGCGCTGGCTCTTGACATATTCCCATATGGTAATGTAATCTAGTAGCGATGCCACGAGCGGCCACCACGACGGACGCGTTTAACGCCATTGCCGAGTCGCGGCGACGCGCGATCATCGACGTGCTTGTGGACGGGAAGACACACACTGTCGGGGAGATGGCCGAGCGGCTTCGGATCTCGCAGCCGGCGGTGTCGAAGCACCTCGGCGTGCTTCGTGAGGTTGGCCTCGTGTCGGCGCGCAAGCATGGCCGGCTCCGCTTGTACCATCTCAACGCGAAAGAGCTGAAGCCGGTGCACGAATGGGTGAAAATGTATGAGCGCTTCTGGACCCACCAGCTCGAGAGAATCAAGAAGCGGGCTGAGCGGAAGGTGACGGAACGATCGGCTCGCGAGCGCGGGCAAGCCAAAGACAAGGAGGCCGGATAATGCTGACGAGCGCTGGAGCGGGGGCGATTCAGGCACTTGACGTGACGAAGGCGGAAGACATCACGGCGGCGATCGACATTGTGTTCGAGACGCTGCTGGAACAGATTGGTCCGCTCAATGAGACGGGGCCGGGGTCGCCGCTCGCCATGAAACTCGAGCCGTGGCCGGGCGGCCGCTGGTATCGGGACCTCGGGAACAACGCGGGCCACCTGTGGGGGCATGTGCAGGTCATCAAACCGCCTACGCTTTTGGAAATCTGCGGGCCGCTGTTCATGTCGTATCCGGCGATTTCCCACGTGCAATACCGGCTCACGGCGGAAGGCCCCATGACGCGGCTCACGTTAACCCACCGCGCGATCGGCCAGATCAGCCCCAGCCACCGTGAGGGTGTAAGCCAAGGGTGGGACCATATCCTCGCGAGAATTCGCGAAGGCGCTGAGCACCACAGCAACTTCTCCCGCGGAAGTCGTTGACAAGAGGGGTGATGAAGAAGACGGCGAGAGAGGGGGCACGGGCAAGAGAAGTCTCTACGATCGTCCCGGAGGCGATGCGTGCGCCGGCGCCTGGATTTGAGCAATCGTGTCGATTTTGGCGCCCCGCCATTCGTCGTCTGAGTAAGTAACACAGTGACTGTGAATGGGAGGGGGCCGGGATGGAGAACCATCGGGTGGTCTCGCACGACGAGTGGATCGAGGCCCGCAAGCAATTTCTGGCCACAGAAAAAGAACTCACACGGTTGCGAGACCGGTTGAGCCAGGAGCGCCGTGCTCTCCCGTGGGAGAGAGTGGACAAGTCCTACACGTTCGACGGGCCGAACGGCAAGGAGACGCTCGCGGACCTGTTTGCCGAACGGAGCCAGCTGGTCGTCTACCACTTCATGTTCAGTCGGGACTGGGAAGCCGGGTGCCCGAGCTGCTCGCTTTTCGCGGACAGTTTCAACGGCATTGTGGTCCATCTGGACCAGCGCGACGTAACGTTCGTCGCGGTCTCGCGCGCACCGTTCAGCAAGCTCGACGCTTACCGCAAGCGCATGGGGTGGAGTTTCAAGTGGGTGTCGTCCGCAGCGAACGACTTCAACCGAGACTACCAGGTGTCGTTCACGCCGGATGAGGTGGCGAAAGGAGAGGGCTATTACAACTACGTCCGTTCGGTACGGAGATGCCCGGCGCCAGCGTGTTCTACCACGACTCGGCCGGCAGGGTTTTCCAAACGTATTCGACGTACGGGTGCGGCCTGGACGCGTTCATGGTCAACTACCAGTCCTCGACTTGGTGCCCAAAGGGCGCGACGAGGCCGGGCAAACACCCCATCCCAGGCCTGGGTTCGGCGTCACGACGAATATGGCAGCGCATCGGTGACTGCCGGGACTGAGCGCGGGCGATGATCTCAGCATAGGGGACGGCGTGGGGGTGCCGAAGGGCGCGAGGCCAGACAGCGAGTCTTGCGAATGGTTGGGAGCGGGGATGGTGCTGCATGACGGAGACCCTGGACATCGTAATCATCGGCGCCGGCCAAGCAGGGCTCGCGCTTAGCCACGAGTTCTCTCAGGCGGGGATCGACCACGCCGTCCTGGAGCGCGGGCGGGTGGGCGAGACGTGGCGGAGGCGCTGGGACAGCTTCTGCTTGGTTATCCCCAACTGGACGGTGCAACTTCCGGGCACCGCTTACAGCGGTCGTGATCCAGATGGGTTCATGCCCAGAGATGATATCGTGGTTTATCTTCAGGACTACGCGCGCAGCTTCCGGGCGCCGGTGCGCGAGGGTGTCAACGTCTCGGCGCTGGATGCAGGCGATGATGGCGGGTTCCTCCTGCGCACTTCGTCCGGCGAGATTCGCGCTCGGCAGGTTGTGCTTGCCTCAGGCGGATATCAGAAGTCCCATCGGCCTCCCGCGGCCCCCCAGCTTCCCGCAGCGCTCCACGTCATCGACGCTGAGGACTACACGAACCCCCAAGCGCTTCCGCCGGGTCCGGTGCTCGTGGTTGGTAGTGGACAGACCGGCTGCCAATTGTCCGAGGAGTTGACCGAGGCGGGGCGGGAGACGTTTCTGGCTTGTGGACGCGCTCCGTGGATACCCCGGCGCCTCGAAGGCCGGGACACCATATCGTGGATTGTTGAGACGCCGTTCATGGAAGCCACCCTGGCCGATCTTCCCAGCCCGCTGGCGCGCCTCGGGGCAAATCCGCAGGCCAGTGGCCGTCGAGGGGGCCACGATCTCCACTACCGGACACTGCAAACTTTGGGCGTCAACCTGCTGGGTCACTTCCTCGGGGTCGAAGAGGGCGTGGCTCGCTTTGCGCCGGATGTGGCCGATTCCGTCGCCTTTGGCGACGCCCGCTACGCCGACATCTGCGGGCTGATCCGGAAGAGCTGTGCGGCGCGGGGAGCGGAGTCGCCCGAGATGCCGCGGCCGTCGCCGTTCAGAGTCAGTCCCGTGGAGCGGCTGGAGCTCGGCGGTTTTGGCGCCGTCATCTTTACATCCGGTTTTCGGCCGGACTACACGAGCTGGGTCAGGTGCCCGCCGGCATTTGATGACTTGGGGTTCCCCATCCAAAAAGACGGCTCAAGCACGGTCATTCGAGGATTGCACTTCATGGGCGTGCATTTCCAGCGCAAGCGCAAGTCGGCGACCTTCCTTGGTGTCGCAGAGGATGCGGCTGTCCTCGCCGACAGGATCGTGGCCCAGGCGCGGTCGACCTAGGGGCGACCGTTTCCACGCCCCTCCGTCAGCGGCATTTAGGGATTTCACGGCTGACCTATGGCGAAATTGAAGGCGGCGTTTATATGGACAACGTTGGCGTTGATATACAAGATGCCACCGTACTCGAACGTTCCGCGGGTCCTCAGCTGGTGAAATGCAAGCGGTAATTCGGTGCAAGCCAAACACACCGCTGGCTGCCCGCTGAACTGCGGTGGGAACGAGAGTTTCGCGATTCGCCCGAGGCGGTCTGCAGCCCCCTTCGTCTTACCGCGTTGCAGGTCTGCGATCAACCCCACGGTCATCGACCTTGCCCCCTCGTCATGGGGGCCAGTCGCTTCGACGCCGTACTTCGCAAATCCCTCGCGAAATTTTGGCGACCTCATCGTGAGGGCAGTGCCTAAGAGCAGGATTTGTCGCGCCCCTATCTGGGCACTTTTCTCTGCCACCACATCGAGGATGCTGATGACAGGTATCCGAATGCCCAGCACGATGGCTTCAAAGCGATGGTGAGGAGTGTTGCTTGCCACGAGCGCGACTTCGGCGCCGCTCGCTTCCAAGCGCTTGAGCGCGGTGCGATGGTAGTCATCAAATTGCGACCAGGATTCTTCGTCGCCATCAGAACCAAGATACGCAATGGCCCTGGCCAAGTCCAACGACTCAATGCTTATCTCCGGCATCGTGGGCACACCCGGCAGGTTTCTGGAAACGTGCCACTGTTCGCTTCGACGGCAGAGCTCCGAGTAGTAGTCGACGGTCGATTGCCACGCGACACCGCCGACAATTCCAATTTTCTTCATCGCAGTCCTCGGGTCTTCGCAAGTCCTGGGCGCGCCACGGTGTGATTGCCTTCGCTGCGCATGCGGGGGTCTCCAAAGCCATTCTCAAGTAGGCAGATCGGCGGCGACGCAATCGCGGGCGACTGCGCCATCCGGTAGCCCTGCCGTACCGGCGTCCCACGAGGGCGGAACGTTGAGTGGGCTGCTACGCCCATGGAACACACGGAAAGCGTGTCCTCTTCAATCCGTGTCACGATGGGCCGGTCGCGTGCCCCGGGAGTGCCGAGGGGAGGCCGAACGTTCCATCGACTACTTCCACGAAGTTCCTCTCTTCGCGGAGGATCAGGCGCTTGTTCTGTGCCATGGCGAAATTCTCGCGCGCTTCCGGATCTGTCTTCAATCGCCCTTTGTAGGTTTCATAGGAAGCGAGACTATCGAATGCGATCAATCCCCATGCGACATCATTCGTTCCTTCGTGGGGAAGAAAATACCCAACAAGGTGTCCGCCGCATCGGGGGATGATGCGGCCCCAATTCTCAGCGTACTTCTTGAACCCGTCTCGTTGGAATGGATCGATCCGGTAGCGTATGACGCACGTGATCGTCATCGGTATCCCCCTCGCAGTCGGTCTACTCTGTGCATCGCCGTCAGGCAGCGCCTAGTGGACCGAGTCATTGATGAGTGACATGGATCCGCCTCTTCGGATTGTTGTAGGTCCAGAAGAAGGGTGTGGCCGTTATGTCACTTATTTTCGACTCGCGCCACGATATGGACGAGCCTGTCAAGAGGCCAAATCTCTCATGCTATGGTTCCTGTTCTTTCACGCCGGGCAGGCGCGTCCTGGCCCTGGAAGCGAGGCGGTTCTCGACGGTAATCACTCTGATATCGGTTATGAAAATGATAGTG
>DATEHM010000320.1:0-4723 GCA_035279545.1 bacterium | reverse complement strand
CTGTCCTCGAGGGTCACGTCCGTCTCCCTCCTCCCGAAGCTTCCGAGGCCTCGGTTGGAGTATTCGGAGGCTGGGCTGTGACCCTCTTCTCATCACCGGAGGGACTCCTCCAAGTGTTAACAATGCATCCAAACAGTACAGTCTAGGGGCGCGATCCCTGCCCCCTTCATCTGATCTCGCCGTCCGTCACTCCCTGCCTGTGGGGGTTTCGCCGGGCGGGCGCCCCGACGATCGAGGGACGGGCCCCGCTGCCCTCGTCGACCTATCCCTGTTTCGGCAGCCTGTTGACCGGGTGTGCGCCCGGCCGCCATGCCGTCAGGACGACCGCAGCGCATCCGGGGGCGGTGCCCGGATAGGCCGGCCGGGCGACCGTCGCCGTGCCGACCCTGCTCGACGCGTGCGGGGCGGGCGGCCTGGGGGCCGCGGCGATCTTGGGAGACCATCTGCTGCTCGCCGTGCTGGGGGCGGAGACCACACCTGGTCATTGGCCGCCCGGGGGGCGCGTACCGCCGGGGACTCCCTGCGACGCCCACCACTATCCGACCAATGAGGCGGTCCGGCCCCACCTGCTTGCGGCGGCCGCGGATTTCTCCTGCGCCTTCCTCTTCGGCCAGCTCAACGAGGGGGGATTCGCTCGGCCACGACCTGGGGCCCGACGACCCCGACACGCGCGCCTGCTTCGCCCGGGCCGACGGCATCCGTCGGCGAGGTGCTCGAGGTCCTCCGGCCGTGCTGGACGGACACGGTGATGATCGCCGTCTCCGACCACGGCATGGAGGCCCGCACGGACCGGCCGCCCATTGATCTGCTGTCGATGCCGAGAGCCTCCGCCCTCGTCCTGGCCGCCGTGAGCGACGGAGGGGCGGCGATCGCGCGGCTGCGCGACGGGGTCACCCCGCGGGATGCGGGGGGAGCGCGCTGCTGGAGGTCCCCGGAATCGCCGGGTGGAGCGGGGGCGGCGACGGCACGATCGTCGCCGAGGCGCACCGCGGGTGGATCTTCCACCCCGGCGTCTCCCGGCGAGGGGACACCACGGCGGCCCGGCCACCGCGGGCACCTTCGCCGCGGTGACGGGTGGATATCCGGCGGTCCCGGCGATTGCCCGGGCGATCGCCGGCCGCCGCCCCCACCTGGCCGACTGGGCGCCCACGATCGCCCCCCTGCTCGCCTTGATCTCTCCGCGGTCGACGGTCGATCGCTGCTGGTTACGTGAGCCGCACGCCGCGAGCGGCTATCCCACCGGGTGGCGCTCCACCTCGGCGAGGCTCTCGTCGAGGATGGCCAGGGCCCCGTCCATTTCCTGAGGGGTGACGCTCAGCGGGGGGACGAGCGTGATGATGTTGCCCATCGTCAGCTTGAAACTCAGCCCGCGGGACAGCGCCGCGTACATCACCGCCTCCGCCTGCTCCGTCGCGCGCGCCTGGGGAGCGTGGGAGTGATCCGTGACCAGTTCGACCCCGAGGAGCAAGCCCAGGCCGCGGACGTCCCCGACCAGTGGATGAA
Source organism: bacterium (assembly GCA_035279545.1). Classification (GTDB taxonomy): domain Bacteria; phylum Sysuimicrobiota; class Sysuimicrobiia; order Sysuimicrobiales; family Segetimicrobiaceae; genus Segetimicrobium. The sequence goes on along the minus strand of DATEHM010000320.1, from coordinate 3,220 downwards.
CTGCCATCATCGCCCGCAGCCGGTCGAGGGCCGTGCGCCCCAGCGTGCGCGCGTGCGCGAGCAGCCCGTGGGTCTCGATATACTCCAGCGTGGCGAGGGCCGCGGCGCAGGCGACGGGATTTTTTTCGTGCGTGTAGTGGCCCAGCGCCCGATCGCCCGCGACGTCGAGGCCCACTCGCGCGATGACCGCGGCGAGGGGCAGGATCCCTCCGCCCAGGCCTTTGCCGATCACCAGCATATCCGGGACGACGCCGAAGTGTTCGCAGGCGAACATCGACCCCGTCCGTCCCAGCGCGGTGGGGATCTCATCGAGGATGAGCAGCGCCCCGAACCGGTCGCAGGCCCGGCGGACGGTTCGCCAGAAATCCGGATGGGGGATGACGGGGGTGCTGCGGACGGTCTCCGCGATTACCGCCGCCACATCGCCCTCCTTCTCCAGCACGTACGCGATGTAGTCCGCGCACTTGAGATCGCACCCGCCGCGGCGGTGGCAGTCCCACGCGCAGCGATACGGATCGGGCGGTGGAACGTGCTCGGTGCCGGGCAGTAGGGGCCCGACGCCGCTGCGGAAAATCTCTTCGCCCCCCACGGAAATGGCATCCAGCGACGCGCCGTGGAAGGCATCCCACATCGAAATCGTCTTGTAGCGGCCGGTCGCGGCGCGCGCCAGCTTGAGCGCGATGCCGATCGCTCCCGTCCCCCCCGGGCAGAACAAGACCTTCTTCAGGTCGCCGGGCGCGAGCTCGGTCAGCTTCCTGGCCAGCGCGACCGCCGTCTCGTTGGTATACCGGCGGGTGCAGAAGGTGAGGGTGTCGAGTTGTGCCTTGATCGCGGCGATGACGGCCGGGTTGGCAAACCCGACCTGATGGACGTAGTTCCCATGAAAGTCCAGATAGCGCCGTCCCTGCAGATCCTCGATCCACGCCCCCTCACACGCGCGGAGCCCGTTGAGGCAGGGGGTGGAGAGCGACTGATGGAGGAAGTAGCGGGCATCGGCCTCCAGGAGCGCCCGCGCCTCGGCGTCGAGCGCCGCCGCCTGCCACTGGGTCCGCCGGCGTGAGATGTTGAGATCGCCTTCAGATCGCAGACGAGAGACATCGCTCATACACACCTCCGCCGGACTCGCCGGGGCAGCGGTCCGATGGTCTATTCTTCCCTGGCGGGGCGGGATCATGCCGTACGTCGCGCCGCCCTCCCCCGGCCCGCCGCGGATCAGCCGCGGAGGGGGACGGCACCTACAGGAACGTGGGCGCGAGGTGGGAATGGCGCCGGCGGCTCCAGGGACCCCCGCACACCTTGGCGAACCCGGAGGAGGCGGAGGGACCGGCACATGCGCATCCGGCGTTTCATGGGCGGACACGCCCCGGCGAGCGGCTGGCTGACGATGACGGTGCTCTGGGGGATGGCCGCGACCCCGATCGCCCCCCCGCCGTCAACCAAGGTCCCGATCCGCCACGTGATCATCATCCTGAAGGAGAACCACACGTTCGATAACTACTTCGGCCAGTTTCCCGGCGCCGACGGGGCGCGGACGATCGGGATCGACGGCGCCGTCCACGCGCCGCCCCGGGCGGAGGACCGGACCGGCGACATCGCCCATTCGTTCTCCGCGGCTCGAAGGGCCTATGACCACGGACGGATGGACCGGTTCTCCCCGGATGCGCTGGCGCAATATCGGGAGGGTGACCTCCCGGAATACTGGACCTACGCGCGAGCCTTCGTCCTCTACGATCGCTACTTCACCTCCGTGCGGGGACCCAGCATCCCCAACCATCTGTTCCTGGTCGCCGCGGACGCTGGCGGCGCCATCAGCAACCCGCGCGGGGTTTCGTACGACGAGGTCGCCTGCGCCGTGCCGGGCGCGGATATCACCGTGCTCGATCCCGGCGGCCGGACCAGCCGGGCGGCTCCGTGTTTTGACATCCCCACCGTGCCCAACCTTCTGGCGAACGCCGGCGTGAGTTGGAAGGGGTACGGATATTGGGCGATGGGCGCCCTTTCCCGCATCTACCGCGACCCGGCGATGCGCCGGCGGATGGTGGGCGAGGGACGGTTCATCCCCGACGTCCGGGCCGGCGTGCTCCCGACGGTCTCCTGGCTGTGGGGGGCGCGCAGCGAACACCCCCCCCAGAGCGTATGTGACGGCGCGCAGTGGACGGCGGCGCAGATCAACGCCGTCATGACCAGCCCGTACTGGGCGTCGTCCCTCGTCATCGTCACCTGGGACGACTGGGGCGGGTGGTATGACCACGTTCCCCCGCCGGCGGTCGACCGGTTTGGGTTGGGCTTCCGCGTCCCCACGCTGGTGATTTCTCCCTATGCCAGGAAGGGGTTCGTCTCGCACCGGCAGACGGAGCACGCGTCCGTTCCGAAGACCCTGGAGGTCCTCTTCCACCTCCCGAACCTCACCGACCGCGACCGAAGGGCCAACGATCTGCTGGACGGTCTCGACTTCGCGCAACCGCCGCGCGCGCCGGTCATGGTGCGGAAGCGGTCCTGCCCCTAGCCGCGCGCCCGTCGCCCGCAGGCTTCAGGCGCTCTCCGCCGCACCGCGTCCGCGGCCGGGGGCGGCGAGAGGTTCGAGGGAGCGGCCGGGCGCTCAGCGAACTCCACGTCGGGAGGTCCGACATGCCTGGCAACGGCGCGCGGATGGCGGCGGTCAACGGCGAGCGGCTCTGGGACGCGCTCATGACGATGGCGGAGGTGGGGCGCACCCCGGCGGGTGGAGTGCGGCGTCTCGCCCTGAGCGATGAGGATCGCCGGGCGCGGGACCTCCTGGTCGGATGGCTGCGGGACTGCGGGTGCGCGGTGCGGTTCGACGATCTGGGGAACATCTACGGGCGGTACCCGGGCGCGGATGCGGATGCGGCGCCGGTGGTGTGTGGGTCCCACCTGGACACCGTTCCTACCGGCGGCCGGTTCGACGGGGTCCTCGGGGTTCTCGGCGCCCTCGAGGCGGTGCGCGCGCTGAGCGACGCGCGCGTCCGGATGCCGCGCCCGGTGGAGGTGGTGTGCTGGACCAATGAGGAGGGCGCGCGGTTCGCCCCGGCGATGCTCGCCAGCGGGGTGGTGTGCGGACGGTTCGCCCTGGAGGAGGCGTACGCGGCGCGGGACGCCGACGGCCGTACGTTCGGGGACGAACTCCGGCGGATCGGCTACCTCGGGTCCGCGGAGCACCGTATGCTCGGGGCGGCCGCCTACGTGGAACTGCACGTCGAAC
>DATEHM010000319.1:0-3028 GCA_035279545.1 bacterium | reverse complement strand
CGCCGCCCTGCTGCGCGATCTCGTCGCCGAGTATCAACGCGGCCATCAGGTCTATCGGATCGAGGGAGGGGACGCGGAGGCGTTGCGCGCGGAGCACGGGCCCGGGGCGCTCGTCATCTTCCCTCCCCTGACCAAGGAGGTCATCCTCGCTATCGCCGCTCGCGGCGGAGGCCTCCCGGCGGGGATCACCCGGCACATCATCCCCGGGCGGGTCCTCCGCCTCAACGCCCCGCTCGCGTGGCTGCAGAGCGGGGAGACGACCGTCACCAAACAGCGGACGCTGGAGGCGGCGGTGGAACAGCGCTGGCGGCAGCACGGGGTGCGGTACTATGCGGAGCCGACCTATCTCTTCGACGAGTGACCTTCCGCCCATCCGCCCGGACCTGGAGCGGTCGCTGTTGGGCCGGATCGGGCACACGCCGCTGCTGCGGCTGGTCCGGGTGACCCGGGAGTTGCCTCCGTCCGTCGAGGTGTACCTCAAGGCCGAGTGGTTCAACCCGGGCGGCTCGGTCAAGGACCGGCCGGTGCTGCGGATGATCGTCGAAGCCGAGCGCGATGGTCGCCTCACCCGCGACAAGACGATCCTGGACTCGACCTCGGGGAACGCGGGGATCGCCTACGCGATGATCGGGGCCATCAAAGGGTACTCGGTCGAACTGGTGATGCCGGCGAGCGCCAGCGAGGAGCGCAAGCGGATCATCGCCGCGTACGGGGCCCGGATCGTGCTCTCGGATCCGCTGGAAGGTAGCGACGGCGCGATCCGCCTGGCGCGGCAGCGGCTGGCCGAAGACCCCCAGCGGTACTTCAAACCCGATCAGTACAACAACCCCGACAACTGGCGGGCGCACTACGACACTACCGGCCAGGAAATTCTCGACCAGACCAAAGGGCGGATCACCCACTTCGTCGCCGGGATCGGTACGGCGGGCACGCTCGTCGGCGCGGGTCGGCGGCTGCACGAGGCCGACCGGCACATCCAGGTTCTCGCCGTGGAGCCCGACAGACCGCTGCACGGGCTCGAGGGGCTGAAGCACCTCGCCAGCTCGATCGTGCCGGGGATTTACGATCCCTCCGCCCACGATCAAAAGGTCGGAGTGTCCACGGAGGCCGGATACGCGATGGCACGCCGGTTGGCGCGGGAGGAAGGGATGTTCGTCGGGGCCTCGACCGGCGCGGCCGTCGGCGCGGCCCTGGAGGCGGCGGCGGGCGTGCGGGCGGGCGTGGTCGTCGTCATCGCCCCCGACGGCGGCGGCCGGTACCTGAGCACTCCTCTCTGGCGGGATCCCGGCGCATCGCCGCCCCCGGGGGGCTGAGGGGTTTCCTTTTTCCGGGCGATTGGGCTAGAATACGCGTGAGGAGCGCCGGTGGTGGCATTGAGGCTCACACAGGACCAACTGGCCCGGATCATCGCCCAGGCCCGCGCGGAGGCCCCCAACGAGTGCTGCGGGATGCTGGCGGGCCGGGGGGAGGTGGTCGAGGAGATCTTTCCCGGCCGCAACACGGATCGGAGTCCAAAGACCTACCTGATGGACCCCGAGGATCAACTCCGGGCCTACCGGGCCATAGATGAGCGGGGCTGGGATCTGGTGGGGATCTATCATTCGCATCCCCACACGGAGGCGTATCCGAGCCGGACCGACAGGGAGCGGGCGGTGGACGGGGAGGGCGCGCCGTTATTCCCCGACGCCCGGTACGTGATCGTGTCGCTCCGCGACTCGACGCAGCCGCAGGTCAGGGCCTTTCGGATCGCAGGGGGCGCGTTTACGGAGGAGGAAGTGGTGGTCTCATGAAGGTCAGCACGCGGGCGGAGTACGGGATTCGAGCGCTGATGGATCTGGCCCAGCACTACGGGGAGGGTCCCGTGCAGAGCCACGACATCGCCCGACGGCAGGGCCTGCCCGAGCCCTATCTCAACCAGCTGCTGGTCACCCTGCGCCGGGCCGGGCTCGTGATGAGCAAGCGCGGCCCCAGCGGCGGCCACCTCCTCGCCCGATCGCCGGATCGCATCACCGTGGGGGAAGCGTTTGTCGTCCTGGAAGGGAGCGTCGCCCCATGGCTGTGCGTCGAAGAGGCAGAGACCTCGTGCATCTACGCGCCCGGGTGCGGACTGCGCCCGGTGTGGCAGGCGGTCAAGGAGGCCACCGAACAGGTGTTGAACCGCATCACCCTGGCCGATATCACTCGCACGGCGCTGGTTCCGCTCGGGAAACCCTGAGCGCCCAGGGGGGCGCCGCGGCGGTGAGGGAACGGGCACCCCGGGGAGGGGTGCCGTTTTTCTTTTGAGGAATCTCAGGGCGCCGGGCGACGTTCCCCCGACTACAGGCCCCCATCGGGGAGCGGGATGGGGCGAAAGGAGGCGCGGCGATTTCAAACCTTGAAGAAGCTCGCTCCGACGGCGCGACGGAGGCGGAGGCGTCCCCCTCCCCGGACCGGGAGGCGCTGCGCGCCCGGTTCGAGCCGGTGATCGCCGAGCATCTGGACGGGCTGTACCGGTCGGCGCTCCGGCTCACGCGGAATCGGACCGCCGCCGAGGATCTCGTCCAAGAGGTCATGCTCAGGGCGTGGCGGTCCTTCCACACCTTCCAGGAAGGGAGCAGCGCCCGGGCGTGGCTCCACCGCATCCTGATGAACGCTCACTTCGACAACTACCGGAAGCGGACGCGGGAACCGGAAGTGGTCGATCACGAGGATGTGGGAGATTTTTACCTCTACGACCGGGCGCGCGAGCGCGCGACCCTCGGCGCGGCGGGGGATCCTGAGGTCCAGGTGCTGGACCGGATCCTGGATGCCGAGGTGCGCGAGAGCCTCGAAGCCCTCCCGATGCCGTTTCGCGCGGCGATCATCCTGGCCGACGTCGAGGGGTTTAGCTACAAGGAGATCGCGGAGATCCTTGGGGTCCCGCTCGGCACGGTGATGTCCAGGCTCTCCCGGGGCCGGCACATGCTCCAACGGCGGTTGTGGGATTTTGTGCGGGATCGGCATCTTGTCAAGGGAGACGCAAAATGAACTGCGAAGAGGCGTTGGAGAA
>DATEHM010000318.1:0-18281 GCA_035279545.1 bacterium | reverse complement strand
CGGCGGCGGTCGGGGTGCTGGCCCTCCCCAGGCTGGCCCGCGGGGAGCGCGTCGATCCGGACACGCTCGTCCCCGCCTACGGCCGCCGCCCGGTGACGTGGTCGAGGCAGGAAACGCCCGGGAGGGGAGGAAATCCCACCGTGAGATGGTGATCACCAATCAAGTGACCATTCGGCCAATGCGACTCGAGGACATCGGGGGCGTGCTCGAGATCGAGCAGATGTCCTTTTCTGTGCCCTGGCCGCGCGACGCCTACCGCAACGAACTGCAGGACAACCGCCTCGCCTACTACTTCGTCGCCCACGAGATGCGCCGGACCGTCGGGTACGCGGGGATGTGGGTGATCCTCGACGAGGCGCACGTCACGACGATCGCGGTCGATCCGCTCTACCGGCGCCGGCGCATCGGGGAGCGGCTCCTCGTCACCCTCGTCGACGAGGCGCTGCGACGGGGGGGGCGCTGGATTACGCTCGAAGTCCGCAAGTCCAACCTGGGCGCCCAGTTCCTCTACCGGAAGTACGGGTTCAAGGACATCGGCATTCGCAAGGGATACTACAGCGACAACCACGAGGACGCCATCGTCATGTGGACCGGAAACCTCTGGGAGGAGGCCTTCCAGGAGCGGTACCGCACCCACCGCGCCAGTTTGGATCTGGAGGCATCCTGACCGCGCCGACCTCTGCCCCGCCGGGGTGCATCCTCGGCATCGAGACCTCCTGCGACGAGACCTCTGCGGCCGTGCTGGTGGACGGCCGGCTGCGGGCCAACATCGTCGCCTCGCAGGTCGATCTCCACGCGCGGTACGGCGGGGTCGTTCCCGAACTGGCCTCGCGCCGCCACTTGGAGCGGCTCGGTCCCGTCATCGACGAGGCGCTGGCCGCCGCCGGGCTGGTGTTGGATGCGATCGATGCGGTCGCGGTCACGTGCGGGCCCGGGCTGGCCGGGGCGCTCACCGTGGGGGTGGCCGCGGCGAAGGGGCTGGCGTTCGTCGCCGGCCGCCCCCTGATCGGTGTGAACCATCTGGAGGGCCACATCTACGCGGATTTCCTCGCCCACCCCGATCTTCCGCTGCCGGCGCTCGCCCTGATCGTCTCGGGCGCGCACACCGATCTCGTCCTGATGGCGGGTCACGGCCGCTACGAGGTGCTCGGCCGGACCCGGGATGACGCGGCGGGCGAAGCCTTCGACAAGGTGGCGCGGGCGCTCGGCTTGGGGTACCCGGGAGGGCCGGCGATCGACCGGCTGGCCAAGACGGGGCGGCCGGACGCGGTCAAACTCCCGCTGCCCTTCGCCACGGAGGCGAGCCTCGATTTCTCCTTCAGCGGGCTCAAAACGGCGGTGGTGCGGACGCTCGCCGGACGGGCGGGGAGCCCGCTGCCGGACGGGTTCGCCGCCGATGTCGCCGCGGCGTTTCAGGAAAATCTCGTGGAGGTGCTCGTGGCGAAAACCACCCGGGCGGCGCGGGGGCGGGGGGTACGGGCGATCCTTCTTGCGGGCGGCGTCGCGGCAAACTCGCACCTCCGCGCCCGCATGGCCGAAGCCGCCTCCCGCCTCGGGGTCCCGTACTACGTTCCCCCAGCGGCGCTGTGTACGGACAACGCCGGGATGATCGCGGCGGCGGGGGCCAGCCGGCTGGCCCGAGGGCTCCGCTCGACGTGGCGGCTCGGCGCCTACGCCGACTTGGCGCTCGATCGCGAGACGCCCGAGACCGAGGAGATCTCGGGCTCGCCGTAGATCCGACCGGGGGGCAGGCCCGGGTGAATGGTCGGCCACTGGAAACTTCAAATTGGGCGCGTGCGGACGCGTCCGGACGAGGATTGCGGGGGGTATCTTCGATTCCCCGCCCAATTTGGGGTTGCCTGGATCTCTTGTGTTTACCTATAGTAAGAGGAGATTAGCACTCACGCGTAGCGAGTGCTAAGACTTTCGCGGAGGAGGAACGTATGAACCTCAAGCCTCTCGGAGATCGAATCGTGGTGAAGGTCATCGAGGAACTGGAGCGGACGAAGGGCGGCATCGTGTTGCCCGACACCGCCAAGGAGAAGCCGCAGGAGGCCGAGGTGATCGCGGTCGGGCCGGGCGGGCGCAACGAGAAGGGCGACCGCGTGCCGATGGAGGTCAGGACCGGGGACCGGGTGATCTTCGCCAAGTACTCCGGCACCGAGTTCAAGCAGGACGACGAGGAGTACCTGATCCTGAGGGAGAGCGACGTGCTGGCGGTCGTGACGCGCGAGAAGGCTAAGGCGAGAGCCTAGAGGGGAGTTCCACGATGCCGAAGATGCTCTTGTACCACGAAGAGGCGAGGCGGGCTCTTGAGCGCGGCGTGAACCGCTTGGCCGACGTCGTCAAGATCACGCTCGGCCCGAAGGGGCGCAACGTCGTCATCGAAAAGAAGTTTGGGTCGCCGACGATCACGCACGACGGCGTGACGGTGGCCAAGGAGATCGAGCTGGACGACCCGTTCGAGAACGCGGGCGCCCAGTTGGTGCGCGAGGTCGCCACGAAGACGAACGACATCGCCGGCGACGGGACGACGACGGCGACGGTGCTCGCCCAAGCGATGATCAAGGAAGGGCTCAAGAACGTCGCCGCCGGAGCGAACCCGATGGCGATCAAGCGCGGCATCGATCGGGCGGTGGAGACCCTGGTGGCGGGGCTGCGGGCCCAGGCGAAGCCGGTCGAGACCAAGGCGGCGGTCGCCCAGGTCGCCAGCATCTCGGCGCACGATGAATCGGTCGGCAACCTGATCGCCGACGCGATGGACAAGGTCGGCAAGGACGGCGTCATCACCGTGGAGGAGTCCAAGGGGATGGAGACCACGGTGGAGACCGTGGAGGGGATGCAGTTCGACAAGGGCTACATCTCGCCGTACATGGTCACCGATCCGGAGAAGATGGAAGCCGTCGTCGAGGATCCCTACATCCTGATCACCGATAAGAAGATCAGCGCCGTCAAGGACCTGCTGCCGGCGCTGGAGCGGATCGTCCAGCTGAACCGGCCGTTCGTCCTGATCGCGGAGGACGTGGAAGGCGAGGCCCTGGCGACGCTCGTCGTGAACAAGCTCCGCGGGACGCTGCAGGGGGTAGCGGTGAAGGCGCCGGCGTTCGGCGATCGTCGGAAGGCCATGCTCCAGGACATCGCCATCCTTACCGGAGCCCAGGTGGTGACCGAGGAGCTGGGGTTGAAGCTCGAGAACGTCGAGCTGAGCATGCTGGGCCGGGCGCGGCAGGTGAAGGTGGGGAAAGAGGAGACGATCATCGTCGGCGGCTCGGGGAAGCAGGCCGAGATCCAGAAGCGGATCAGCGAGCTGCGCAAGCAGATCGACGAGACCGAGAGCGACTACGACCGTGAGAAGCTGCAGGAGCGTCTGGGCAAGATGGTCGGCGGCGTCGGCGTGATCAAGGTCGGCGCGGCCAGCGAGACCGAGCTGAAGGAGAAGAAACACCGGGTCGAGGACGCGCTCTCCACCGCGCGCGCGGCCGTCGAGGAGGGGATCGTTCCCGGCGGCGGCACGGCGCTGATCGGGGTGCTGTCGGCGCTCGACAAGGTGGAGGCGGAAGGGGATGAGGCGACCGGGGTGGACATCGTCCGGCGCGCCGTCGAGGAGCCGCTGCGTCAGCTCGCCCACAACGCCGGCCGCGAGGGCTCGATCGTCGTGGAGAAGGTCAAGACCGGTAAGGCGGGTTGGGGGTTCAACGTCCTGTCCGGGGAGTTCCAGGATATGCTCAAGGCCGGCATCGTGGACCCGTGCAAGGTCACCCGCTCGGCGCTGCAGAACGCGGCGAGCGTGGCGTCGATGCTGCTCACGAGCGAAGTCCTGATCGTCGACAAGCCGGAGGAGGAGAAGGAGGCGTCGATGCCCCCGACTCCTCCCATGTAGCGCATTCGGCCACGGAAGGGGTCCAGAGCTGGGACTCCGGGAGATGCGCGGGGAGGCGGATTCCGTCTCCCCGCGCTTTTCGCTTTCTTGACGATGGGCGCAGACGTCCGGGTTGCGGCGCCACGCCGCGGGGATCGCCTCTCCCCCCGCCCCTCCTCCGCGGGAGGGCGCGAGGGGGGATGGTCGCCCGGCGCCCGGTGGCTGGTGGCGGGCGTGGCGGCGCTTGCGCTGGTGCGGGTCGCGGTCGCCGCGCACACGCCGATCATCGACGACGAGGGGTACTACTGGCTGTGGTCCCGCCACCTCGGCCTCTCCTACCTCGACCATCCGCCGCTGGTGGCGTGGTTGGACGCGGTGGCCACCGCTGGCGGACGGGCGGAGTGGCTGCTAAGGCTCCCGGCGATGCTGGCGACGCTCTGCACCACGCTGGCCCTCTACCTCCTCGGCCGCGATCTGTTCGATCGGACGTCGGGGCTCCGCGCCGCCGCGCTGCACCTGGCCGTCCCGGTCTTCGCCGTGCAGGCGATCGACGCCATCCCCGACCCCCTGCTGTACGCCTGGTGGACGCTGGCGATGTGGGCCTTCTGGCGGGCGCTGCGCGGGGATCGCTGGGGCTGGTGGGCGTGCGGCCTCGCTCTCGGCCTCGGGCTATTGAGCAAGGAGTCGATGGTCGTCCTCTCCGCTGCGTTCCTGGTGGTGCTGGCCTGGCCGTCGGCCCGGCGCTGGTGGCGGACGCCCGGCCCCTATGTCGCCGGCGCGCTCGCTGGCGCGCTCGCCGCCCCCATCCTGATTTGGAACGCGCAGCACGGGTGGGCCGCGCTCGGCTTCTGGCTGCACGTCGGCGGTTCGGGCGGCCCCCCGGCCGGCAACCCGCCGGGGTGGGGGGTGTTCGCCAACACCGCGACGCAGTTCGCGTACGGCGGCCCGCTCCTGTTCCCGGCGATGGTGTGGGCGCTGTGGCGAGCGTGGCGCCTCGGACGCGGCGACGAGCGCTTTGCCTTTCTCGTCCTGGCGAGCGTTCCGACCCTGCTCCTGGTCGCGGCGGCGGCGCTCTTGGGGGTCGATCGGCCCAACTGGCCGGCGCCCGCGTATCTGGCGGCGGTGGTGGCGCTGGGGGCGCTGTGGCCGGGCCGGGTGGCGGCGGCGGCGCTGGGCTCCTCCCTGGCGCTGTCGCTGGCCGTGCTCGTGCTCGTCTCGGTGATTCCCTGGGTCCCGCCGTCCCTGCGCTGGGACGAGCTCTACGGGTGGCGCGAGGTGACGGCGGAGATCATGCGCCGCGCCGGCGCGCTGCACGATCCCGGGCATGTGCTGCTCGTGGGGCAGCGCTACAACGAGGCGAGCTACTTCGGCTACTATGCCGCCGGTCGGATGCCCGTGAGCACGGGTCGGACGAGCGAGTTTGCCTTCTGGGCTCCGCCCAACCGGTACATCGGCTGGCAGGGGATCGCGGCCATCGATGCCCGCGAGGCGGTGGGGCAGCTCCGCGGGGACTGCGCGCGCCTCCTCGAGCAGCCGCCGTATCGCGTGGCGTTCCCGGGGGGCGGCGCGAGGGCGTTCCGCATCTTCCGCTGCGTGGGGTTTCGGGGCACCCCGCGCGCCCCGTAGCGCGGGGGCTAATACGGGCGCACTAAGAAAGCTACGCACCATCAATGGTGACCATCGGCGGGTGCGGGTGCGAATGGCATTCCCCACATCGTCGAGCGTCTCGAAGTAATGGTTGGTGGTGGCGTCATAGAGGGCCTGACGCCAGTTACGCGCCTGAGCGTTGAGGCCCGGTTCGTAGGTCGCGAGATACTGAGGCGCACGTCACGGTGCGACGCCAGAGAAGTGTTCACCTCAACGCCGCGATGCCACACGACGCGGTCGACGTACAGCCAATCATGTAGCTGCGGAGTGCGTGTCTGTGACGCGCCATCGACTCAAGCCGGCGGTGCCCGTCGAGATCATCGCTTATCGGTCCGCTAGCACTTGATCCCAGCTCTTGGCCCGCTACCCTTTGCGCGATTATCCGCACCGGCCTTTCAAGATCTGCTTGTTCGCGGGCTCTCGCCGGCGACCGCGCGCCAGATCTGCCGGACAGTGCGTGAAGCTATCAGAACGGACGTGCGCTGGGGTCTTTTGGGTCGTAATCCTTGCAGCTGGGGGTCACGAACGTGCCGTCTTCCAGGGGTTCGAACGGGATGACCGAGACGACGGCGTCGAGATTGATCGGTCCGTAGGCGTGCGGAAACAGTTCGCCCTGGGTGGTCGGTTCCCAGCGCAGGTCCGCCCGGAGCTTCGAGGGGGAGATCGCCAGCAGCACGAGGCCGCGGCGGCCCGCATACCATTTGTTCGCCGTCCGGGCAACCTGGGCGAGGCTGCTGAGGTGGATGAACCCCGCGGTATCAGATTCTGTGCCGGCGAAGACCCCCGCGCGCATGGCGTTCGCCCACTGCACGGGCGTGGCTATCTTCATCACCCACTCCGCTTGGTGGTCGGTCACAACGGTCCCTCCGCACTGGTCTGTCGCTTAGTACGAATGTATTGACAACCGTACCTATGCGTTCATATTATATCAACAATGACCGGCTGGAGAACTGCCGGATCGCAGGGCCCCACGACGACGCCCACCCCCCTTTGTAGGACCCCGAGCGTGGAATTCGGCGGCGCGCGCACCCTTGAGGCGCGGAGGCGCAGAGCGCAGCGATGGAAGCATCTGGCGTTCATGCTTCCCGCCCTCGCCATCCTGGGCGTGTTTCACGTCTGGGCCGGTACGTTTACGGTGGTCATGAGCTTCACGAACTGGAGCCTCGGCCGGGTTGACTTTGTCGCATTGCTCAATTATGGACATCTGGCCTCGGATGCACGCTTCCTCAACGCCCTGGGGGTCACCGGATGGTTCGTCCTGGGGAGCGTCCCCGCAACGATCATGCTGTCCGTGCCCCTGGCCTATGTCCTCTATTTCATTCTCCAGCGGACCCACACGTACCGGCTGGTCCTGTTCCTTCCGTACGTCACGCCAACGGTGGCGACGAGCATGATCTGGGGGCTCCTGTTCTCGCCCAGTCCCTTCGGGCTCGCCAACACCGTGCTAACCCGATTCGGGTTGCCGCAACAGCGCTGGCTGCTCGAACCCGCCGGCGTCCTCCAACTCCTCGCGCACAGCGCGGGCGTCGTGCTGCCGCACTGGGTCCAGGGGCCCAGTCTGGCGATGACGGTGTTGCTCGCGGCCCGCATCTGGCAGATGCTCGGCTTCACCATCGTCATTCTGCTCGCGGGCCTGACGAACATCGATCCGCACGTCGTCGAGGCGGCCCGGATCGACGGCGCTAAAGAGCACCAGGTGCTGGCCCGAGTCATCGCCCCGATGCTGTCATCGACGCTGTTGTTCGTGAGCGTGATGTCATTCATCTTTGCGATCCGTGAGTTCAACACGATCTATGTTCTGACGAACGGCGGGCCGGTCGGCACCACTCAGACCCTGACGATGCTGGTCTTCAAGCAGATCTACGAAGATAATCAACTCGGGAACGGCGCCACGACCGCCACCGTGCTGTTCATGATCGTGCTCGCGGTCACGTGGCTGCAATTCCGCTTCGGAGAACGGCTGGTCAACGTCTGATGTTCACCGGCGCACTCGTCAGCTGGCGGACCAGACGGCATGCGCTACACCTCCTGTGGCACGGCGCGATGCTTGCCATCTGTCTCGTCGTGTCCTTTCCGTTCTTCTGGATGCTCTCGATGTCGCTGAAAACACTCGCAGAGGCGCTAAGCGTGCCGCCGAGCGCCCTGCCCCGTCACCCCGACCCGTCGAACTACCTCGCTGCGTGGCGTGCGGCGCCCTTCGCTCGTTACTATGCCAACAGTTTTCTGGTCGCGTCCGCAACCGCGGCGGCGACCGTGGTCACCTCCGCGCTGGCAGGATACGGCCTCGTCCGCGGGGATTTTCCGGGCCAGCGCGTCCTGCTGTTATTGGTGCTGGCGAGTGTGATGATCCCGTTCGAAGCCACGTTCATCCCAAACTTCGTGCTGATCACACGACTGCACTGGTACAATACATTCGCTGCTCTCATCATTCCCTGGACCACGAGTGCGTTCAGCATCTTTCTGTTCCGGCAGGCGTACCTGGCGATCCCAGCCGATATCTACGAGGCCGCGGTCATGGACGGCTGCACGGAGGGGCGCATCTTCCAGTCGGTCGCGTTCCCCCTGTCACGGGCCGCGGTGGTGACGGTGTTCCTCCTCTCATATCTGTGGAGCTGGAACGCCCTCCTCTGGCCGATCCTGGTGACCTCGAGCGCGGACATGCGGGTGGTCCAGCTCGGCCTGTTTCAGTTCCAAACCGAGGGAGGTGTGTATGTCAATCTTCTAATGGCTGCGGTCGCGCTCTCCATCCTGCCGATCATTATGATCTTTCTCCTCAGCCAACGGTTATTGATTGAAGGCATCAGCAAGGGTGCGATCAGATGACCAGCACGATTCGTGCGTGCGGAGGAGTGGTACCGATGAGAACTGCCAGATCTGTGCTCTGCCGGCTAGTGGGGATCGTGACGCTGGCCGTCCTGATCGGAACGCCTTATCTGACCGGCGGCTCCCCGAGTTTTGCCGCGCCGACGGTGGACGTCGATATCACCAAACCGGTGACCATCACCTTCTGGCACATTTACTCGGCGGGCGATGCCCAGGCCCTGATCGGCCTGATCGACCTGTTCCACAAGAAGTATCCTACCATCACGATTAATGCCCAGTTCGTGGCCGGCTACGGTCAGCTCCACCAGAAGATCGTCGCCGCGCTTCAGGCCAACCAGCCGCCCAACATCGCGCTCGGGTACGAGAATGACGTGCTCGAGTATTCGAGGTCGGGGCAGATCGTCGACCTGACGCCCTACAGCGCGAGTCCGCAGAACGGACTCGACAGGGCCAGTCTGGGCGACATCATCCCGATTGAGCTCTATCGCAACACCTACCGCGCCCTGGGAGCGCGCTACTACAGCTGGCCGTGGACCGCGGCCGTTGCGGTCATGTACTACAACAAGGCGATGCTGGCGAAAGTCGGAGCGCGGACTCCCCCCGCGACCTGGGAGGCGTTCACGCGAACATGCGAGGCGCTGAAGAAGCAGTTGGGGAAAGCCTGTTACGCCATCGCCGTTGACGCCTCGACCTTTAACGATGTGGGATTCTCCTACGGCGGCAGGATCCTTCAACCCGGCGGCAAAGCAACGGACTTCGGGTCGATGGCCTGGACGGAGACGCTGCGCCTTCACCGGCTCCTAGTTGATCAAGGCTACGGCTACCCCACCATCGGCCGGGCCGAAATCGCGTTCGCCGATCAGCAGGACTTCGCCAATCAGCAGGTCGCATTCATCATCCGGACCAGCCGGTCGATCCCATATGTCAAACAAATTGTCGGCACTCAATTCGACTGGGGTGTGGCGATTCCCCCGCGCGCGGAGACGGTGGGCCACCCCGTAACGGTTCTGTACGGCCCGAACGTCGCGGTGTTCAAGGGCAGTCCCGAGCAGCAACTGGCCTCTTGGTTGTTTGCCCGCTTCGCCTCAAGTGCCGAGGGCCAGGCCTACTGGGCCACCCATACCGGGAACCTCCCCACTCGACTAAGCACGGCCAAGCAGGACGAATATCGCCAGTTCTTGGAAAAGGAGCCGCGATTCAAGGCCGCATTCGACGCACTGCCCTACGGCCAGTTAGAGGCGCTCATATATGACCGGCAGCTGGTGGCCGTGCTCCCCACGAGGCTGCGGACCCTGATCGAAGATACCGAGACCGCGCTACTCACCAAGGCCATTGGGGTGAGTGAGGCCCAGGCGCGGCTCAAGGATCAGGGAGATCAGATCCTGTCCGACGCCAGGAAATGACGCGGCTTCCCTCACGCTTGCTGGGGCGAACCGGGCTGCGCGTCTCGGCCCTGGGCGTCGGGACCGGGGCGCTGGGCGCGGACCCGGGGGTGACCAGCGAGTCGGCGCGCGATGATCTGGCGATCGAGACGCTGCGCCGCGCCATCGCGTCGGGGATCACCTACATCGACACATCCCCGTCGTACCGGGACGGAGAAAGCGATCGCCGTGTCGGCATGGCTCTGCGCGAGGGCTGGCGCGACAAGGTGGTCCTCGCCACCAAAGTCGGAACGCATCCTCACCGCCCGCGGGATTACTCGGCCTGCGCCGTCACGTGGACGGTGGAAGAGAGCCTGGAGGTGTTGGGAACAGACGTGCTCGATGTTGTGCTGATCCACGACCCTGAGGATATGGATCCGCTCTTGATCCCCGGGGGCGCCCTCGACGCGCTTGAGACGCTCAAGACGAAGGGCCGGATCCGTGCCATCGGCCTGGGTGTCCAGAATCACCGCCACCTACGGACGGCGGTCGCCAGCGGCCGGTTTGATGTGATCCAGAGCCCGTACGATCACAATCTGATTCGGACGACAGCGGTCCCGCTGCTTGACCTGGCCGCGGAGCGCGGCGTGGGATTCATCAATGCCTCTCCGTTCCAGCAGGGCCTGCTGGCGGGGATCAACCCGGACGAGATCGTGCGGATCAGAGCCGCCACCAACATGTGGGGAGCGCGGGCGGGCGACGTTGCGCGCGCGCGCCGGCTGTGGGCGTGGGCCGCCGAGCGGGGGACCAGCCTCCGGGCCCTGGCGCTCCAATTCTGCCTGCGGGAACCGCGGATCGCCACCACGCTGACCGGGCCCCGCACTCCGCTCGAAGTCGTGGAAGACGTCGAGGCGGCCCTCGAGCCCATTCCTGATGCGGACTGGGCCGCCTTGGCCGAGGTGCTTCCCACCCTGCCCCCCGCATCTCCGGGAGGGGAAGCCTCACTCGGGGCCTATCCGCCTCCCGAGTGAAGAAGCCCGTGCATCTAGAAAAAGCGAGAGGAGGCCTGACACGTATGGGGGTGATTGACAAAACCAGGTTTGACCACTGGGGCATTCCCACCCATGAGCCCAAAGCCGGCGAGAAGTGGTTGGAGCCGTCACGCGTGTGGATCACCAATCCGCGCCGGCACCCGGCCCACGTCGAGTTCCTGAGGTATGCTGCGGACAGTCCAGTCAGCGAGTTTCGACGAACCAATCCGCACATTGCGTTCCGGGTGGCCGACGTGGAACAGGCGATCCAGGGGCACAAGGTGCTCGCCGGTCCCAACACCGTGGGCAACGGCTTTGCCCGGATCGCCTTTGTCGAGATCGATGGCGCCGTCGTCGAGTTGCTCCAGTGGCCGTCCTTAGACTACGAGGGGTGGTTCCCGGAGACATGACGGCGCCGGCTTCGTGACGGAATCAAGACGAAAGGGAGAAGCCAGCATGGCCCAGACAGGTAAGGTGATCGTGACGGGGGGAGCGGGCCGCACGGGCCGGATCGTCGTGGCCCACCTACTCGAATCCGGGTTCGATGTAACGAGTGTGGACATCGTTCCATGGCCCAATGCGCCGTGCCCGCACGCCGTCGCAGACTTGCAGGATTACGGCGAGTGCATCGAAGTGTTCTCCGGCCGGACCGCCGCCGTCCACCTCGCCGGCGTGTGGGCTCCCGGCGTACGCACCCCGCAGGCGACGTATGCGGTGAATATGCTGTCGACCTACAACGTATTTTCCGCGGCGGCGCGCCTGGGACTCACACGGGTGGTGTGGGCGTCCACCTGCGCCGTCAGCGGTGGGCCGTTCGGCCCTGAGATGGCGCCGGCCCGATTTCCGCTGGTTGAGACCGATGACGTGAGCGTGTCGACCACATACGCGCTCTCAAAGGCGCTGGGGGAGACGATCGCGTCGCAGCGGCGGCTGTGGGGTGGGCTCAGTCTACTGGCGCTGCGCTTCGCATGGATCTTCCACCCCGATGAGTACGGCAAGATCCCCGGGTACTGGCCAGATCTTCGGATGCGCATGTTCAATTTGTGGGGATACCTCGACGTACGTGACGCCGCTCAGGCCTGCCGCCGCGCTCTGGAGGCCGACCTTCAAGGGTCTGAGACGTTCTTTGTGACCGCGGCCGACACGGTGATGGATCGGCCGACACGGCACCTCGTCACGGAGTGCTTTCCCGGGGCGCGCCTGGCCGAGACCGATTCTGAGTTCGGCACGCTATACTCGGTCGACAAAGCACGGCGGCTGCTCGGGTATCAACCCGACCATTCCTGGCGCCAGCACGTGACGCGCCGGTAGATGGGCCGGGCGGCGTGAGCGGGGACAAGGCTGTGGCCACTGTGGTGTTGCTTGGCACGCTTGATACCAAGCGCGCGGCCTACATGTTTTTCCGGCACCGCATCGAGGCGGCCGGCTGCAAAGTCACTGTCGTGGACGCCGGTGTCATGAGCGCATCGGATGCTGGAGCCGATGTCACCGCCGACGAAGTGGCGCGGGCAGCCGGCGCGGATCGCAGCGCGCTCGCGTCGGCCGGCGACCGCGGGCCAGCCGTGGATGCGATGACGCGAGGGGCGGTGGATGTGGTCGGCCGCCTGTATCGCCGTGGCGCCCTCGATGCCATCGCCGGGCTCGGCGGCTCGGGCGGCACTGCGCTCATCTCCGCCGCGATGCGCGCCCTCCCGCGAGGCGTGCCTAAGCTGATCGTGTCCACGAAGGCGTCAGGCGATACCCGCCCTTACGTCGGGACGTCGGACATCGTCATGGTCAACTCGGTCGTCGACATCGATGGCATGAACTCGATCTCGGAGCGGATCCTCTCCAACGCGGCCGCCGCGGTGGCCGGCATGGCTCGGGCCGCCGCCGGTTTCCGCACACCCAGTCCCCGCGGGCCTCGCATCGGGGCCACTATGTCGGGCGTCACGACACCGTGTGTGACGGCGGCGCGGGACCTCCTGGAGTCGCGGGGCTACGAGGTGTTGGTGTTTGCGGCCACCGGCCCGGGCGGACAAACCCTGGAGGATCTGATGCGGGACCAACTCATTTCCGCTGTGCTCGACGTCACCACCACCGCGCTCGCCGACGAGCTCGTGGGCAGCCCCCTCGTCACGCCTCCGGATCGGCTCGAAACGGCCGGCGCCCTCGGGCTGCCGCAGGTCGTCTCCCTGGGCGCGCTGGATATGGTCCATTTCGGGCCGGTCGAGACCGTCCCCCACCGCTTCAGGGGCCGGACACTCTACCAGCACAACGCCGCGGTGACACTCATGCGGACGTCTCCCAGTGAGTGCGCTGAGCTAGGCCGCAGAATCGCTCGAAAGCTCAATCCAGCCCGCGGGCCCGTCGCGGTGTTTATCCCCCTCAGAGGCGTCTCGATGATCGACGTTGAGGGCGGCCCTTTCTATGATCCCGTCGCCGACGCCGCGCTGTTCGACCAACTGAAAGTGGGGTTGCGGCCGGACATCGAGGTCGTCGAGCGGGACACCACAATCAACGATCCCGCGTTTGCGTGGGCGATGGCAGACCGGCTCGATACCTACTGTCGTGCCGGGCTGCCGGCGCGCCCGGGAAAGGGCATGCCGTGACGGCCATACCGCAGACCCTGCTCAGCCCATCGTCCCCCGTCCCGCTCTACCACCAGATTGCGATGCTGGTGCGCTCACGCATTCTCGAGGGCGATTACCCGGAGGACTCCGCGCTCCCCACGGAGGAGGCGCTCTGCATCGAATTCAATGTCAGCCGCGCGACGATTCGCCAGGCGTTCGGGGAACTGGTCCAATCGGGCATCGTCACCCGGCGCCGCGGCGCGGGAACGTGGGTCCGGCCCGGAACCTGGCAGCGCATCGACAGGCGGTTTCGAGGGTCGCTGGCGGTGTTGTTGGGAGAAGGTCGGGCACGGATTGATCAGATCGAGATTGTGCGCCGCGTCCACGCACCTGCCCGGATCGCCGATCTGCTGAAGCTTGACGCGGGGCTGGTGACCATGGTTCGCCGGATCTGGGTCTCCGAGGAGCAGCCGCTGGCGTACAAACTGAACTACCTCCCCCCGACCTATGGACGGACGTTCACGAAGCGCAGGCTCGCCATGGAACCTCATCTGATGCACCTCCTGGAAGCGGAAGGCGCCACCATCGTTCGGGCGGTGCAATTCGTTAGGGCGAGAGCGGCCGATCATGAGATCAGCCGCCACCTGCGGATCGCGATCGGCGACCCCACGTTGTTCGTGGAGCGGATCGTGTTCGAATCAGGGGGTCGGCCCATCGAAGTGGCGCAGACATGGTACCGGAGCGACGCGTACGAGTACCCCGTGACATTTGATCTCACGAAAGGCCAAGGCGCCGAGGCGGATCTGGCGTGACCGTGCCGTGAGACACGTCGGCGTGCAACTCCCCCACTACGGCGCCCGCCTCGACCTAGCCCGGATGGATCGAACGCTCTGTCTCGCCGAGGCATCCGGATTTGATTCCGCGTGGGTGACCGACCACGTCGCGGTGCCCGGCCGATTGGCGGCCGAGTACGGCAGCATCACCGAGGCGCTTGTGACGCTCGGGTATCTGGCCGGTCAGAGCCAGCGCATCAACCTGGGCGTGTCGGCGCTGGTCGTCACCGCGCGTCAGCCGCTGCTGACGCTGAAGCAGATCGCCTCCCTGGACTTTCTCTCTGGCGGCAGACTCATTCTGTGCGTTGCCGCTGGGTGGGTGGAAGAGGAATTTCAGAACCTCGGGTATGAGTTTCGGACCCGCGGCTGCCGGTTAGATGCCTGGCTGGACCTGTTTCACTCCTGCATCGGTCAGATGCCGGGCCCCGTCTCTTATGACGGCCCGCCGCCCGTGCACGAGGCGTGGCTCGCGCCGGCACCGAGCGCGCCCGCAGGGCCGCCCATCTGGGTCGCTGGGCACTCCTGGGCGGCGCTGGCACGGGCCGCCCGCGTGGGGACCTGGCATCCACGGGCGATGCCTGTGGCGGAGTTCCGACCGCTGGCCGCCGTATTCAAGGCGCGCTGTCCACATGGCACCATCATTTCGCGCATGGGCGTCTCGTTCGCCCCGGAGGCAGCCGCCGCCGGTTGGGACGGCCGGCCCCCCCAGCGAGTCGCAGGGCCTCCGGCCGTCGTCGCAGAGGGGCTCCGCGAGTACGTCCGCGCTGGATGTGACGGGTTCCTCATCACCTTTGTCACGGACCATGGCGCACTGGAGGATCATCTTGTCCGATTCGCAGAAGACGTGCGGCCTCACCTGGAGGGATGAGCGATGTTTCCTCGCCAAGCAATACTCGAACGGCTCAGCACCACGGTGGCGAGCGGTTACGCGGTCTTGGGGGCGGGCTGCAGCGCGGGTATCATCGCGAAGTGCGCGGAACAGGGCGGCGCGGATCTTCTACTAGTTTACAGTACCGGTCGGTCCCGGTTGATGGGCCTCCCCACCTGGCGCCTGGGGAACTCCAATCCGAGCACCCTCGCCATGGCAGCAGAAATCCTCAACGTGGTTGGCAGCATTCCGGTGATCGGCGGCGCAGAGGCCTGCGACCCGACTCGGCTCGACCTGGAGCGGCTCCTTGATGAATTCGTCGCCGCTGGGTTTTCCGGCATCATTAATTTCCCGACGCTCGGCAACTTGCCTGACATGCGGCGGCGTGGGGACGACGTCGGGATCGGGTTTGATCGCGAGGTCGACATGGTGCGCCTGGCGCGTCGCCGGGATCTCTTCACGATGGCGTACGTCGCCACGCCGGAGGACTCCCGCCGTATGGCTGCGGCTGGCGCGGACTGCATCGTTACTCATTCCGGCCCGACCATAGGAGGCCTCGTCGGCTATCGGTATGACGGCTCCCTGAGCGACCTGATTCGTGACACCGAACAGATCATCCGGGCGGCCCGCGAGGTGAGCCCTGACGTCGTCTGTCTCATCCACGGCGGCCTGCTGGCCACCCCGGATCAGGTCCAGGCGGCGCTGCACCAAACGTCGGCGGTCGGCTTCGTCGGCGCGTCCAGCATCGAGCGCATCCCGATCGAGCGGGCCGTCATAGCCACGACCCGTGCGTTCAAGGCGCTGCGCGTGGGGCGGCCGGACGCGTCCGCTCCGGTCGAGCCGGTGGCGATGCGCGCGGTCTTACTCTCCACCAGCGATCTCGGGCGGTCGGAGGCGTTCTACGCGCGCATCCTTGGGCTCCGCACGGTCGAGTCTCATCCGGACCGGCGTGTGATGGATGGGCATAGCATGACGCTCGAACTGATGCAGGCAGACGGCACGGGGGTGGGCGTCGCGGCGATCACGCTCGAGGTGAGGGACCTCGACGCCGCCCGTCACAGCCTCGTCAGATGGGGGCTCGAGGTGACCGAAGAACGCCTCGCCGGGGGCCGGCGTGGATTGATGATCTCCGATCCCGGCGGCGTCGTCGTGAAATTGCGTGCACCGACACCAGCGTGAGCGCGCAGGCGCGTGAGGCACGCCTTGAGAGGAGGCCCGAGGAGATGCTCGTACAGGCAAAGTACCTCTACGTGGTCATGATGGACATCGAGCCCGACAAAGAAACGGAGTTCAACCAACGCTACGATGGCGAGCACATCCCCTACCTGATGGACGTGCCGGGAGTGCTGAGCGCGGCCCGCTTCAAGACCGCGGTGGACGGCGTGCCGAAGTATCTGGCCATCTACGAGATGAACGGTCCGGACGTGTCGGACAGTGCGGCCTTTCACCAGGCCATAAACCGCGGGGAGTGGCCCCAGAGGATCAGGCCGCACACCAAGAACCGCTCGCTCGCCCTCTACACGCGTATCTATCCGAAAGACTGATCCAGGGAGGATTCTTGAATACGCATCGCTAGCGCGTCTCGACCGGCCGGCTGAGGTGCAGCCGGGTCTGCTCCAGCGCCGCGCGCAGCTTCTCCACAAAGTCGCTCTGCACCGCGCGCACGGCCTGCCCGATCGCCGCCACGATGGCGTGGCGGTCCGAGGCGCCGTGGGCCATCACCACGTTTCCGCGGATCCCCAAAAGCGGCAGGCTCCCGTGCAGGTCGATCTGGTTGGTGGTCTCGACCAGGCGGGCGGCGAGATCCTCGATGCGCTCGGGGGGCAGCTCTCCGCGCACCTCCCGAGCCAGCCACGCCGCGAGTTCGCGTCCCAGCCCTTCAACGGTTTTGAGCGTCACGTTCCCCACGAACCCATCGCACACGACGACGTTCGCGGCGCCGCTCATCAGGTGTTGCCCCTCGATCGACCCCACGAACCGGAGGCCGCTCCGCGCCAGGAGATCGGTGGTCTGCTTGACCACGCGGTTGCCCTTTCCCGTCTCGCGCCCGTTGCTGAGGAGCGCGACGCTGGGTTCGGCGATCCCGCAGAACACCCGCATGTAGGTGGCCCCGATGACGGCGAACTCCAGCAGATGCCGGGGTTCGACGTCCATCGTCGGCCCGAGGTCGACCAGAAACGTTTCCGGGTGCAGGCCGAGGATCTGGCGGCCGACGCAGGCGCGGCGGACCCCCTTCAGCATGCCGATCTCGCGAACCGCGGCCAGCAGGGTGGGCCCGGTGCTCCCGGCGCTCACCGCCGCCTCCGCCCGTCCCTGCGCCACCTGCCGCATCGTCACCGCCATCGAGGCGTTGGGGGTCGCGCGCAGCGTGGCGAGGGGTGGCGCCCCTTCCGGGATCGGGCCCGCGCTCGGGACCACCACCACCCGCCCGTCGCGCAGCGCGTCGGGGGGCACCAGCGGGGTCAGGGCCTCGGGCACGCCGACCAGGAGGATCCGCAGGGACTCGTCCCGGCAGGCGGTCAGCGCGCCGAGGACGATCTCCTCAGGAGCGTGGTCGCCCCCCATGCAGTCCACGGCGATGCGGAGCCGGCGGTCGCCCCAGGCCATCAGACCATCGTCAGCCCGCCGCTGACGCTCAACACCTGCCCGGTGACGTACCGAGAGGCGTCGGAGCAGAAGAACGCCACGGTCTCGGCGATCTCCTCGGGCTGGGCCACCCTCCGCATCGGGATGAGGCGGATCATGCGCTCGATCCGCTCGGCATGCGCGGGATCGGCCCGGTTCTCGGCCAGGACCTCGGTTTCGGTGGGGCCCGGACTGACGCAGTTGACTCGAACGCCGCGGGACGCGGCCTCACGCGCCAGGGACCGGGTGAGGGCGATCACCCCACCCTTGGCCGCCGAGTACACCGCCTCGCCGCCCGTGCCGACCCGTCCGGCGTCGCTGGCGACGTTGACGATCACCCCGCCGCCGTGCTCCGCCATCCACTCCAGCGCCACCCGCGAGCAGAAGATGACCCCCCAAAAGTTGATGTCGACGACCCGGCGCCAGTACTCCTCGGTCTCCTCGAGGAACGGGGTGGTGAGCGTCCACCCGGCGTTGTTGACGAGGATCTCGACTCCCCCCAGCGCCCTCCGGGCGGCGTCGATCCCGGTCCGGCACGCGGCGTAGGTGCGCAGGTCTGCCGGGACGCCCACCCCGCGGACGCCGTGCGATCCGATCTCCCCCGCCACGCGGTCGATCTCCGCCCGCGTCCGCGCGAGCACCGCCACGTCGGCGCCCAGGTGGGCCAAGCGGTGGGCGATCG
>DATEHM010000317.1:0-5061 GCA_035279545.1 bacterium | reverse complement strand
GCACTGAGAAGGCAGATCATCCCTAGGATTCGCTGCGTGGCCTCGTATCCCGAGGCGCACCGTACGTCGCGTACGCGCACCGTGACCATCCTTGCACTTCGACTGGAATCAGCCGCCCGGAAAGGCACAGGGATTGCCCTTCTTCGTGGGCGCTATGGCAATCGGCGCAAGCTCCGTGCAACCACGGTTGCAATCCTCTCCGGCGGCTCACCGGCCGCCGGCCAAACGGTCACGCCGGGTGGAGAGCTGGCGCCGCCTGCGCGGCCTCACGATCGCCCATCTGATCGAAATGGACGGCCCCGGCGGCGCCGAGCGTCTCGTCGCCCTCCTCGCCAGCGCGGTGGCCGACGGAGGGGCCCGCAGCATCGCGTTCCTGCCTGAAGGCGGCGAAGGCTGGCTCACCCGCGAGTTGCGCCTGGTGGGCATCACCGTCGAGCACGTGCCGGTCGACACGCACCGCCGCACCATCGCGGCCCTCGAATCGGGATTCCGCCGCCACGACGTCGCCGTGGCGCACAGTCACGAATTCGCGATGGGGATCTGCGGCACCGTCGCGACCCGCCGCACCGGATCCGGACACGTCATCACGATGCACGGGGGCCGGCACTACGCCTCGTCCTGGCACCGGCGGCTCGCCCTCCGCCTCGCCGCGACGCACAGCGGGGCAATGGTGGCGGTCTGCCGGGAAGCGGCCGATGCGCTGCGGCGGGATCTCTGGCTCTCCCGGCGGCGCGTCCTGACCATTCCCAACGGCGTGTGTCCGCCGGATGTGACCACCCCGGCCCCGTTGCGGGCCGATCTGGGCCTCGCGGAGCAGGACGTCCTCGTCGTCGCGGTCGGGAACCTGTACCCGGTGAAAGGACACCGGTACCTGATCGAGGCGCTGGGCCTGCTCCGCGAGCGCCATCCCCAGCTCCACGTGGCTCTTGTCGGCCGCGGCGAGCTGCACGGACCCCTGACCACCCTGGCGCGCGCGCACGGCGTGGGCGACCGGGTGCACCTGCTGGGATTTCGACCTGACGTCGGGAGCGTACTGGCGGCCGCTGATGTGTTCGCGATGCCGTCGCTCTCGGAGGGCCTCCCACTCGCATTGCTCGAAGCAATGCGAGCGGGTCTGCCCATCGTCGCCACCGACGTCGGGGGCATCCGGAGCGCCCTCGCGGACGGCGAAGCGGGGCTCCTCGTGCCCCCCGCCAATCCGCATGCGTTCGCCGATGCGCTCGCCCGCATCATCGCCGAACCGGGACTCGCGCCGCTCCTGGGCGCCCGGGCCGAGTCGGTGGGTGACGCGGAGTATGACTTCCAACACACCGCCGACTCCTACGCGTCGCTGTACGCGACGCTCCTGCCCGCCCGCGCCCTGACCCGAGCCCTCTGATGCGTCTTGCCTTGATCGCGGACATTCACGCCAACGCGCCCGCGCTGGGCGCGGTGCTGGTCCACGCGCGTCGCCAGCGAGCGGACCTCGTCGTCGGACTCGGAGATCTGGTCGGGACGTCGGCCATGCCGCTCGAAACCATCGCGATGATGCGGGACCACGGCGTCGAGTCGGTGGCCGGCAACCACGACCTCGCGGCCATCGGGCGCCTGCCCCTGGATCTGGCCGGCCCCCGGGCGCGGGAGGTGCTCGACTGGACCCGCGGTCTCCTGGACGACGACGACTGGCGCTACCTCGCCGAGCTGCCGATGGAGCTCGCACCCCGGCCCGAAATCCTGTGCGTCCACGCGGGGCTCTCGGATCCCCTCGCCCGGCTCCGCACCGCCGACGACTTCCGGGAACAGGCCCGGCTCATTCGCGAGTACGATCCGCGCGTCTCCATTTGCTGTCTCGGCCACACGCATCTGCCGGGCGTCGTCTCCGTGGTCGGCAGCGAGGTCTACCTGTACCCGGGCCCCGCCGCCGACCTGGCCGCCGAAGGCTTCCATTTCGTGAACCCCGGCAGCGTGGGCGATCTCACCACGCGGGATCCGCGCGCCCTCTACGCCATGCTGGATCTGGAGGTGCGCCGCGTACAGTTCTTCCGCGTCCCCTACGACCGGAGCGCCATCCTGTCGGCCAACACCCGGCAGCGGACCACCGCGCACCTGCTGGAGCAGACGGCGTGAGGGTACTCGTCACCGGCGCGGAAACACCCGAAGGACTCGCCGTCATTCGTGCGCTCGCGCAGGCCGGCATCGACGTCGTCGCGGCCGGCGACCGGCGCTTCAGCATGGGCTTCGCGTCCCGCTACCCAAGGGCCCGCCTCCGGTACACACCGGTCTCCGTGAGCCCCCGCCGGGCCGCGGAAGACCTCGTCGACATCATCGATCGCACCAATCCCGACCTCGTCATCCCCGTGGGCGAGGACCTCCTGGTCACGCTGAACGAGGCGCGCCGGCGGGTGACGCGGCACACCATTCTCGCCGCGCCTCCGGCCGAAGTGCTCGGACGCGCCCTCGACCGCGCCAAGACTCTGACGCTGGTGCGCCACCTGGGCATCCCGACCCCGAAGTGGGTTCAAGGGGAGTCGCTCACCGAGGTGTTGGAGGCAGCGGAACGGCTGCGCTTCCCCGTTTCCATCCAGCCCAGGGGCCCGGGGCTGTACCGGCCCATTGCGCACACGCTCGACTTCTCGGTCCAGTATGCGGACCACCTTGGCACGCTCGCGCGGATCCTGGGACCGCTCCAGCGGGATGTCCGGATGCTCCTGATCCAGGAGTGTCTCGCGGGCGTCGGGCAGTGCGTGAGCGCGGTGTGCGATCAAGGCCAGGTGGTGGCGCTCTTCCCCTGCGAATGGGAGCGGGAGTTTCCCCTCACGGGCGGGGTGAGTGTCGTCCGGCGGTCGATTCCCCTCAATCCACGGCTCGAATCCATCACCAGGCGCGTGCTCGAGGCGTGGGCGTGGCACGGCGTGGCGATGGTCGAGTTCCGGTACGACCGCCGCGACGACGAATACACGTTCGTCGGGGTCAGCACGCGCTTTCCGACGTCGACCGCCCTGGGCCTCGAAGCGGGCATCAACCTCCCGCACTTGGCGACGTGCCTGTACGCCGGGAAGCCGCTCCCCGCGGTTGGCCCCCACCGGGTCGGGGTGCGGGAGCGCTGGCTCCGCGGTGACCTGCTCGCCCTGCGGGACGCGCTCTCGAAGCCCAAGCCGCGCGCGCCCGCGCAGGTGCCGTACGCGCGGACCACGTCGTTCGCCCTGTGGGGCGCGTTCCTGATGGACATCGTGCGCTGGGCCCGGTCGTCGGAGTTCCGATGGAGTGACCCGGGACCGGGAGTCGTGGAGTCGGCTGCCCTGCTCCGGATGGTACTGCGCTGGATGGGCGGCGGGCTGCTCGGTTCCTTGCGCCGGTTGAGCGCGCTGGCCCTGACGGCCAAAGCTCCCCCCCTCGTGCTGCCACCGCGGCGGGAGCGCCTGGTCCCCACCCGATTCCAGCGCGACGAGGGGGGCAACGTCGCCGCCTTTCACGAAGACCTTCGGGCCGGCAGTGGTGAATTTGCGCTCAGCAATCAAGACACTTGAGACGCCACGCGGCGATACCAACACCCGCCGCCTCCGTCCCCATCTCACGATGACCGAGGGCCCGCCGCCGCTCGACCGGGCCCTGGTGCAGGGCATCGCATGGACCAGCGCGGTGCGCTGGCTCGCGCAAATCCTGAGCTGGCTGTCGACGCTGGTGGTGGTCCATCTGCTCCGGCCGTCAGACTACGGACTGGTCGGCATGGCCCTGGTGTTCTTCGGCATCGCGCAGATGTTCAGCGAAGCCGGGATTCCCATCGCCGTCGTACAATTGCGCTGGCTCACCGAACGTCAGATCGCCCAGCTCGGCGGGCTCGCGCTGATGCTGGCCGTCGGGTTGTGCGCCACGACCGCCGGCCTGTCCGGAGCGGTCGCGTGGTTTTTCGCGGAACCCGCGGTCCGCTGGATCATCCTCGCCCTCAGCGTCACGTTCCTGACCCGCGGTGCGCAGGTGCTCCCCCGCGCGCTCCTGTCGCGTGATCTTGCCTTCACCCGTCTCGCGCGGATCGACGGCATCGAGGCGCTGGTGATGATCGCCGTGACCCTGGCGTTGGCGGTCGAGAAGCTCGGCTACTGGGCCCTGGTGGGAGGCCCCGTGGTCTCGAGCGCCGTGTCCACCGTCCTCTGCCTGACCGCCCGGCGCCATGCCGTCCTCTTCCCGCGCCACCTGGGCGAGCTCAGGGATGCCATGCGGCTGAGCCGGCGGGTCCTGGGCTCCCAGCTCGCATGGTACGCCTACAGCAACTCGGACTTTACGGTCATCGGGCGCGTTTTGGGCGCGGCCGCCCTGGGCACCTACACGATGGCCTGGACGGTCGCGCTCATTCCGGTCGACCGGATCAGCGCCCTGGTCGGACGAGTCACCCCCGCGTTCTTCTCGGTGGTCCAGACGGATCCGGCCGCCCTTCGCCGTTACTTCGGCGGTCTCAGCCGCGCCCTCTCTCTCTGCACGCTCCCCGCGTGCGTGGGGCTGGCGCTCGTCGCACGTGATTTCGTCCCGGTGGTCCTCGGCGCCCGCTGGAGCGGGGTGGTATCACCCCTGCGCATCCTCGCGGCCTATGCGGCGCTGCGGTCGCTGATTGTACTCGCGCCGCAGATCCTGGTCGCCCGGGGACGCGAGCGCGCGAGCATGAACCTGAGCATTCTCTGCGCCCTGATCCTGCCGGTCGTGTTCTACGCCGGCAGCCGCTGGGGCCTCGGGCGCGGCGCGGGAACGACGGGCGTCGCTCTGGGCTGGGTGACGGTGTACCCGGCGATCGCGGTCGCCGGATTCCTGCGACTGGCGCTGCGGTCGATCGGGATGTCCTGGCGAGAGTACGGACGCGCGCTCTGGCCCGCGACGAGTGCCACCGCCGTCATGGCCATCGCGGTGCTGGGTGCACACGCCGTGGCCGGGCATGCGGCTGCCCGAAGCCGGTTGCTCATCGAGATCGGAATGGGAGCGCTTGTCTATGTGGGGATCCTGCTTGGTTTCCACGGCGCCGACCTGCGGGCCTGGGTCCCTCTGCTTCGCTCCCGACGCCCGTCCCCTTCCCCCCCCCCCCCCCCCCCCCCCCCC
>DATEHM010000316.1:0-3074 GCA_035279545.1 bacterium | reverse complement strand
CTGTTGAGCGACGAGATCTACGAATGCATGGTCTACGACGGGGCCACCCATCACTGCGTCCCCGCGGCCTGGCCGGAAGCGCGTGCCGGGACCGTGCTGCTCAACTCGATGTCCAAGACCTACGCGATGACCGGATGGCGGATCGGATACGCCGCCGCCCCCTTGGAGGTCGCCGCGGCCATCACCGCCGTTCAAGGGCATCTTGCTGGCAACGCCAACTCCATCGCCCAGCGCGCGGCCCTCGTCGCCCTGGAGGAGCGGGTGGACCCGGGCGAGATGGTGGTCGAGTACGACCGGCGCCGCCGCTACATCGTCTCCCGGCTCAACGCGCTCCCCGGGGTCCGGTGCGGAACCCCCCGGGGCGCGTTTTACGCCTTCCCGGACGTGCGCGGCGTCCTCGGCCGTCCCGGCGCCCCCGCCACGTCGGCCGCCCTGTGCGAGCACCTGCTCGACCGGGCGCACGTCGCCGCCGTGCCGGGCGAGGCGTTCGAGGCCCCGGGATTCATGCGCCTGTCCTATGCGACCTCGCTCTCCCGCATCGAAGAAGGGCTCGACCGGATCGCCCGGACGCTCGAGACGTTCGCGTAGGCACACGACGGCGCCGGAGCGGCGTGGGGCTCACGAGGAGGAGACAGTGATGATGACGCTTCCAGAGTTTCACAACGAACCGCTGACGGATTTTGCGGCCGGGCCCGGGCGGCAGGCGATGGAGGCGGCGTTGCGGGTGGTGGGGGACCAGCTGGGCCGCGAGTTCCCGCTGCTGATCGGCGGGCGGGCCCTCAAGACCGCCGGCACGTTTCGGTCGCTGAACCCGTCCCAGGCCGACCGGGTGGTGGCGGTCGTCCACGAGGCGGGGCCGGACGAGGTCAACGCGGCGGTCGAGGCGGCACTCGCCGCCTTCGAGTCGTGGCGCTGGGTGCCCGCCGAGGAGCGCGCCGCGCTCTTGATGCGCGCCGCCGGCCTCCTCAGGCGCCGCCGCATGGAGGCCGCCGCCTGGATGATCTACGAGGTCGGCAAGAACTGGGCGGAGGCCGATGGCGACGTCGCCGAGGCGATCGACTTCGCCGAGTACTACGCCCGCGAGATCCTGCGCTACGCGTCGGGGCCGGCGCTTCCGGCGACGCCGGGCGAGATGAGCGAGTACCAGTATATTCCTCTTGGCGTGGTGGCGGTGATCTCGCCGTGGAACTTTCCCGTCGCCATCCCCGCCGGGATGGCGCTCGGCGCGATCGTCTGCGGCAACACGGTCGTGATGAAGCCGGCGAGCGACTCGGCGGCGACGACGTACGTGATCGCGGACGCGCTCACCGAGGCCGGCCTGCCGCCGGGCGTGCTGAACCTGATCCCAGGCCCCGGCGGGGTCGTCGGCGAAGCTCTGGTCACGCATCCCAGGGTGCGGATGATCGCGTTCACCGGGTCCCGCGAGGTCGGGACGCACCTGTTTGCGCTCGCCGCGCAGACCCCCCCGGGGCAGATCTGGCTCAAGCGGATCATCGCCGAGATGGGGGGCAAGAACGCCATCATCGTCGACGATGACGCGGCGCTGGACCAGGCGGTGGCGGGGGTGGTGGCCTCGGGGTACGGATACCAGGGGCAGAAGTGCTCCGCGGGGTCGCGGCTGGTCGTGACCCCCAAGGTGTACGGCGAGGTCGTGGAGAGGGTCGCGGATCGGGTCCGCCGGCTCACGGTCGGGCCGGCGCCGGAAAATTTTCCGGCCGGGCCCGTGATCAACGCACGAGCCGAGCAGAAGGTGCTCGAGTACATCGAGTTGGGCAAGCGGGAGGGACGGCTCGTCGTCGGGGGGACCCGGGCGCGGGAGCGCGGGTACTACGTGGCGCCGACGGTGTTCATCGACGTCCGGCCCGACGCCCGGATCGCGCAGGAGGAGATCTTCGGCCCCGTCCTCGCGGCGGTGCCCGCGCGCGACTTCGATGAGGCGATTCGGATCGCCAACGGGACGGCGTTCGGCCTCACGGGATCGGTGTATACGCTCAACCCGGAGAAGCTGGCGAAGGCCCGGCGCGAGCTGATGTGCGGCAACCTCTACCTGAACCGGAAGTCGACCGGCGCGATGGTCGGGACCCACCCCTTCGGCGGGTTCAACATGTCGGGTACCGACAGCAAGGCCGGGGGCCCCGACTACCTGCTTAACTTCCTGCAGCCCAAGGTGGTCGCCCACAGGTACTGGTAGGGGCGGGGCCCCGACTGCGGGGATGGATCTCGGAGCGGCGGGGCATGCCGGCCGCGGGCGCGGGGGTGAGCGATGGAAGTGCAGTTGGTGCGTCACGCGACGCTCTTGGTGACGATGCACGGCCTCCGGATCCTCGTGGACCCCATGCTCGGCGAGGTCGGCGCGGCCCCGGCGGTGGCGAATTCCCCAAACCCGCGCCCGAACCCGCTCACGCCGCTGCCCCTGCCCGTGCCGGCGATCCTGCAGGGCGTGGCCGCGGTCCTCGTCACCCACACCCACCGCGACCATTTCGACGAGGCGGCGGCGCGGCTGGTGCCGAAGTCGCTGCCCCTGTTCGGGCAGCCGGAGGACGAGCCCAAGTTCGCCGGGATGGGCTTCGCCGATGTCCGGGCGGTGCGGGGGACGGCGCACTGGAATGGGATCGAGTTCCACCGCACGGCGGGGCGGCACGGGACGGGGGAGATCGGCCGCCGCATGGCCCCGGTGTCGGGGTTTGTGCTCAGCGCACCGGGAGAACCCACGCTCTACATCGCCGGGGACACCATCTGGTGTGAGGAGGTCGAGGGCGCGCTTCGGGAGTTCGCCCCATCCGCCACGGTCGTCAACGCCGGGGCGGCGCAGTTCTTGGAGGGCGATCCGATCACCATGACCGCCCAGGATGTGATCGCGACCGCGCGCAGCGCCCCGGCCACCCGGGTCGTTGCCGTGCACATGGAGGCGATCAACCACTGCCTCCTCGCGCGCGCACAGCTGCACGAGCTGGTCCGGGCCGGAGCGGTCGCCGATCGCGTGTGGATCCCCCGGGACGGTGAGGCGCTGCGGGTCTAGCGGCGCGGGTGGTCCGCGGCTAGCGACCGCCCTCCTCGGCGTCGCCGCCCCCCGC
>DATEHM010000315.1:0-4349 GCA_035279545.1 bacterium | reverse complement strand
GCAGGTCGTTGGGGGTGAGGTAGATTCCCCGGGACAGGGGGGTAAACCCCATCCAGGTCAGCTCGCGGCGCAGGCGTTCCCGCCGCTGCCGGTCCCGCCCGGTGGCGGCGATGGCCAGGATCCGCCAGCGTCCGTCCCAGGATTGGGGATGCACCTTGAAGATCCGCTGCGCCGCCTCGTCGATCCGCTCGCGCCCCCGCGGCGAGAGCGCGTAGTAGCTGGCCCGTCCGGACCTGATCGGCACCAGCCAGCCCTGCCGGGTCATGCGCGAGATGGCCGCACGCACCGCCGATGCGGTGAACCCCAGTTCGGCCATCAGGGCGATCAGGCTTCCGACCCAGATCGTGTTCCCGTAGTGGCGGATGTAATCCCCGTAGAGCGTGAACAGCGTCGACCGAGCCTGCATCGGAGCCTAGCGCGGCCTCCCCAACGCCGCCGGGAGGATCGCGTGCGCGCCGGGCGCCGGCGCCGCCGCGGCGCGGCCACGATGCACCTACGCCGCCTCCACGACCGTCGCGATTCCCTGACCGACCCCGATGCACATCGTCGCCAGCCCCCACCGCCCCGCGCGCCGGCGCATCTCATGCAGGAGCGTGACGAGGATCCGCGCCCCGCTCGCGCCGATGGGGTGGCCGAGCGCGATCGCCCCGCCGTTGGGATTGAGACGGACGCGGTCGATCCCGAGGTCGCGGACGCAGGCGAGGACCTGCACCGCGAACGCCTCGTTCAGCTCGATAACATCCATCTCGTCGATGCGCCGTCCGGCGCGATCGAGCGCCTTGCGGGTGGCGGGGACGGGCCCGATGCCCATGTACGACGGATCCACACCGGCCACCGCGGTGGCGACGATCCGCGCGATCGGCCGGCGCCCTTCCCGCTCCGCCCACTCCGCGGACGTGACGAGGAGCGCCGCGGCCCCATCGTTGATCCCGGAGGAGTTTCCGGCGGTAACGGTGCCCCCCGGGCGAAACGCCGGCCGCAGCGCGGCCAACCGCTCCACGGTCGTGTCGGGCCGCGGGTGCTCGTCGGTGTCGACGACGACCGGCTCGCCCCGGGGCCGCGGGATCGTCACCGGCACTATTTCTTCTGCGAATCGTCCCTCCCGCTGGGCGGCGGCCGCACGCTGCTGGCTCTCCGCGGCGTACGCGTCCTGATCCTCCCGCGAGATCCCATAGCGCTCCGCCACGTTCTCCGCCGTTTCCCCCATGCTGTACAGGGGATAGACGTCGGCGAGCCGCGGATTCGCAAATCGCCAGCCGATCGTCGTGTCGTGCAGCACTATCGGGCCGCGGGGGAACGCCACCGCGGGAGACCCCATCACGTACGGCGCGCGGGTCATGCTCTCCACGCCGCCGGCGATGTAGACGTCCCCGTTCCCGTAGGCGATGGCGTGCGCCGCGGCGTGCACCGCCTGCATCCCCGACCCGCACAGGCGGTTCACCGTCTGCCCGGGGACCTCGGGAGGCAGCCCGGCCAGGAGCGCGGCCATCCGCGCCACGTTCCGATTGTCCTCCCCGGCCTGATTCGCACACCCGAAAACCACGTCCTCGATCGTCCCGGGATCGAGGGCGTTCCGCTGGACGATCGCCTGCACCACCTGGGCGGCGAGGTCATCGGGGCGAACCTCCCGCAGGGCCCCGGCGTACCGCCCGATGGCGGTGCGGATCCCATCCACGATCACGACCTCGCGCATCACCCTCTCCTCCCACCCGGCCGGGCCTACTGCCCCGTGTAGACCGGGGGTCGCTTGGCCAGGAAAGCGGCGACCCCTTCTCGGTGGTCCCCGGTGCGGCTGGCGATCTCCTGGAGGTGCGCCTCGTACTCCAGCGCCCCCTCCAGATCGGTAGCGAGCGCCCGATTGAGCGCGCGCTTGATCAATCCGTACGTCCGCGTCGGGCCCGCGGCCAGGCGCCTGGCCCACTCCAGCGCGCGGGGCATCAGGTCATCATGAGGCACGACCCGGTTCACCAACCCCAGCCGTTCCGCCGCCGCCGCGTCGACCGGATCGGCGAAAAATGCGAGCTCCAGCGCCCGCCCCAGGCCGGTGAGGCGCGGGAGCAGCCAGGTGCCGCCGGAGTCCGGGATCAGCCCGATCTTGGAAAACGCCTCGATGAACGACGCCCGGTCCGACGCGATCCGCAGGTCCGCGGCGAAAGCCATGTTGGCCCCAGCCCCCGCCGCCACCCCGTTGACCACGGCGATCACCGGCTTCTCCATCGTGCGGATCTTCAGCACGATTCTATTGTAGCGCGTCCGCAGCAACTCCCCCACCTTGGCCGTCCCCGGGGTTTGCTCGCGCAGGTCCGCGCCGGCGCAAAACCCTCGGCCCGCCGCGGCGAGCATCACGCAGCGGATCTCGGGCGCGCGCTCGGCCTCGCGCAGGGCGTCGAACAGATCCGCGCCCATCTGCGCGTTGATGGCGTTGAGCACGTCCGGCCGGTTCAAGGTCACGGTCCGCACCCCGTCTTGGGTGTCCGTCACCACCGTCTTATTCACCATCCACTCTCCTCCCGGGTCCCGTGTGCGCCGGCGCCGAGTGCTCCAACAGCCGCCGGGCCGTATCGAAGACATGATCGAGCATCGGCCCGGTGAGCTTCCCGGTGTTGGTGTTCTGCCGACTGGGGTGATAGCTGGCGATCAGCGTGGGAACCCCCGGCCCCAAGGGATAGACCGCCCCGTGGGCAAATCGCAGGCCGCGCACGTCCGCGCCCCGCCCCCCGAGGGCCCGGCGGCAGGCGTCGAACCCGATGCGGCCGAGGGTCACGATGACCCGGACGTGGGGGAGCAGCTCGAGCTCTCGCTCCAGATACGGCAGGCACCTCGCGATCTCCGCCAGGGTCGGCTTGTTCTCGGGCGGAGCACAGCGCACGGTGGAAGTGATATAGGCCCGGCGCAGGCGCAGGCCATCACCCCGACGAACGGAGGTCGGCTGGCTGGCGAACCCGGCCCGGTACATCGCCCGGGTCAGCCACTCCCCGGATCCATCCCCGGTGAACATCCGGCCGGTCCGATTCGCGCCGTGGGCCGCGGGCGCGAGCCCGACGACCAACAGTTCCGCCTCGGGATCCCCGTACCCCGGCACCGGCTTCCCCCAATAGGTCCACCCGGCAAACTCCGGCTTGCCCCGAGCGGCGACGGCGGCACAGTACCGGCGCAGGCGCGGACACGCCGTGCACGCGACCACGGCGCGCGCGACCGCCGCGAGCCGATCCTGCTTCATCGCCCCGTGAACGTCGGCGGCCGCTTGTCAAGAAAGGCCCGGATCCCTTCGCGCTTGTCCTCGGACCCGAAGAGCAGGTGGAAGCATTTGCGCTCAAACTCCAGGCCGCCGGCGAGGGTGGTCTCAAACGCCTGGTTCACCGACTCCTTCGCCATGCGCACAGCGATGGGAGGCTGGGCGGAGATCTCTGCGGCCAAGCGCTTCGCCTCGTCGAGGACCACCTCAACGGGCACCACGCGCGACACCAGCCCCAGCGCGCAGGCCTCCTGGGCGGAGAGCGTCTGCCCCGTGAGAACGAGCTCCATCGCGCGGGACTTGCCGAGCGCGCGCGTGAGACGCTGTGTTCCCCCAGCTCCGGGAATGAGCCCGAGGCGGATTTCGGGCTGCCCGAAGCGGGCGCTTTCCGAGGCGATGATGATGTCACACGCCATCGCCAGCTCGCACCCGCCCCCGAGCGCGTACCCGCTCACGGCGGCGATGATGGGGATGCCGATCCGGCGGATGCGGTCCCACTCCAGGAACCGATAGGACCGCACCATATCCACCGAGGTCGCCTCGGCGAACTCGCGCACATCCGCCCCCGCCGCAAACGCGCGGTCGTTCCCGGTCAGCACCACACTGCGCACCCCGCCGTCCCGGTCGAACGCCTCCAGCGCGGTGGCGAGTTCGTCCATCAGCGCCCGGTTGAGCGCATTCAGCACCTTCGGCCGGTTGAGAACGATGATGCCGATGGCGTCTTCGGTACTGACGAGGATGTGTTCGTACGCCATCTTCGGCTCCTTCGGCGCGCCCGCGGTGGACGCGCAACCGTGTGTGGGTTACCGGGCGCTCAGCGTCACGTCGAAGCCGGCGGCCTGGAGATTGGCGGCGAGCCGCTCCGCGGTCCCCCGGTCGAGGTATCCTCCGACCCACACGCGATAGGGAGGTCCCTCCACCAGGGTCACCGCATACCCGCGCGCGCGCAGCTGACTGACCAACGTGTCGGCGTTGGCGCGGGTGTCAAACGACCCCACCTGGACGTGAAATCGAGAAGGCGGCTCCGGGATCGCCGGGGTGACGCTGGGGAGACCCGTGGGGCCAAGGGCGGGGGGCGAAGGCGGCGACGGCGCGGCCTGGGGCGCGGTCGGAG
>DATEHM010000314.1:0-16868 GCA_035279545.1 bacterium | reverse complement strand
CTGGCTCCGGTCTCGGCCGGGCGCGCGCTGGAGATGCTCCGGGCGCTTCGGGTCTGGCCGGTGCTGGAGGGCGTTCGAGGGCGGCCGGCGCTGGATGCCGGCGCCGTCGCCGACATCGTCAGCCGGATGAGCTGGTTGGGGACCGATCTCGCCGGCCGCCTGATTGATCTGGAGGCGAACCCGGTGCTCGTCCGGCGAGCGGGCGAGGGGGCGGTGGTGGTCGACGCGCGCGGCGCCCTGAACGGAGGATCGTCCGATGCCTGAGGATCCCCACGCGGGGGCGCACGGCGCGTACGGCGGGCCGACGATCGACGCCTGCGCGCATCACCATTGGACGAATCAGCTCGAGTTGATGGAGTACATGTCGGAGGGGTGGCGCGAGTTCCTCGGCCGCCCCGGCGCGTTTCCGGGCGGCGGGGTGATGGCCGCCGTGCCGGTGCACAAGTACCAGCACCCGCAGGGGGACAAGCTGACCGACGCCTGGCCGGACGCGGGCGGTCCGCCGGGCTCCGACCTCGACACCCTGCGGCGGCAGCTGCTCGGCGGCAACCGCCTGGAGCGGGTCGTGCTCGCGCACGACGCGGCCATCGTGGCGCCGACGATGCCCAACCATTACCTGGCGCTGGAGATCGCCAGGGCGGCGAACGACTGGTCGGCGGAGCGGTGGATCGGCCGCGACGACCGCATCGCCTGCCTGGCCATGGTCCCGAACCAGCTGCCCGACGAGGCGGCCAAGGAGATCCGCCGGATCGCCGCCGTCCCCGGGTTCGTCGGCGTGGTGATGGGCGGCAACGGGCTGGGGAAGCCCTTCGGTCATCCCGTCTACCACCCGATCTACGAAGCGGCGGCGGAGTGCGATCTGCCCGTCGTGCTGCACGCCGGCGGGGACGCCACGCCGGATGTGATCACGCACACCGCCGGCGGCGGGCTGCCCGCGACCTACGCCGAGTACGAGGTGTTGAAGGCGCAGCCGGTGATGACGCACCTGGTGAACATGATCGTCCAGGGGGTGTTCGAGAAGTTCCGCGGCTTCCGCCTGATGGTCGCCGGCGTCGGCGTCACCTGGCTGCCGTCGCTGTTCTGGCGCTTCGACACGAACTACAAGACCTTTCGCCGGGAGGTCCCCTGGTTGACCCGGTCGCCGAGCGAGGTGCTCTGGAGCAGCGTCCGGATCGGGACCTGGCCGCTGGAGCAGGCGCCGGGGCGCGAGGCGCTGGTGCGGCACATGCGCGCGCTTGGGCCCGTCGAGGATCTCCTCTGCTACGCCAGCGGCTACCCGGACCGGGAGATGGATCCCGCGGCGTCCGTGGCGGAGCGGCTGCCGGCGGAGTGGCACGCCAAGGTCTTTCACGAGAACGCTGCGCGGTTCTACCGATGGCCGACGGGGAGCCGTCCGCGCGGCGCGGACGCCGCGGGAGGCGGGACGCCAACGCCGTAGGGCCTGCGGCCGGCGCTCGGAGCCCCGCGCCGTGTCGTATAATCAACGCAGACGTCCGCGAGGGAGGCGGGGGAGGATGCGGTACAGCGGCCCGTGCATTGACGCCGATGTCCACCACGATTGGGCGTCGGAGGCGGAGCTCCACCAGTACCTGTCCAAGGAATGGCGGGAGTTCGTGCGGATGCCCGGGAAGACGACCAACCGCATTCGCCCCGCCACGATGGCGTACCCGCACACCGGCGGCACCAACAAGCGCATCGATACCTACCCGCCCAACGGGGGCGGCCCGGGATCGGACTACGCCACGATGAAGCGCCAGCTCCTCGATCCGCTGGACGTCCGGGCGGCGATCCTGTCGTACAGCATCGGCCACAACGCCGGCCTCCCCAACCTCTACCTGGCGACCGCCGTGTGCCGCGCCGCCAACGACTGGTCGATCGACCGCTGGCTGGACGGCCGCGACGACCGGCTCTTCGGGGCGGTGTTGGTCCCCACCCAGGTCCCGGAGGAGGCGGCGGCGGAGGTCCGGCGGGTCGGCCGCCACCCGCGCATGAAGGAGGTCATCCTGATCTCCAACGGCCTGGGGAAGCCGTTCGGGCATCCCGCCTATCACCCGATCTACGAGGCCGCCGTCGACGTCGGCCTGCCGGTCGCGCTCCACGTCGCGGGCGAGCTGAGCGCCACCGGCGCGCACGTGGCGGGCGGCGGCGTGCCGAGCACCCGGCTCGAGAACATCACCCTCGCCCCCCAGGCGGAGCAGCACCACCTCACCAGCCTGATCGCCCACGGCGTCTTCGAGAAGTATCGCGCGCTCAAGATCCTGTTGGTGGAGAATGGCGTCTCCTGGCTGCCGTGGCTCCTGTGGAATCTCGACGACAACTACAAATATTGGCGGCAGGAGAGCCCCTGGGTGAAGAAGCGGCCGAGCGAGTACGTGCGCGAGCGGGTGAAGCTGACGACCCAGCCGCTGGAGGACCCCGCCCGCCCCGAGCAGCTGATGGAGGTGCTCGAGTCGTTCGGCGGGATGGAGGATCTCCTCTGCTTCGCCACCGACTACCCGCACTGGGACGCCGACGACCCGCAGTACATCGCGCGCAAGCTGCCAGAATCGTGGCTGCCGAAGGTCTTTTACGAGAACGCCCGCGAGTTCTTCGGTCTGCCGAAGGCCGCGCCCGCCCAGGCCGACGGGGGGGCGGCACGGGGGTGATCCAGGACGTCGGCGCCCTCGAGGGGTTCCCCGAGTGGCAGATGCGGATTCTCAACGTCGAAGGGCGTGAGATCGGCATCGTCCGGCTCGGCGGGCGGGTGTACGCGCTCCGCAACGTCTGTCCGCACCAGACGGGACCGCTCTGCCGGGGGCTGGTCTTCGGAAAGGTCGTGGCTGCCGGAACGGGGCGGGTCGAGGTCGATCGTGAGCACCCCGTCGTGACCTGCCCCTGGCACGGCTGGGAGTTCGACCTCACCAGCGGCCGCTGCCTGACCGACAGGAGCAAGCGGGTCGCCGTGTACCCGACCGAGGTGCGGAGGAACCACGTCTTCCTGAAGACGAGGGAGGGGCCCGGGGCTGACGTGAAGGGATAGAACGTGAGGCCGGCCTCGGGATTCCCCTGCCGGCCACCCCTCCGGTCCGCGTTACGTGGACGGCGATTATCTCGAGCGCGAACTCGCCGGGTCGACCCGGACGGGCATCGACCGCCTGCGGCGGCGATGCCACTCAAAATGGCCGCGGGCGATCCCTTCCGATGGTGTCGCCCGCCGCTCGGGACGCGGCGCTAGATCGGAAACATCGGGAGGACGGTCGATGGCCGAGCACCGGGAGCGGAGGCCGATTGCCCAAACGCACCCGCGGGACGCGGCGTGATGGCGTTTGAAATCGTTGGACGCGGCTCACGCCGGCGTGTCTGGATGACCGCGGCGATCGACCTCGCGGCCGATCCTGCGGCACGCGGCCGGGCGCGATGCCGATGACGGGACTGCTGTCCGTCCCGGGGCTCCAGGTCCGAGTCCAATCCTTGGTACGGGTCGGCGATGCCGAGCTGGGGATGGCGCGCACCCGGGAGGGAGACCGGCTCGTGGCGCTGGCCCCCGGCCGGTCCACCCCTCTGGACGGACTCGAGGGGGAGACGACCTCCTTCGAGGGGCGGCGGCTCCTGGTCGGTCCGATCTGTCCCCGCAACCTGCTGGCGCTGCGAACCCAGCTCCCGTGGCTCACGCCCCGGGCCCTCGGACTGCGGCGCTCCTTCGGGTTCGGGGACCGCCTCGGCTGCGCCACCCCCGGCCACATCCGAGCGCTGCGGGCGGTGGGCGGGGACCTCGCCCCGATCTTCGCCCAGCAGTCGATCCGCGAGATGGAGCGCACCGGCCGGAGCCCCGAGCAGGTGCTGAGCGACGCCACCTGGGGGGTGTTCGCGGAGGGGTGGCGGGAGGGCTTCGGCGCGGACGCCGATCACCTCAAGACGACCGCGGACGTGGAGGCGTGTCTGGCGGCGGGTTATACGTTCTTCACGTTCGACCCGGGGGAATACGTCGCCCCGGCCGCGGACGCGCAGCCGGCGGGCGCCCTGAGCGCGGCGCTGGAGGCGCTCCCCTGGCGGGATCTCGACGACAGCAGTGGGCGGATGCGGGACCGCTACCGCAGCCTAGCGCTCGACCTCGACGACCGGTCGGTGCGCGTCGACGAGGAGGACGTCGTCCGGGCCGCGGTCAAGTACGGCCGCGCCGTGGCGCACGTGGTGCTCCTGTATCGCCACCTGCGGGCGCGCAGC
Source organism: bacterium (assembly GCA_035279545.1). Lineage (GTDB taxonomy): Bacteria > Sysuimicrobiota > Sysuimicrobiia > Sysuimicrobiales > Segetimicrobiaceae > Segetimicrobium. The sequence continues at coordinate 12,665 of DATEHM010000314.1, read as the reverse complement.
GGGGGCGCCGAGGTGGAGGTTTCGGTGGACGAGACGGAGACCCCCACCACGCCCGTCCAGCACATCTACATCGCCTCCGAACTCCGCCGCTTGGGTGTCCGCTGGGTGGGCCTGGCCCCGCGCTTCGTCGGCCGCTTCGAGAAGGGCGTGGATTACCTCGGCGACCCCACCGCGTTTGAGGCCGACGCCGCCACGCACGCGGCGATCGCGCGGCGGCTCGGGCCGTACAAGCTGAGCCTCCACTCCGGATCCGACAAGCTCAGCGTCTACGCCGCCTTCGCCCGTCGGGCGGGAAGCCTGCTCCACGTCAAGACGGCGGGGACCAGTTACCTGGAAGCGCTGCGCACCATCGCGGTGCTGGATCCCGGGTTGTTCCGGGCGATCTACGGGCTCGCGCACGAGCGCTACGAGCAGGATCGGGCCAGCTATCACGTATCGGCGCGCCGCGAGCGGGCGGCGGCGCCCGACGCGGTGCCGGACGCGGAACTGGCCTCGCTGCTGGACACCTTCGACGCCCGGCAGATGCTGCACGTCACCTTCGGATCGGCGCTGGCGCGCTATGGGGACCGGGTGCGCGCCCTGCTGCGGGCGCACCCCGAGGCCTACGACGCCAATCTGGAACGCCACTTCATCCGCCACCTGTCTCCGCTCGCCGCTCCCACGCCGGGGGTCCGGGGATGACCTTGGATCCGCTCTTCAGCCTGAGCGGTAAGGTGGCGGTGGTCACGGGCGGGACGGGCGTCCTGGGGTCGGTCATGGCGCGCGGCCTGTCCGGTGCCGGAGCGAGGCTGGGGATCCTCGGCCGCCGGCCGGAGCGGGCGAGGGAGGTGGTGGCTGAGATCGAGCGGTCCGGCGGGGAGGCGATGCCGCTGCCCGCCGATGTGCTCGTCCGCGAGGACCTGGAGCGCTGCCGGGAGACGGTCCTCCAGCGCTGGGGAGGCGTCGATATCCTGGTCAACGCCGCGGGGGGCAATCTGCCCAAGGCGACCCTCGAGGAGGGGGAATCGATCTTCGATCTTCCCCTCGACGCCTGGCGGTCCGTCTTGGACCTGAATCTCCTGGGGACCCTCCTCCCCGTGCAGATCTTCGGCGCCGCCATGGCGGCGGCCGGGCGGGGTTGCATCGTTAACATCTCCTCGATGGCGGCGCAGCGATCGCTCACCAGGGTACCGGCCTACTCGGCGGGGAAGGGCGCGGTGGAGAACCTCACCCGGTGGCTTGCGGTCGAACTCGCGCGCAAGTATGGCCCGGGACTGCGCGTCAATGCCATCGCGCCCGGGTTCTTCATCGGGGAGCAGAACCGCAGGTTGCTCGTCAACGCGGACGGGAGCCTTACCCCGCGGGGGAGGCGGATTGTCGATCACACGCCCGCGGGGCGGTTCGGCGAGCCGGAGGAGCTGGTGGGCACGCTGATCTGGCTCTGCGGCCCGGGCAGCCGCTTCGTCAACGGCGCCGTCATCCCCGTCGACGGCGGCTTCAGCACGTTTAGCGGAGTGTAGCACGGTCCTTTCGCAAATCCGTGACCGACGAAAGGCGACCGCGGTCTCGCGCAACCTCCCGGCCGGGAGAGCGGACAGGGGATTTCCTCGCTGGGGGAGTGGGTTAGTATGGCTGGGTGAGCGCGGCGAAGGACCTGCTCTGCAAGCCCACCGGATCCGCGCCGGGCAGCGATGGGTTCTTCTCCCATTCGCCAAGCTGATAGGAGTTCTCGACGACGAGGCGGCAGCGCTCGTAGCGCCGCTCGACGAACATCTCCAACAGCTCGGGCAGCGGGCGCTCTGCTTGTAGGGCCTCCGCGAGCACGAGCGCATCCTCGAGGGCAATCGTGGCGCCGCTGGCAAGTTGCGGCGGGGTTGTGTGCGCGGCGTCCCCGATCAGCACGGCGCGGCCGCGATGCCAGGGCTTGGGCAGCAGCAGCATTTCCACCGGGCGGTAGACGATGCGCGCGGGATCGGTGATGTCGTCGCGAACCGTGGCCGGGCTGGGTCCTTCACCTGTGAGATCGCAGCCTAAATCTTGTGGCCCAAAGCCGATGTAACTCCAGAGATTTGGACGCGATCTGCTGATAGAGCGGCGGTGTTCGTATCTAGCAACACTGTTTCGAGGGGGAAGTTCCGCCGCGGTTCGAATTCTTTGCGTTCGGGTCCGTTGACACAAACTAATCATGTCAGTAGTATGTTCAAGTCAGCCCGCCCGAACCACCCGCGGCGGCCTTCGCGAGGGGATGGAGCCGATGGCCTCATCGATGCAGGCAGCGGTGATTCACGCCCATGGAGGCCCCGACCGCCTCGTCGTTGAGCAGTTCGAGCGGCCCGAGCCCGGTCCCGGAGAGGCCTTGGTCCGGGTGGGCGCCTGCGCGCTCAACCACCTCGACATCTTCGTTCGGCGGGGCATGCCCGGCCTGCCGGTCCCGCTCCCGCACATCGGCGGGGGCGACATCGTCGGCTGGGTGGAGGCGCTCGGTCCAGGCGTGGGGGGGATCGAGGTGGGGGCGCCGGTTCTGGTCGACCCGGCTTCCGAGCACGGGATGCTAGGGGAGACTAAGCGCGGCGGGCTGGCCGAATTCGTCAGCGTTCCAACGACCAGCCTGCTGTCGATTCCGGACGAAGCGCGGATGCTCGAGTTCGCCTGCCTGCCGGTCGCCTACGGCACGGCCCATCGGATGCTCTTCACCCGAGCCAAGCTCAAGGGGGGGGAGCTGCTGGTCGTCGTCGGCGCCAGCGGCGGGGTGGGCGTGGCCTGCGTGCAGCTCGGCAAGCGGATCGGCGCCCGAGTGATCGCCGCCACCAGCAGCGACCTGAAAGCGCGGCGCCTCGCCGAGCTGGGCGCGGATCACTGCGTGGTGACCGCCGACGGGCAGTTCGGGCGGGCGGTGTGGGAGCTGACCGGCAGGCTTGGCGCGGACGTGGTGGTGGACTACTCCGGCAAGGACACGTGGTCCCAATCCCTCCGTTCCCTCCGGCACGGAGGCAGGCTGGTCTGTTGTGGGGCGACGTCCGGGTACGAGGCCGTGACCGATCTCCGCTACCTGTGGGCCCGCGAGGTGGACATCCGCGGATCCGACGGCTGGCGCCGGGACGATCTGCTCGAGCTGAGCCGACTCGTGGCCGGGGGGGAGCTGCACCCCATCATCTACGCGGTGCTGCCGCTCTCCCGCGCGCAGGAGGCGATCGCGGAGCTGGAGTGCCGGCGGGCGTTCGGAAAGGTCCTGGTGGTGCCCGACGCGCAGCTGGACCGCATCGGCCAGGCAGGGGGGAGGGGGCATCCCCCTTGAAAGGGTGGGGGCTGCGCGCGTCGTGTGCCCGATCAGGATGCGCACCGAGCGAAAGGGAGGCCAATCGATGAATCGATGGAGATCCATGACGTGGGGTGAGTGGAAGAAGGTCGGCGTGGCCGTGTCGTTGGCCCTGGCGCTAGGGTTCGGCGTGAGCGGCGGCGGGAACGTGAGCGGTGCCAGCCCGAGCTTCACCATGACGATCGGCGACGTCGAGCCGTACACCGGCGATCTCGGGCCGCTCGGGGCGCCCGCGGACAAGGCGGTGAAGCTGGCCACGGCGCAGCTCAACCAGGCCGCCAAGCAGGCGGGGCTTAGGATCACCTTCAAGCTGTCGACGGCGGACACGCGGTCGGACCCGCAGGGGGCCATCTTGGCGGCCCGGCAGGTCGTCGATGCGGGGGCGACGTGCCTCACCGGCCCCGCCAGCACCCCGGAGGCGACCGCCATCCTGAACTCGGTCACCAAGCTCAAGCACATCGCCATGCTGCCCTCGGCGACGAGCACCAGGTTGCGGAAGGTGGACGACGGCCACACCATCTTCAGAACGGTGCCGCCGGATAACCTGCAGGCCCGGGCGCTGGTCATCGCCGTCAAGGGCGCGCTGGGCGGCGCCCAGGGCAAAACGGTGGCGATCGGCTACCAGAATTCCCCCTATGGCGAGGGCCTGGCGAACACCTTCAAGCAGGAGTGGACGGCGATGGGGGGCAAGATCCAGGGTCCGATCGGGTACGATCCCAACCAGGCCAGCTACGACTCGGAGGCGGCGGCGATCGTGAAGAACAACCCGGACGCCTTTGTCTTCGCCGACTTCCCGGACACGTTCGGCAAGGTGAGCGCCGCGCTGCTGCGCACCGGCAAGTTCTCCGCCGGTAAGCTGTTTGTTTCCGATGCGCTCGCGGTTTCGCCGATCCCGTCCGCGATCCCGTCGGCCGCGCTGGAGGGGGGCCACGCCACCAACGCCGGAAGCCCCACCGGCACCCCAGAGGCGAAGACGTTCAACGCGCTGTACCTCGGCGCCCCGGGGCCCCGCCGCTTCGCCCTCGACGCGAACAACTTCGACTCGGCGATCCTCTGCGGGCTCGCCGCCGTCGCCGCCGGCTCGAACGCGTCGGCGAAGATCGCCGCCCAGCTGCCCAAGATCTCGGGGCCGGCGGGGGAGCCGTTCACCTACCTCAGGCTCTCCAACGCGATGAAGGCGCTGGCCGCCGGAAAGCAGATCCACTACGTAGGCGTGTCGGGTCCGATCGACTTCGACTCGCGGGGGGACACGAGTTCCGGCACCTTCGACCTCTCGACGTGGAAGAACGGCACCCTGGTCCTCGTGCGGAAGATCGACACCAAGGGGTGACCCGGAGCGTCGCGGCCGCGGGGGGGAGAGGGGTCCATCGGGGCCCCTCCCAGCCCGCCGCGGTCGTCACGCCTCCCGCCCACGGCGGCTTCGTCCGGCCGATGCGGGGGCCGGGCCCGCTCTGGGAGAAGGGGCGGACAGGGTGCTGAGCGCATCCTGGCGGTTTGCGGCGAGGCGGCTGGGGTTCCTCGCCCAACCGCGCACCTCGGACGACCTCGCGCGCCCGGCGGGGCCAGCGGGGCGCGCCTGGGCCGCGGCGGCGGCCCTGGGGCTGGTCGTCCTGCTCGTCGCCTCCAGGGGGGGCCAGGCGACCGCGCAGGCCACGATCAACGGGCTGGTCACCGGCACCTACTTCGCCCTCGGGGCCGTCGGGCTCTCCCTCGTCTTCGGCGTGCTCCGCCTCGTCAACTTCGCCCACGGCGACATGCTGACGTTCGGCGCCTACATCGCCCTCCTGCTCAACGTGACGCTCGGCCAGCCGATCGTCCTGGCGGTTGTGGGCGGGGTGGTGGCGACGGCGGTCTTGGGTGCGGCCTCCGAGCTCATCGTCTGGCGGCCGATGCGGGCCCGACGGGCCGGTGGCCTCCAGCTGCTGCTGATCACGATCGGGCTGGCCTTCGTGATCAGGAACTGCATCCAGCTCGCGGCCGGGGCCGACCCGCTCCAGCTGCGGGTCAACGTCACCACCGCCATCGCTCTGCCGGGTGGACTCCGCATCGGCACGGTTGAGCTCGTGGTCGTGATCGTCGGGCTGGTGGTGCTGCTCGGCGTCGCCACGCTGCTCCGCTTCAGCCGCCTGGGCAAGGAGATGCGGGCGTTGGCCGACAACCTGAACTTGGCCGAGGTGGCGGGGATCGACACCGGCCGGGTCATCCTCACCACCTGGCTGGTCGCCGGCGGCCTGGCCGGGCTGGCCGGGGTGCTCTCCGCTGCGGCGGCGGGCGACATGACGCCGAACTTTGGGTTCCAGCTCCTGCTCAGCCTCTTCGCCGCCGCCGTGCTGGGTGGCATCGGCAACGCCTACGGAGCCGTGGTGGGGGGGGTGCTGCTCGGCCTGGCCGAAGAGCGGTCGACGATGTTCATCGATCCCCGCTGGAAGCTCGCGGTCGGCTTCGCCATCCTCATCCTGACGCTCCTGCTGCGGCCCAACGGCGTGTTGGGGAGGCCGGCCCTCAAATGACGTTGCTGGCGCTCAACCTCGCCGCGCTCGGCGCGCCCGACTTCTGGATCGGGGTCGGCATCGTCGCCGGGATCTACAGCATTTTCACCCTGGGGCTGCAGCTGAACGTCGGGTTCACCGGCCTCTTCAACTTCGGCCAGGCGGGGTTCATGGCGGTCGGCGCGTACGCGATGGCGATCCTCATCCTGAGCTTCGGCTGGCCGCCGCTCGTGGCGCTGCCGGCGGCCACGGGCATCGCCGTGGTGGCGGGCGTCATCGTCGGGATCCCGTCGATCCGATTGAGCGGCGACTATCTGGCGATGGCCACGCTCGCCGCGGCGCAGATCGTGGGGAGCGTCGTCCAGAACGCCGGGGGCTTGACCGGGGGCAATCAGGGCCTCTTGGGGTTCGACGCGAACTGGACCGTGTTCGCCGGCTGGTTGCTCGCCCGACTCTCCGCCGTGGGGCTGGGAGGCGAGAGCCAGATGCCGCTCTTCGTCGTGACCTGGCTCACCTTCGGCCTCCTGCAGGTCTCGCTGCGGCTCGTCCTGCACTCCCCCTGGGGCCGGGTGCTGAGGGCAATTCGGGAGGACGAGGCGGCGGCCGAGGCGCTGGGCAAGAACACGTATGCCTACAAGCTTCAGTCGCTCGGCATCGCTGCGGCGCTGGGCGCCATCGCCGGCTACCTCCTCGCCTTGAACGTCACCCTCATCTACCCCCAGGCGTTCTCGGCAGACTTCACCTTCATCGGCTTCGCCATCCTGGTGCTGGGGGGCTTGGGCAGCTTCGCCGGTGTGGCCTGGGGGTCGATCCTGCTCTGGACCGTGCTGGAGGGCGCGAGCTTCGTGCAGCTGCCCATCGCCGCCGACAGGGTCGCCGCGGTCCGGATGTTGATCGTGGGCCTGGTCCTGATCGGCGTGATGGTGCTGCGCCCGCAGGGCCTGCTGGGGAAGCGCCAGGAGATGATCCTCCGTGGCTGAGCCGGCGGCGGGGCGCCGCCCGTGGATCCTGGAGGTGCGGGGCCTCTCCCGGAGCTTCGGCGGGCTGAGGGCGGTGGACGGGACGAGCCTGGCGGTCGCGCGCGGCTCCATCACCGCCTTGATCGGGCCGAACGGCGCCGGCAAGACGACGCTGTTCAACCTGGTGACGGGATTCATCCGGGCCGATCGGGGGGAGGTCGAATTCGACGGCCGTGCCGTGTTCCGCAGATCGCCGCACGCGATCGCGGGGCTGGGGATGATGCGAACCTTCCAGATCACCAAGGCGCTGGCGGCGATGACCGTGCTGGACAACATGCTGCTGGCCGCCCGCGACCAGCCCGGCGAGCGGCTGCTGGGCCTGCTCACCCACCCGCGGGGCTGGCGCCGGCGCGAGGCGGAGAACCGCCGGCGCGCGCTGGAGATCCTGGACCGCTTCCGGCTCCTCGGCCAAGCGGGGGAGTACGCGGGCACGCTCTCCGGCGGGCAGCGCAAGCTGCTGGAGCTGGCCCGGCTGTTGATGGCCGACCCGCAGCTGGTGCTGCTGGACGAGCCCCTGGCCGGCGTCAACCCCGTGCTCGGCCAGCAGATCCTCGCGCACATCCACGACCTGAGGCGCGAGCGCGGCATGACCTTCTTCTTCATCGAGCACGACATGGAGGTGGTGATGAACAACGCCGACGTGGTGATCGTGATGGCCCAGGGCCGGGTCATCGCCCGCGGGCGGCCCGCCGAGGTCAGGCGAGACCGGGCGGTCGTCGACGCCTACCTGGGCTCGCGGGCCGAGGACGTGGGGTGAGCGGCGCCCCAGACGGCCTCCCGCTGCTCCAGGTGGAGGGCGTTGCCGCCGGCTATGTCCCCGATGTCGACGTCCTCGCCGGCGTGGACCTGCATCTGGACCGCGGCGAGATCGTCACCGTGGTCGGCCCGAACGGGGCCGGCAAGTCGACCCTGCTGAAGGTGATGTTCGGGCTGCTGCGCCCCCGCGCCGGCCGGGTCCGCCTGCGGGGCGAGCGGGTGGACCGGCTGACCCCGCATGAGATCGTCGAGCGGGGGATGGGGTACGTGCCCCAGCTGGAGAACGTCTTTCCCTCGATGACGGTCGAGGAGAATCTGGAGATGTCCGCGGGCGCGCTCACCCGCGACAAGGCGCGGGGCCGGGTGGCGGAGCTCTTGGCCCTGTTCCCCGCCCTCGCCGCCGCGCGCCGCCGGCAGGCCGGCCTGCTGTCGGGGGGGGAACGGCAGATGGTCGCCATGGCCAGGGCGCTCGTGCTCCGCCCCGACGTCCTGCTCCTGGACGAGCCGTCGGCCGGCCTGGCCCCGGAGTACGTCGCGCTCGTCTTCGAGAAGATCGTCGAGATCCGCCGGGCGGGCGTCAGCGTGCTGGTGGTTGAGCAGAACGCCCGCCGGGCCCTGGCGCTGTCCGATCGCGGCTACGTGCTCGAGCTGGGGCGAAAGCGGTTCGAGGGCAGCGGACCGGAGCTGCTGGAGAACGAGATGGTGATTGAGCTCTACCTGGGCCGACGGCAGGGGAGGGTCACCGATGGCTGAGGCCGCGCTGACGCCACAGTGGCGGGCGGAGCTGCTGGCCCGGCGGGGGCGGGTGCGGCGGCTGCTCGAGCAGGCCGGCTGTGACGCCGGCGTGATCTTCGGCTGCGACGCCCACGCCGAGCACTTCCGCTACCTGACCAACTTCTCCCCCGTGCTGGGCGACAGCTGGCTGATCCTGGGGGCGGAGGAGCGCTGCGTCCTCACCTTTCAGTGGCAGATCCCAGAGGCGCAGGCGCTGTCGGGGATCGACCGCTGGGAGGGCGCCTTTGACCCGCTGCCCCTGGTCCGGGCCGCCCTGCACGAGCTCACGCCGAGGCGGATCGGGATCGCCGGCTTGGAGCGGATGCCGGCTCCCGCCCACCAGGCGCTGGCGGGCTGGCTGCCCGAAGCGGAGTTCGTCGATCTGGGTGCCGCCGTCGCCGGCCTCCGCCGGCGGAAATCGCCCCTGGAGGCGGAGCGGCTTCGCGCCGCCGCGCGGATCACGGACATGATGCTCGACGCCGCCCGGGCGATGGCGCGGCCCGGCCTCACCGAGGCCGAGCTCGCCGCCGAGCTCTCCGTCATCCCACTGCGGCGGGGCGCCCGCTGCGCCTTCGAGACCACCGTGGTCTCGGGCGTCGACGCTCCGGTGTCGATCAGGCGCCCGACCGGCCGCGCCCTCGCCGTCGGCGACAGTGTGATGGTGGACCTGGGCGCCGAGGTGGAGGGGTACCAGGCGGACGCGACCCGTACGTTTGTGGTGGGGGCGCCGAGCCGCGCTCAGCTCCGAGCCTGGGACGTGGTGCGGAGGGCGTACGAGGCCGCGGTCGGCCTGGCGCGGCCGGGGGTGCCGTGCTGCGAGCTGCAGCGTGCCGCGGCCCGGATCATCACCGACGGGGGGTTCACCCTGGCACACCGGATCGGCCACGGCATCGGCCTGGCCACCTCGTACGAGTGGCCGAGTCTGGACAGCGAGCGGGCCCCGCTCGAGCCGGGGATCACGATCTGCATCGAGCCCGGCGTGTACGCGCCGGGGATCGGGAACATGAAGCTGGAGGACGATCTGCTCATCACCGAAAGCGGATGCGAGCTGCTCACCCAGAGCGACCGGAGTCTGGAGGGGACGCGGTGAACCGGCGCCGGCCCTGGATCCTCACCCCCAACCTTGGCGACATCACGGCCGAGACCGCGACACTCGATCCCGGCCGCACCGCGGTCATTGCCGGCGAAGGGGTGCACTCCTACGGCGAGCTGGAGGCGCGGGCCCGCCGCTTCGCGGGGCTGCTCGTGGAGAGCGGTGTTGAGCCGGGCGAGACGGTGGCGCTCGCGCTCGGCAACGACTGGCGCTTCCTCGAGACGCTGCTCGGCACGCTGCGTGCCGGCGCCGTGGCGCTCCTGGCGAACGTGAAGCTGGGCGCGGACACCCTCGCCTACATCGCCGGGCACAGCGAGACCCGGCTCATCGTCGCCGACGGCGGGCTGGGCCCGAAGCTCCAGGCCCTGATCGGTGCCGCCAGCCGTCTCAGGGCGACGCTGGTGGTGGGCGCAGCGGGTGGCGGGACCCCCTACGAGGCGGCGGTGGCGGCGGCCCCGGAGGTGCCGTCCCGTCTCGTCGCGCCGGACGACCTGGCCCTATTGATGTACACCTCGGGGTCAACGGGCCGCCCGAAGGGCTGCATGCTCAGCCACAGCAACACCTGGTGGCAGGCCCGCTCCACGGCTCGGACCATGCTCCTCGACCGCTCGGACCGGGCGCTGGTGATGGGGCCCCTCTATCACGCCAACGCCCTGTGGGGGGCCCTGCTGCCGATGCTCTTCACCGGCGGCAGCGTCGTCATCTTGCGCGACTTCGACCGCCGCCGGGCGCTGGAGGCGATCCATACGCACCGGGCGACGTTCGCCTCGGGCACCCCGTCGATGTACTCGCTCCTGCTGGCCGACCCGGAGATCTCCCGTTTCGACCTCTCCTCGATCGTGTTGCTGGAGTGCGGCTCGGCGCCGGTGCCGGAGGAGCTGATGTCGCGGATCAAGGCCACCTTCCCCTGTGAGGTGGTCGAGACCTACGGGTTGACCGAGGCCGGCGCCAACCTGCTGAGCCCCCGCTGGGGGGTGCAGAAGCTTGGCAGCACGGGGCTGCCGGTGCCCGACGTCGAGATCCGGATCACCCCGCCGGACGACCCCACCCGCGACTGCCCCCCGGGCGAAGTGGGCGAGCTCTGGTCGCGTTCCCCCGCCAACGCGCTCGGGTATTTCAAAGAGCCCGAGCTGACGGCGCAGCGGTTCACCGAGGACGGCTGGGTGCGGACCGGGGACCTGATGCGCCGCGACGAGCAGGGCTACTGCTACTTCTGCGGGCGCACCGACGACATGATCAGCGTCGGCGGCGAGAACGTGTACCCGAAGGAGGTGGAGACGATCGTCCTCACCCACCCGGCGGTGGACAGCGTGGGGGTGGTGCCGGTGCCGCACGCGGTGAAGGGCGAGGCCCCGGTCGCCTTCGTCGTGCTAAAGCCCGGCGCGGAGGCGACGGAGGACGAGCTGAAGGCGCACTTCCTCGCTCGGGGACCGGCGTACGCCCATCCCCGACGCGTCTTCTTCACGGACCAGCTGCCGATCTCCAGCACCAACAAGCTCGATCGGACCGCGCTGAAGCGACGGGCCAGCGCGCTGCTGCCGGACGGGTTGGAGCCGAGCCGATGAGCGACCCGCATCCGGCAGCGAAAGGCGTGATGTCCCGCGAGGAGGCGGAGCGCCTCCTGGCATCCTGCGAGCTGCACCGCGCCCTGGGCCTGGAGCTGCTGGACTGGGAGTCCGGCCGGGTGCGGTTCCGCTTCAGCCCGCCGGCGATGGCGCGCTCGGGCGAAGGCGGTGCCGTGCACGGCGGCGCGATCATGACCGCGCTCGATGTCGCCGCCTGCTTCGCGGTCATCTCTGCGGTGGGGCAGGATTGTTTCACGGTCGATCTCCGGGTCGACTTCCTCCGTCCCGCCGCGGGCGCATCCCTGGTCGCGGCGGGGACCGTCCTGCGGGTCGGCCGCCGCCTGGGCTGGGCGGACGCGGTGCTGACCGGACCGGAGGACAAACTCCTCGCCACCGGCCGGGGGACGTTCACCTGGTGAGGCGGCACACGGGGATCGGAATCGGAAGGGGAGTGCGATGACGGAGGCGATGGACCCGTACGATCTGAACCAGGCGGCGGACAGGCTGGCGCGGGGGGGGCCCACCATCGATGTGGAGGGACAGCAGATCGCCTGCGCCCCCCTGTTCGAGACGGCGCGTTCGCAGGCGGCGCTGTTCCGGCTCCGTCCGGGCCAGCGCATCCCCGCACATCGGCACAGCGCCATCGACGACATCTTCTTCTGCATTCGGGGGCGCGGCAGGATCCGGACCTGGGACGCCGGCGGGGCCGCCGTCGATCACCCGGTCGAGCCGGGGGCGGTCTTTCTGGTCCAGCCGGAGACGCCGCACGAGGTGGCGTGCGCGGGGGACGAGTTCTGCTACGTCCTGCTCCAGGCTCCCAAGGAGCTCTACGACAGTCACGCCTACCCGCACGGCTCCGCCTCGTGACGGGCCCCCCCTAGCCCGGTCCGTCCACGACATCGAGGACCAGAACGGCCTCGTGAGGTCCCGGGGGGATGACTCCCGATCTCTTCTGACATGGTCGACTGACAATGTGACACCGGGCGACAAGACAACGGCGGCGACCGACATGGGCTAGCAAAGCGGTCAGCCGTCGGGTTGTCTCGCCTGCCCGCCCCATTCTCTCGTTTTCCCCCGCGCCCCCCCGTGGTGTCGGCTGGCATGGGACCCAGTGCTTCCTTCACAAGTTCTGCATCAGTCCTTGGCGGAGTCTTCACGTCTGAAGATTACAGTGGAGTCGCGGGTCGCATGACTAGCGGACAGTTACAGCCACCTGTGCTGGATTTCCGGGGGGCGCGAGACCCACAGATTCAGTGACGCGCAGCCGCCAGCGAGAGCTGACGGAGGAGGAGGTACACGATGCGAAAGCTCATCGCAGTTGTGCTTGGTGTCCTTCTACCGCTCCTTGGGGTGACCGGAATCGGCCAAGCCCAATCGGCCATCCAGGTCCAGGGCATCATCGAGTCGGTAGACTGCGGGGCGGGAACAGTCGTCTTGAGCGCCCCCAATGGCTCCACTACCGTCGGCGTGGCCAACTATACGGCCGTGCTGGTCAATTCGACCAGCATACCGTTCTGTAGTTTGGAAGGGTACGTAGGCGCGCCAGCAACCGTATGGCTCATCCCGGATGGCAACCAGTTCTCGGCCAGCCAGATCGACGTGACCGGCCCGGCCGCCGAGGTCCCCGCTCCGTCGGCGGCAGTGTCACCACTGCCTATCGTGGGCGTCGTGTTG
>DATEHM010000313.1:0-4206 GCA_035279545.1 bacterium | reverse complement strand
ACGTACAGGACCGGGCGCGCGGTCAGCAGGTGCAGTGGACCGGCCACGCCCGCGATCCACTCTTCCCCGGCGGCGCCGGGGCGTTTCCTGGCCGCCCGTCCCGCGGCCAGGTGTGCCGCGAGCTGCGCCAGGGCGGCGTCTTCCTGCCGTGCCGCCCGGTCGCCCGTGCGCGCCCGGGGCACCGCCTCCGCGCGGGCACGCTCCACCGTGGCCAAGTCGGCCAGCAGGAGTTCGGTCTCCACGATGCCGATGTCGCGGAGGGGGTCCACCCCCCCCTCCACGTGGGCCACATTTCCCCGGAAACAGCGGACGACGTGGAGGAGGGCGTCGACCTCCCGGATCCGGGCCAGGAACTGATTCCCCAGGCCCTCGCCTTTGTGCGCGTTTCGGACGAGCCCGGCGATGTCGACCAGTTCCAGCGTCGCCGGCACCACCCGCTTGGGGTGGGTGATCGCCGCAATCGCGTCGAGGCGGGGATCGGGGACCCGGACGACGCCGACGTTTGGGGTGATCGTGGTGAACGCGTAGGGGGCGACCTCCGCCTGCGCGGCGGTGATCGCGCGAAACAAAGTGGACTTGCCCGCATTCGGCAGTCCGACGAGTCCGCAGGTCAGGGGCACGGCGGGCCTCCCGGGATCACTCGGGCCTGCCCCACCGGTGTGACGGAGAGGTCAGCGCCCGATTAGGAGGACTTCGCCAAGGCGACGGCGTTTCCGCCGCCCTCTTTGGCTTGATACATCGAGCGGTCGACGGCCTCGACAAGGGTGTCGGTGCTGGTGCCATCCGCGGGGTACCCGGCGACGCCGAGGCTGACGGTGACCGAGGCGACATCGCGGACGCTGATGAGCGGGGTGCTGTCGACGGCGCTGCGGATGCGTTCGGCGATCTCGGCGGCAGCGGGTTTGGAGGTATGCGGGAGGAGGATCATAAACTCATCCCCGCCGTAACGGGCCACGAGGTCGATCTGGGCGCGGTGCTCCTGGCGGAGCACCTGGGCGACCAGGCGGATGACCTCGTCGCCGCGGAGGTGGCCGAACGTATCGTTGTAGCGCTTGAACTTATCGATCTCGATCATGATCAGGGCGAGGGGGACTCCGTAGCGCACCGAGCGTTCGAGTTCGCGTTCCAATGCCTGCCAGAAGGCACGGTAGTTGAGCAGGCCGGTCAGGCCGTCGGTGGTGGCGAGCGCCTGCGTTTGCTCGTACAGCTGGGCCTTGGCGATGGCGACCGACGCGTACCCGGCGAGGGTGATGAGCAGATCCAAATCCGCGGGGGTCAACGTCGGCTCTATCGCCGCCACATCGATGATCCCGATGACCTCGCCATCGCTGACGATGGGCGCGCAGGCTTCCTGCGTCACCCGGGGATCCGTCGCCACATAGTCGGGGTCTCGGGCGACGTCGGTCACCAGGACCGCCTTGCCGGTGCGGGCGACGCGCCCGATGATGCCCCGTGCCGAGGGCACCACATCGTCCGTATCTGTGTAGCCTCGGTGGGCGATGAGCCGGAGGTGCGAGCCGTCGGTCAGCCGGACCGTCGCCAGCGCGTAGTTGAGCGTGGTGTGGAGTTCTTCCACCAGCGGGCCGAGGAGCTCGGTCGGGCGCAGCGAACTGGCCACCCGGGTCACCGCTCGGTTGAGCAGCGCGAGCTGGTGGGCTTTCCGCTTCGCCTCTTCCAGCAACTGCACGTTCTGCGCCGTCAATGCTTCGACCCGGGTCAGGGCTTGTTGCGATTTCTGAAAGAGGCGGACGTTGTTGACCACCAGGGCGGCCTGCGCGGCGAGCAGAGCCACGGCGCGCTCCTGGTGCTCGGTGAAATAGTCGGGAATCGGTTTGGTGGCGGTGAGGATGCCGACCGGTTCGGACCCCGCGAGGAGGGGCACGCAGATGGCGGAACGCACCCGCCCGGGACCGAAGACCACCGCGCTGCGCGGCGCCCGTCGGGGATCTCGCTCGTAGTCGGCGATTCTCACCGGCCGGCGCTGCGCCAACACCCATCCCGTGGCACCCCGGTCGAGCTCCCCCGGCTCGGGTCTGAGCAGGGCGGGGTCGACGCCGGGGGTGCGGGCCAGGACGACGTCGTCCGCGGCCGGGCCTCGGAGGATGATCCACAGCATGTCGGGCTTGGTGATCCGTTCCACGTCGTCGGCCAGCCGGTTGAGCAGCTCGTCGAGGTCGAGCGTCTGGAGCAGGGTGGTCACCGCGTGGTGCACGCCGACGAGCTCGTGCATGATCTGGCCGCGGGTAGCGAACAACAGGAGAACGATCTCCGCGATGATCACGGGGATGAGAACGTACTCGATCTCCGGCGCCCGCGCCGCCGCCCCCAAGAACGGGAGGGTGATGACCAGGCCGGCCCCCCCCAGCACCGCGGTGGTGGTCCCGCGAATCAGCATATTGCCGGTGAGGATCCGCCAGAACGATTCCCGGCGGCTGACGGCGAGCGAGGCGCTGACCTGGACGGACGTGGCCAGGATGTAGACGAAAATGCTCCCGATGACCGCCGGGAGAACCGCCCCGCCGGTCCGGGAGAGATCGGGGAGGCGGAAGGCAGGGGAGCCGGACTGGATCATATTCCACGTCAATCCGGTCAGGAGCACGGTGAGCGTGCGCTGCCCCGTGTTGATGACGGTTCTGTGGAGTGGGCGGCGCCGCAGCATGCCGTCGCCGACCGCCATCCCGATTCCCGCGATGAGGGCCGCCGGGCCCGGTCCGATGACCAGGATCGCCGGCAGCGTCACGACGGGGCCGAAGGTCTGGTAGCCGGCCTGGGGCAGGGGGATGGACAGCCACTCCATGAGAATGGCCAGGAGCGCGAAGATGGCGAGGGCCCAGGGGGAGCCGAGGGGCGCCCCGCGCAGGGCCCCCAGAAGCGCCATCCCCCCGAAAACCGGCGAGCCCCAGAAGATGATCGAACGGCCGAAGATACGCAGGCGGTCTGCCAATGGGGCGGGCTCCCCGAATGCACACTGCTTTGTCTTCAGAATCTTCTGAAGAGTGTATGCCCTCGGTCAGCGACGCCTAGACAAACAGGTCCGGGCCGATGGGGGGGCAATCTCGAGGGATGGCGTGCCCCGGCGTCGCGTGTCTAAACTTCGGGCCGGGGCGGGGAGGCGGGCTCCGCCGCGGCGGCCGCGGCGGGGCCGCGGCGGACGAACTCCTTGATCCGGCGCTCCAACTTGGGACGGGGCATCAGGACCCGCCGCGCGCAGCCGAGGCACCGGATGCCGATGTCCGCCCCCAGACGCACGATCTCCCACTGGTCGCTGCCGCAGGGGTGCGTCTTTCGAGTGCGGACGACGTCGCCGAGGTACAGTTTCAGCACCGGCACGGCGTCCTCACCGGATCGACGGGATCAGGGCGTCGGTGGGGGCGTAGTCGTCCGTCAGCAGCGGGACGTCGCCGGTGTCCACCGGGGCGTCCAGCAGGTCGGCCGCATCCTGGGCGATCCCATCGATCCGGATCCGCCCCGTCCGCGCCGCCGCCTCGGCGGCTGCCAGGATCTCCCGGCGGCTGAGCGGGGGTGCTGTGGTCCCTACCAGGATGATGTTCCGGAGCGATTCCGGCGCGCCGCCGCCCACGGGGAAGATGTAGACGCTCGGGAACACCGAGCGAAACGTCTTGTAGATCGCACGAAACAACCGGCTGTCCGGTCCGCGGACCGCCCCGATGACGTTGCTCGCCACCACGCCGTTGGGGGTCAACCGGGCGGCGGCTTCCTGGTAGAACTCGCGCGTGGCGAGGTGGAAGGGGATCGTGTCGATGAGGTAGGCGTCCAGAATGATGAGGTCGTACCGCTCGGTCGCGCGCCGCAGCCAGAGGCGACCGTCCGCGACGTGCACCCGCAGGCGCCCGTCGTCGGGGACGGCGAAAAACCGTCGCGCCGTGGCCACGACCGCGGGGTCGAGCTCGACGACCTCGATCATCGCGGTCGGGTAATCGCGGTAGAACCGGCTGGGCGCCGTGCCCCCTCCCATGCCCACGAACAGCACCCGCCGGAAGCCGGGGGCGAACAGGACGGGGAGGTGGAGGTAATCGGTGTAGGGAAAGACCGTGCGCAGCGGGGCGTCCCGGTCGCGCGCGCTCTGCCAGTAGTTGTCCAGCTTGAGGTAGCGGATGTTCCCCTCATCGGACACCGTGATCCGGTGGTACACCGTGTCCTGCGTGGAGACCGTGCCGGCGGCGCTCGGCGGAACGCCGCCGGCGA
>DATEHM010000312.1:0-17843 GCA_035279545.1 bacterium | reverse complement strand
CGGGGGCGATGGGCCGGCGGCATCTGGAGGCGCTCGCCGACGACGACCGCGCCGAGATCGTCGGCGTGGTCGATGCCGTCGCCACGGCCGCGCAATCGGCGGCGGCGTCCGCGGGCGCGCACGCCTGCGCGACCATCGCCGAACTGGTGGATCTCGGGGTGGACGCCGCCTTCGTCACCCTGCCGAACGTCCACCACGCGCCGGTGGTGCTGGAACTCCTCGACCGCGGCGTCCACGTCTTCTCCGAAAAGCCGATGGCCACCCGGCTGGCGGAGGGGCGAAAAATCGCGGAGCGCGTGCGCGCCACCGGGCGTCTCTACCAGATGGGGTTCAACCGCCGCTGGGCGCCCGCGTACCGGCATCTCAAGGCGGCGATCGGCAACGGCTTCGTCCCCACCTCCGCCAACGTCATGATGAACGACGGCGACATGCTGACGCCGAAGTGGTACACGGACACGGCCGTCTCCGGGGGGTTCATGTACGACACGGCCATCCACCTTGTGGACATGATCGCCTGGTTGATCGGCCCCATCGAGCGGGTCAGCGCCCTCGGGCGAAAGAGCTGTTATCCCGACTACGACGACATTGCCATGTTGCTCTGCTGCGAAGGAGACCGCCCGGTCGCCTTCACCACCTGCGGGCACGCCTCATGGGCGAACCCGCTCGAGCGGATCGAGCTCTGCGGGGACCATGCCCTGCTCGTCTCCGAGGATCTCGACCGCGTACGCCACACCACCCGTGAGGACCCTCACGCGGAGTGGCGGCAGCTGCCGTCGCCGACCCTGCTGACGCGGTGGGGGTATGTGGACGAGGATCGGAGGTTCGTGGACGCCTGCCTCGGCCTCTGCGCTCCCGCCGTCACGGTTGCCGATGCCTTTCACAGCCTCGCGGTGCTGGAGGCGGCCTACACGAGCCTCCGCCGCGCAGGCCGGGTGGTGCCCGTCCCGCGGGCGTGATCCTTCCCCCCGTCTACGGCGAGAGACTTTGGGGCAGAACCCCTAGGGGGTGACACCATGGCTCGCGACGGAAGAAAATGGCTCATCAACGTGACCGTGATTGGCCTGAAGGTCCTTGCGCTGGCGGCGGTCCTGCAACCCCTGTTCACGCATCACGCGACCCGGATCGTCACGGTGTTCATGCCGTCTGCGCCGGGCAGCGTGTACTCTCCGCAGCACCGCCCGGCCTACTCGTACTTCTCCGACCTAGGCTACTTGAACTACAACAACCTGAAGTGGTCGCTGATCGCCGCGGTCGCCATCTACGTCGCGGCCTTGCTGATCGAGGCGGCCGCCTCTCGAATTCTCGCCCCCGCGCGCGGCGCCGGAGGCAGCCAACCGGTCTAATCGGCCTCTCGACATCGCACCCGGCGCGCCCCTCTCCGGTTCCATGTGTGGCGAGGGCGGCGGGGCGACACGAATCGGGTGCGCTCGGCGAGCGGGACCCGCCGCATCCCTGCCCTATTGAAAGTCCGGAACCACCTCCGGCGGCACGATCTCCACCCACTGCGGTCCCCGATCAAGCACGACCTCGTGCCCGGCCTCATCGAGAAAGCGGAGGCGGTCCCGCACGGAGGCCTTCACCCACCGAGCGGGCGTGGCGGCGCCATCCTGTACCACCCACGCCTTCCCCGACCCGACATCGGCGAACGTCCACGTGTCCTCTCCGATCCGAGTCCTGCCGTGCGTCCGCTTGATCACCGCGATCGCAATCGACTTCGCAATGAGCGGTTTGCCGGTCGCCGCGTCAACATCCTGAACGCCGGCCAGGATCCGCCGATAGTCATTCGTCGCGGGGCGGTACACCCAGGTCACCTTGTACGGGGGGCTCGAGAAATCCACGGTCACGCGCTGGGCCGCCGGGCGCTGATCGAACGGCGGCTCGGCCTTCCACGATGGTCGCCCGATGGAGGGGTCGGAGGACCAGCCGTTGTGCTCGGCCACCGCCCGCAGCGCCCGCGTCGAGGTGAACATGGTGTGCTCCAGCGCCACGCGGGGCCGAAAGATGCGGCGGTAGGCGCTTGCGTTGCGGAACTGATCGAGATTCACGACGTGCAGCGCGGCGATGCGATCGAGGGCGTCCTCATTGCCGCCGACGTGGGCGATCGCGGCGTGCAGCTCCAGCGCGTACCCGAGAAACTGCGTGCGGGCCGACCGCACCGGACCCACCCGGTCGGCGTCGTCGGGGCCGAACATCGCCAGGTATCGGGTGATCCCGCCCTCGGTGAGGGCCTCGTAGACGCGCGAGGCGAACGAGAGGCCCCACTGGGGTCGGGCGTCGGGGTAGTTATCGATCACCACCCCGATCGGACGGCGGTCCGCCAGCTGCTTGGAAACGGGCTGCCCGCTAACGGGATCGTCGACGAGCGTAGAAATCGGCGGCCGCTCCGCTTCGGCCGGCGTCGCAGCGACGCGGAGGACGGGCGCCGCCGGCGCCGATTCCCTGCCCACGGCGAGCACCCCCGCAAACAGCCCGCCGGCGAGCATGAACGCGACGATCACGAGGACGCGGATCTCGGTGGTGAGGGGGGGGGTCATTGTCACGTGAGAAGTTCCGCGCGAACGCACTCCCTTTCCTGCCAACACGGACCCCATTCGACGTGCACGGGGGGAGCGCAGAATCGCCCGCCGACGCCGGGTCCTTCCCATGACATTAGGCGCGAGGAGCTCGGCCCGCAGCTGACCCTGCGCCGCGATCGACCCACCGCCCCCCGGGGCGGAAACGCGGACGAGCAGGTCGGGAGGGGAGTCCACCACCATTCCGAAGAATGCTGCCTGTGGAGGCATGCCCATGACCCTGCTGCTCAAAGAGTCCGACCTGCGGCGATTGCTGACCATGCGCGACCTCGTGCCGCTGATGGAACGCGCGCTCGCGGCCTTCAGCGGCGGTGCCGTCGTGCAGCCCGTCCGCACGACGATCCCCGTGGACGCGCACAACGGGCTCCTGGCGTTGATGCCCGCCTATCTGCACGATCAGGGGGCCCTGGGGTTCAAGGAGGTCACATTTTATCCCGGCAACGCCGCACGCGGCCTCCCCACGCATCTGGCGTCGATCCTCCTCCACGACCCGTCGACCGGAGCGCTGCTGGCCATGATGGACGGCCGCCTCATCACCGAGATGCGCACCGCGGCGGTCTCGGCGGCCGCCACGAAGCACCTGGCGCGCCGAGGGGCGAGCGTCGTCGCGTTCCTGGGGGCGGGCGTCCAGGCGCGGAGCCACCTGGAAGCGCTGCGCGAGGTCTGCGCCCCCCGGGTCGTGCGCGTGTGGACCCGGACCATGGCGCACGCGGGGGCCTTCGCCCGAGAGGTGGCCGAGCGCTACGGCGTGGACGCGACCGCGGCGGGATCGGCCGAAGAGGCCGTACGGGACGCGGAGATTGTCTGCACGATGACGAGCAGCACGGTTCCCGTCTTGAGGGGGCGGTGGCTGGCGCCGGGGGCCCACGTCAACGCGGTTGGCGCGCCGCGGCCGGACTGGCGCGAACTGGACACCGCAGCGGTGGCGCAGGCGGGGTTGTTCGTCGACTCGCGCGCGGCCGCGGCCGTCGAAGCGGGCGATGTGCTGGGCCCGATCCGGGAAGGCGCGATCACGCCGGGCCACATCCTGGCCGAGATCGGCGAGGTCTTCAGCGGCCGCCACCCCGGCCGCAGCGGCGCTGATCAGATCACCCTCTTCAAGTCGCTCGGCCTGGCGGTCGAGGACGTTGCCACGGCCCAGTTCGCCTACGAACGAGCGCGGGAGCAGAAGATCGGCGAGGAGTTTGGCCTGGATTGACCCCGGGGGCCCAAACCGCGTTGCGCCGCGGACCCCCGGTAGGCGCGATCCGCCGAGTGTGCTACAATGTGGGTCTAATGCGGGACTGCCTTCATTGCGGGCATGAGTTGGAGCCATTTTTCGACTCGACCTGTGAGCCTCCGGTGGCCTGGCTGTGTCAGGGCTGCGGAAGCGTCACGCTCGAGGAGGACCTCCGGTCGCTCTCGCCGTCCGCCCGGCGCGACCTTACCGCGCTGCAGGCGTTCCTCGCGCCCACGACGCCGGCCCGCCAGGTCGCTCAGGCGCCGCTCGCCCGCGCGCACACACGAGCGCGGGCGATCCTCGAGGGGGTGCGCGACGTTCCGGTCGACATCGAGCGCCTCGCCGAGCAGCACGGGTACCCGGTGCGTGAACGGCCGCTGCCGTCCGACGAGCGGGGCACGATCGCCCGCGAGGGGGACCACACCGTGATCGTCATCAACCGCACCCGGGTCGGCTTCTCAGAGTCGGAGCGCCGCTGGGTGATTGCCGAAGAACTGGGCCACGCCGTCCTGGAGCACAGCACGTTGGTCGCGAGCTCTGCGCCGGGGAGCCGGGTCACGATCCCCGAACCGCGACGTCGGGCGGAGGAGCGGGAAGCCAAGCGATTCGCCGCCGAGGTGCTCATGCCCGAGGAAAAAGTCCGCGGACGGTTTGCCGAGCTGGCCCCGCGGATCTACCAGGCCCTTGGTCTCCGACAGCGCCAGGCCGAAACCGACGAAGTGCTGGCCGCCCTCGCGCGCATGTTCGCGGTGAGCCCTACCGCGATGCGCATTCGCCTCGAGGAACTCGACCTCATCCGGTAAGGCGGCCGGGTGGGGCGCTAGGGTGGATCCCACTCCACGAGATCGATCTTCCCGCTCCCCAGCAAGGTCATCGCCCCGAAGGTCGCCGCGTTCACCGTGATCTTCTCCGCGGGGGAGGGCCCGCCCGGAGGGCTGTGCAACGCGGCGTTCACGATCGGGCAGACGTCGCACAGGAAACGGAGGGGGGGCTTCGGATGCGCGCGGATCTCGTAAGTCCTCTGGGGCCACTTGCGCGGGGCGGTCAAGTGTAGGCCGGTGAGAGGCCGGAGCCTCTGCCGGCCGGCTCCCACGTCACCCGCCGACGAAGACGGCGACCCGCTGCCGCCGGCCGCTCCCAAGAAGGTCCCCTTCCGGGGGTGAGGGCGGGGGACCCTGGAGGCGGTGCGATCGACTGTGCGGACGGGGACCGGCCGAAGCGAGAGGCCGGTCGCGTCATCAAGCGGACGCGCGACCGCGGGGGCCGGACCGGCCGGCCGGCCTGGCATCCCCCATCTCTGGACCGCGATGCCGCCAGCGGCCACCGCCGTCGCCGCGACCAGCAGCCAGCCGCGCCGGATCCACGGGCGAGCACCATCGCTGGGCATTCTCCAGGCTCCCTTTCCCCCGCTCCTCCCCCGCCCGCGGTCGCATCTGCCGAAATCTGTCCGCGGACGTCTGTGCGGGAGGCGGCAGGAACGCGCGCGCACGGTCGCGGGCCCTGAGCTAGGACACCCCGACCCGCGGCCGCGTCGGCAGCGCCCCCACCACCCGGAGCGCGGCCTGGAGTTGGGTATCCTCGCCCCTCACCATATCGGAGACCGTCAGGGTGGCGTTCACGTCCGGGGCGATCCCGACTCCTTCGACCTGCGTGCCCTCCGGGGTCGTAATCCGCTCGACCGTCACGGACATCCCGGTCATTTCGGGCAACGGCACCGTCACCGAACCGCCGAGCGCGCCCGCGGTCTTCTCCCCGACGATCGTCGCCCGGTGATTGGCCTTGAACGCGCCGGTCAAGATCTCCGAGGCCGACGCGCTCCCGGCGTCGATGAGGACGACGAGCGGCGTCCGCGGGAACATCGGCGCCCCCGCGGTCCGCAAGATGTTGGGCGGCGAACGGCGCTCGGTGATCCGAGCCAGGGGCGAGTGCGCAGGCAGGAACACGCTTCCGATCGTCACGGCCTCTTGGATCAAGCCGCCCGGATTCCCTCGGAGGTCGAGGATGATCGAGTGCACCGACTCCGGCGGGCCGAGCTCCCGCAGCGCGCGCCGCAGCTGGGACCCCGCTCCCCGGGAAAACGTGAAGAGCTTGATGTACGCCACACCCGGCTGGACGAATTTCGCCTCCACCGGATGCTCGCTGATCGGCGCCCGGACCACCGCGATCCGGAGGTCCTGGCTGCCGCGAAGGACCGTCAGGGCCGCCGTGGAGCCGGCGGGACCCCGAATCAGCGTGCTGGCGTCGAGGACGTTGACGTTCTTGAGGGAGTGTCCGCCCACTTCGACGATGCGGTCGAACCGCTTGAGCCCGGCCGCGTCGGCGGGCGATCCCGGGAACACATCTTCGACGAAGATCCACGCGTCCCCGGAGGCGTCCTTGCGCGAGGTAATCACCACCCCGATGCCGGTGAATCCCGGCTGGCCCATCAGCTGCTTGCGGCTCTCTTGGTACTGCTTCGGATCGAGAAAGGCGGTGTGGCTGTCGTGGAGTGAGGCAAGCATCCCCCCGGTCACGTCGTAGGCGAGCTGCGTCTCGGGGACCGAACTCTTCTGCATCGCGCGGTTGAACTCAGCGGCAAACGCACTCTCGGCGGTCGCCCAGGAGGCCCCGCTGGAGATATCGGGCAGGGCGGCGGGGCTCTGATTGGTCGATTTGCGCAACTGGGCGATCGCGGCGTTGAGCAACGGGACAGGATGGACCGGATCCGCGTACTCCAGGTCAAGCACCTTTAAGGCCGCCAGAACCAGCGATGCGTTGGCCGCGGTGACGCGCTGGGCCAGGCCCAATGGGGCGCCGAAGAGCGCGACCACCAGGATGAGGACCAGCCACCGCCTGCGGGCGGCGCACAGCAAGGACATAGCTCACACTCCCATGACTGTCTGGATGGTAGCGGGCATCGGACCCCGCCTACCGCATAATATACCCTAGATTTGCACCGCCGGATACTCCGTGGGGCGCCGGCCGGGGCCCGCAGAGGCCCTCAAAAAGCGGTGGCTTCAGGGTGCACGCCGCCGGCGAAGCGGGCCAGCCTGAGGGGGGCGATGTCGAGGGTGGTGGCGCGCCCGTCGAGGATTTCCTCGGCCAGCAGCAACCCCACCGCCGGCGCGTGCATGAACCCGTGACCGCTGAACCCGTTCGCGCAGAAGAACCCGTCGACGCCCGGCACCGCGCCCAGGATGGCGTGGAAGTCCGGCGTCAGACTGCGGATCCCCGCGTAGGCGCGCGCGATGCGCGCCTCGGCCGTGCGCGGCACCCGGTGCAGGGCGGCGCGGGCGACCGCATCAAACCCATCCCAGTCCACGACCTCCTCCAACCCCGGCCGGCTGTCCTTGTCGGTGCCTCCCATGTACAGCGCCCCGCTGCGATCCTGGTGCAGGTACCATCCCGTGTCGAGGTCAACGGTCAGAGGCGCGCCCCGCCGGAGCGCGGGCAGCGGGGTCATGACGAATACCTGACGGCGGTACGGGTGGACCGGCAGATCGACGTCCACCATCGCCGCGACCTCCCGGGCGCGCGGCCCCGCCGCGTTGACCACCACCGGGCCCGCATATTCGCTCGCCGCCGCCCGCACACCGCGCACGCGGCCGCCCGCCGCGGCGATGCCGGTTACCTCGTGCTCGGTCAGCACGCGTACGCCCAGGTCGCGGCAGCGGCGGAGATACCCCTGCACCGCCCCGTAGGGGCTGGCGGAGCCGTCAAGCGGGCAGAACGTCCCGCCCACGAGATCATCGACCCGCAGGTCGGGGAAGAGGGCCGCCGCCTCGTCGGGCCGGACCCACCGCGACGGCACCCCGACCCGCTGCTGGAGGCGGAGCCCCTCGCGCATCCGGTCGGCGGCCTCCGCGTGCGCCGTGACGAACAGGTACCCGTGCTGGACGAAGTCGATCGGTTCACCCATCTCGGCCTCAAACCGCTCGAACGCGGGCAACGCCAGCTGGGTCAGCCGCACGTTGACCTCGGTCGAGAATTGGTGGCGGATCCCGCCGGTGGCCTTGGCGGTGGACCCGGTCCCGACCTGGAGGGCCCGCTCGAAGACGATGACCCGCCGCGTCCCGCGCCGGGCGAGATGATAGGCCACCGAGAGGCCGATGACGCCTCCGCCGATGATCAGGACGTCGGCCGACTCCACCGTTTCAGTAGGCCGGCGGATGGACCGCCGCGTAGACCATGCGGATCAAGGTGGTGATGTCGAACACCGGCAGGCCGGTGGCCTCGCGAATCGCCGCCGCGTAGGGGGGCATGTTGGTGCACTCGAGGACGATCGCCCCGACCTGAGGGTGCCGCTCGACCATCTCCCTGGCCGCCGCGACGTTTTCCCGGCGGGCCGCGTCGACGTCCAACTCCATCTCGTTGTCGAGGAGCACCGAGGTGAACGCGTGGCCCCGCTCCAGGCCCTCGATGACCAAGTGGATGTCCTCGGTGATCCCCGCCCCGGCGAGGTGTTTGGGCGCGAGGGCTCGGCTGTCGACGGTCAGGACGCCCACCGCGCGATCGGGCCCAAGCATTCGCGCGACCGTGGGGACGAGCTGCAGCGCCGAGGTCAGCACCGGAACGCGGACGGCCTCCGCCAGCTGACGTTGAAACACCGCGAGAAACCCGCACCCGCTGGTGATCGCCAGGACCCCGCCGGCCTCAAGCGCGCGGGCGCCCGCGACGAACCCCTCCAGCAGCGCCGGGTCGCTCTCCCGGACCACGCGGGACGGGGACGCGCCGCGCACCTTGTGGTACAGCACGGGGAATGGGAACGTGCCCGCGTGACCGATGTCGCCCGGGATGCGCGGAAAGACGGTGTCGAGCATGAGGATCCCGATCGCGTACCCGTACAGGTTCCTGCCGCCGCGCACCTTCATGGCGCCCCCCTCCTGCGGCCGCCGCTCGAGGCACGGCGGCGCCGCGCGGTACGCCCCCTATTCGCAGATCCGGGCGCGATTCCCTTCGGTGGAGACGGCGGGCCCGCGGCGGACAGGGCGTCCCGGCGGTCGAGCACCACCAGCGCGAGCACCGCCCGGTGGCCTTCGTCGCGGACGATCCCAAAGCGCGTGAACCACCACGCCGGTCCGTCTCCGGTCTTCACCGCTTCGACCCCATGGGCCGGGCGGCCGGTCCGGAAGGCCGTGTAGAGCCTGGCCTCGGAGCCCCAGATCCCGTCGGCCGGCGCACCGATGGCCGCGGTCGGGGGAAACCGCAGCCCCGGGGACGTGGCACGCCAGCGCAGGCACAGGCTTCCGCCTTCCTCGCGCCACAGCAGGCCGTATCCCGTCCAGGTCCGGGTCAGGAGCCACTGGCGAATGGTGAGACGGATGGGGGCGGCAAAACGCAGCGCCAGTTCCCGGAGCCCGTCCATGGTGAGATCGGTGCGGGCGGCGGCCGGCGCGAAGATGCGCGCGGGGAGCAGCAGCTCCGCGGCCGCGGCCTCGGCGAGTTCCTGGGCGCGCTCGACGGCCACCCCGGACG
This sequence comes from bacterium, assembly GCA_035279545.1. Taxonomy (GTDB): domain Bacteria; phylum Sysuimicrobiota; class Sysuimicrobiia; order Sysuimicrobiales; family Segetimicrobiaceae; genus Segetimicrobium. The sequence continues at coordinate 8,597 of DATEHM010000312.1, read as the reverse complement.
GGAGCCACGAGCGCGCCAGGGCCAGAGCGACCAGGCCGTTCCATTGGGGCGTCCGCGGCAAGATCCGGCGATCGACGACCACCACCCGCCGCCCGGCGGCCCCCTCCAGCCGGACGCCCGACGCCTCTCCCGCCATCTCCGCCGCGCGGATCTCGGCGACGCCGCACCGCGCGGCGCAGCGCTCGGGAGGAAACGGCGGGGTACGCGAGCGGAACGCCGCGGTCACCGCCCGCGCCCGCCGGATGACCTGGGCCATCATCGGCTCCACGCCTTCCACTTCGGGCTGCCGGCGCGACGGCCCTCCGGACCCAGCGACGGAGGACCGCCCGGGGGCCGTGGCGGAACTGACCGGGGAACGCGGAGAGGAGCTGCCCATGATGCGCAGAGGAGTCCTGGCATTCTGGATCGGTGTCGTCGTGACCTACATCGTCCTCACGCTCAACGCGTCCTCCACCACCTTCGACGTCGACATGGTTCCCGGTGAAACGCCTGGGGTCGGCGTGGCGGAACGCATCGACCAGGGACCGCTCAGCCGGCTGGTGCATCCGGAACTGGGGACCCTCGGCACGGTGCGGTTTTCGAAGCGCGGCTGGGGGTTCCTCACGACCTACAGCCAGGAACTCACCGTCACCGCGGCCCGGCTCGCCCAGCAGGCCGGGTCGCCGCTCAGCGTCGCCGTGAGCCTCGAGGTCCCGGGGAAGGTGACCGGCACCAACGCCTCGGGCCGGGACGGCGGGGCGCTGGTGTGGAGCGGGATCCCGAAGGACGGCCCGTTGTGGGTGCGCACGCGGGCGATCAACTGGCCGGTGGTCCTCTTCGCCGCGGTGGCGATCGCGCTGTCGCTGTGGGTGCGCGGGGGTGACCCATCCCGGTCCAGGGACCACCGCGCCGGACCGCGAACCGTATAGGCGACGATGCGCCACATCCTCCGCCCGCCGTTCGGCCGGTGCCCCCGATTCGTGCGGTCGGCGCCCTCGCTCGCCCCTACGGAGGGCCCGAATCGGTGACCCCCCCCTTGGCGGGACCCCGGGCGATCGTGCTCGCCAGCGGCAGCGCGGGGAACGTGCTGCTGCTGGAAGCGGGGTCGACGCGGCTCCTGATCGATGCGGGCCTTTCGGCGGAGGCGATCGACCGCAGCCTCGGCGAGGTGGGGGTGGATCCGCGCGCGCTCTCGGCGATCCTGCTGACGCACGAACACGACGATCACGCCAGGGGTGCCGGCCCGCTGAGCCGGGCGTTCGGGATTCCGCTGCACGCGAACGCCGCCACCGCCGCCGATGCGGCACTTGCCGGAGCGACCGTGAGCACGTTTGAGACCGGCCGGCCGTTTGCGGTAGGGGCGTTCGAGATCACGGCCTTCCCGGTCTCCCACGATGCCGCGGAGCCGGTGGGCTTCACCCTGGCCGCGGCGCGCCACCGCATCGTGATCGCGACGGACCTCGGCAGCGCCAGCGAGGCGCTCGACCGCCACCTGGCGGGGGCCGACCTCGTCATCCTGGAGTCCAACTACGATCTGCGGCTGCTGAACGTGAGCGCGTACCCCTGGTTCCTCAAGAACCGGATTCTCGGACCCCGGGGCCACCTGAGCAACGACGACGCCGCCCGGGCGCTGGCGCGCACGGCGGCCGGCGGCTCCCGGGCCATCTGTCTGGCGCACCTCAGCGAGGTGAACAACCTCGCCTCCCTGGCCCGCGACACGGTGCTGGAGGCGATCGCGCAGGCCCGGGGGGCGATCGACCGGGTGCTGGCCGTGCCCCCCAACGGCCGCTCCTGTCCAATCGTCCTCGAGTGAGGGAGGGGTCATGCGAAAGATCAGGATCACGGCGGCAAACGTCACCTGCGAGGCCGCGCTGAACGCGAGTCACACCGCCGAGGCCATCTGGCAGGCGCTGCCGATCGAGGGGCGGGGCAACACGTGGGGAGATGAGATCTACTTCTCGATCCCGGTGACCTGCGATCCGGAGTCACCCCGCGAGGTGGTGGAGATGGGTGACCTCGGCTACTGGCCTCCCGGCAGCGCCTTCTGCATCTTCTTCGGCCCGACGCCCGCGAGTGGCGGGAGCGAGATCCGGCCGGCGAGCCCGGTCAACGTCTTCGGACGGGTGGTCGGTGATCCGACGGCCTTCAAAGCCGTGCGCGGATCGCGCAAGGTGAGGATCGAGCGGGTGGAGTGACCCTGCAGCCGAGGATCGACGACACGCTTTTTCGGGTCAGCGAAACGGCCGCGCTGCGCCGGGCCGCCGTGCAGATCCTCGCCCATGCGCTGAGGGCGGTCGATGCCTACACCGTTACGGCCCGGGCCATCCGCCGCGAGGGTGAGACGCTGCTGGTCAATGGGCAGGCCGTCGCACTCCCGCCCGGTGGACGGGTGATCGTGATCGGGGCCGGCAAGGCGAGCGCCCCAATGGCCAGGGTGATCGAAGACCTCCTCGAGGATCGCATCACCGCCGGCCTGGTCACGGTGCGGACCGGAAACACCGCCCCGCTCCGGCGGATCGTCCTGCGTGAGGCCGCCCATCCTCTGCCCGATGCGGCCGGCGCCGCGGCGGCGGCGGAGATGCTGGGGCTGATCGCGGGGCTCACCCCCAAGGACCTCGTGATCTGTCTGATCTCGGGCGGCGGGTCGGCGCTGCTGCCGCTGCCCCGGGAGGGGCTGGCGCTGACCGATAAGATCCAGGCCACCGATCTCCTCCTGCGCTCCGGCGCGGACATCACCGAGATCAACACCGTGCGCAAGCACCTATCAGGGATCAAGGGAGGACAGCTGGCCCGGGCGGCGTACCCGGCGCGCCTCCTCACGCTCGTCGTGTCGGACATCGTCGGGAGCCCGCTCGACGCCATCGCCTCGGGGCCCACGGTGCCCGACCCCACCACGTACGACGACGCGCTCGCGATCCTGGCGAAATACCGGCTCACCGACCGGGTGCCCCCGGTGGTGCTGGCCGTCCTGCGCCGAGGGGCCGAAGGGACCGCCCCGGAGACCCCCAAGCCAGGGGACCCCGCGTTCTCCGCGAGCCGGACCGAGATCGTCGCCGACAACACGACCGCCGCCCGGGCGGCGGTGGCGAAGGCCGAGCAGTTGGGGTTTCACGCGCTGCTGCTCTCTACCTATATAGAAGGCGAAGCGCGCGAGGTCGGCAGGGCGCTGGCGGGGATCGCCCGCGAGGTCGGGGCCACGGGGCATCCGGTGGCACGGCCTGCCTGCATCGTGTGCGGGGGCGAGACCACCGTGACGGTCGTGGGGAACGGCTGCGGCGGCCGCAACCAGGAGGTGGCGCTCGGCGCCGCGCGCGGCCTGGCCGGGCTCCCGGCCACGCTGCTCGTCAGTTTTGCCACGGACGGGATGGACGGCCCCACCGACGCCGCCGGGGCGGTGGCGGACGGCACGAGCCTGAAGCGCGCGCGGGCGAGGGGTCTCGATCCGGCCCGCCACCTGGCGGAGAACAACGTCTACCCGCTCCTCGACGCCGTCGGCGATCTCATCCGGATCGGCCCGACCAGCACGAACGTCAACGATCTCATGCTGATCCTCAGCGGGGATCCGGCCGCGGATCGGGCGACCTGACGCCGGGCGGGGCGGCCGCCCGCCACCGCTAAATCCCGAGATACGCCCGTTTGATCTCCGGATCGTTCAGCAGCTCCGCCGCCGACCCGGCCCGCACGATCCGGCCGGTCTCCAGCACATACCCCCGATGGGCGATCTCGAGAGCCTGCCGGACGTTCTGCTCCACGAGCAGCACCGTCACGCCCCGCGTGTTGATCTCCTTGATGATGGCGAAGACGTCGCGGACCAGAATGGGCGCCAATCCGAGCGACGGCTCGTCCAGCATCAGGAGGCGCGGCCGGCTCATCAATCCCCGGCCGATCGCCAGCATCTGCTGTTCCCCTCCGGACAGCGTGCCGGCCAGCTGGGTCCGCCGCTCCCGCAGCCGCGGGAAAAGCGAGAGGACCCAGTCGAGCGTCTCCCACCTGCGGGCGCGGAGGGAGGGCGCGTACGCGCCCAACTCGAGGGTCTCCAGCACGGTCATGCGCGGCCACAGCCGCCGCCCCTCCGGAATCTGCACGAGCCCCGCCTCCACGATCCGCGGGGAGGGCAGCCGGTGGATCGCCCGGCCCCCGAAGGTCACCGTGCCGGCCTGAGGTCGGAGCAGGCCGGACAGGACCCGCATCGTGGTCGTCTTGCCGGCACCGTTCGCGCCGAGCAGCGAGACGATCTCGCCGTCGTCCACGGCCAGCGACACGTTCCAGAGGGCCCGGACCTGGCCGTACCCGGCGACGATCGAGTCGACCTCGAGCAGCGCGCCCATCAGCCCGCCCCCAACGGCTGTCCCAGGTAGGCCTCGATGACCTCGGGCAGATTGCCCACCTCGGACGGCACCCCGTCGGCGATCAGCCGGCCGTGATTGAGGACGAGGACGCGGTCGGACAGCGCCATCACGGCCCGCATCACATGCTCGATCATCACGATCGTGATGCCGCGGCCCCTGATCTGCCGGACCAGGTTCACCGCGCGCTCCGTCTCGGTCGGATTGAGCCCGGCCAGCACCTCGTCCAGAAGCAGGATGGTGGGACGGGTGGCCAGCGCCCGCGCAATCTCCAGGCGCTTGCGCTCCGCGAGGGTGAGCACGGACGCCGGCGCGTCGGCCCGGGCGGCGAGCCCCGTAAATTCGAGCACCTCCTCCGCCTCCACCCCGGGGGGCTGCCGCAGACGGCCGCCGCTGCCGAACGCGGCGGGCACCAGCACGTTTTCCAGCACGGTGAGGTCCGGAAACGGGCGGACGATCTGATGCGTGACGCAGACGCCGAGCCGGCAGATGGCGTGGGGGCTCCATCCCGTGATCTCGCGCTCCCCGCACAGCACGCGCCCGGCGGTGGGGCGCATCGACCCGCCGATGATCCGGAATAGCGTGGTCTTTCCCGCCCCGTTGGGGCCGATCAGCCCCGTGATCCCGCCGGCGGCGATCCGCAGCGTGACGTCCGCTACCGCCTGAAGTCCGCCGAACCGCTTGGTCACCCCGTCGAGGGCGAGCGCGGGCGTCATGGGGCCTGGCCCGCGCCGGACCCCGCCGCCCCGTGGCGGGAGGGAAGGATCGGCGACCGCCGAAGGCGATCGGCCACACCGACCAGGCCCCTCGGCTCGAACAGGAGGATCAGGATCAAGAGCACCCCGTAGACGAACAGGTGAAAGGTCGGATAACTCGTCTGCAGGTAGTCCTGGACGACGTAGAAGATCACTCCCCCCACCACCGGCCCCCAGACGGTGCCGAGCCCGCCGATCAGCGCGATGAGCACCAGGCTGATGCTCTGGGTGAAGCTGAACACCGTGTCGGGGTGCACGAACTGGAGGTAGGTGGCGTACAGCCCCCCGCAGGCTCCCACGATGAACGCGCTGAGGGTGTGGGCCAAGTTCTTGAACAGCGCCGTCCGCACCCCCAGGGCCTCGGCCGCCTCCGGGTCCATCCGCAGCGCCTGCAGCCCCAGTCCGAAGCGCGACCGCCGAACCGCCGCGGCGACGGCAAGCGCCGCGATGGCGAAGCTGAGCCCGACCAGATAGAACCACCCCTTGGACGGCACCGAGGTCGGGAGGTTCAAGCCGGAGGCGCCGCCGGTGATCCGGTCCAGGTTGAGCATCAGGATCCGCATCGCCTCCCCCACGCCGATCGTGGCGATCGAGAAGTACGGCCCCACGAGGCGCAGGGTCGGCAGCCCCACGATCAGGGAGAACGCCGCGGCCACGAGGCCGGCCACGGGGTAGGTGAGCGCCGGCGGCCAGCCCGCGAGCCAGAGCAGCGCCGTCGTGTAGGCCCCCAGGCCGTAGAACGCCGCGTAGCCGAACGACACGTAGCCGGCGAACCCGCCGAGAATGTTCCAGGCGATCCCCTGCGCCACGTGCAGAAAGGTCAGAAAGCCCAAATTGAGGAGCGTGATGTTCCGCGGAATCAAGAACGGCACCGAGGCGAGGAGGATGCCGAGGGCGGTGGCCGGGAGCAGGGCCCTGGCGGAGCGCGCCATCAGCGCCGGTTCAGGACCGGCTCCTGCCGCCCAGCAGTTGCCCGACTCCACCGGGCATCACGATGAGCGCGACGACGAGGAGGGCGTAGGCGATCACGTTCTGCAGGCTGGCCCGCATGAACAGCACGGCGTACGACTCGGCGAAGGCCAGGATCGCCGCCCCCACCGCCACCCCCGGAAGGTTCTCGAGCCCGCCCAGCACGATGATCGTAAAACTCTTGAGTTGGAACGAACCGCCGAAGTCGGGGTTGAAGCTGAAGAGCAGCGTGAGGAGGCTGCCGGCAAAGGCGGCGAAGGCGGTGCCGAGGCCGAACGCCCACGCGCTGATCTGTTCGGTGTCGATGCCCACCAGCAGCCCCGCGGTCGGGTCCTGCACGGTGGCGCGCAGCGCCTTTCCCAGATAGGTGTGCCCGAGGGCGAAGTGCAGGATGGAGAGGACCCCCAGGGCCACGGCAAAGACGATGAGCCGCGTCACCGGGATCCGGAAGCCGAATACGGCCAGGGCCTTGTAGGTGTACGAGGTGATGATCGATTGGTCCTCGCCCCCCCAGATCGCGAGGGCGAGGTTCTGGATGACGAGCCACAGGCCGAACAGCAGGAGGAGCGACGCGATCGGCAGCGCCCGGACCACACGCCGGACCAGGACACGATGCACCATCCACCCCACGCCGAAGAAGACGGGGAGGTTGACGAACGCGCCAAGGATCGGGTCGAGGTGCCACCGCTGGAAGTACACCAGGGTCATGAAGGCCCCCAGCATGAGGAACCCCGCGTGGCTGAGGTTGATCACCTTCATGACCCCGTAAATGATGGCGAGGCCGTACGACATCACCGCGTACAGCCCCGCGGTCAGGAGCGCGGCGATCCCGACCGCAATTAGGTTCTGTGCCGAGAACACGCCGCCCGGCCCTGGCCCGCCGAGCCGCTACTGCACGTGCGGCAGGGGGAGGATCGGGTCCCGGGCCTCCGGCAGCTTCTTCGGCCAGATGATGCGGACCGTGTTGCCGGGGGTGTTCTGCACCATCACGTACGGGGCGACGATCTGCCCGTCCGGCGTGAAGCGGATGACGCCACCCGGCAGGAGCGAGTTCCGCATCACCGTCTTCGACAGGGCGTCGCGCACGGCCGGCCCGCTAAGGCTGTGGGCCTCCTGGACGGCCTGGAAGAGCACCCGGGCCGTGTCATACGAGACCGCCTGGAACCAGTCGGGCACCTGATGGTACTGCTTCGTGTACTTGTCCGTGAAGAGCTGGGAGGCCGGATCCTTCAGCGCGGGGGTCCACCACACCGCCGCCACGAGGTAATCGGCTCCCGGACCGAGGGCCTGCCGCCCTTTCTGATCCGGCCCCCGGCCGCCGTAGGTGGCGAACTGATGGTACATGCCCAACTGCAGGTACTGCCGGTGCATCGTGATGTAGTCCGGCAGGTGGGCATCGGAGAGGAACGCCTGCGCGTTTGCCGCCTTGACCTGCTGGAGGAGCGGGCTGAAGTCGCTGCCGTTCAATTGGAATGGCTGGTTGAGCACGATCTTGAACAGGTCCGGGTGCTGCTGCGCCTCTTCCACCAGCGCCGTCTCGTAGTCTTTCCCATGGTCGGTGTTCTCCCACACCAGGGCGATCGTCAAGGGCTTGGGCAGCTTGCCCGCGGCCTGCTGGGCGGTGATAAACTCTGTGGTGAACTTGCCCATATTGTAGATGCTGGCCAGCGTGCCGAAGATGTACTTGTAGCCGCGCTTGAAGATCTCCGACGCCGCTCCGCCGCCCTCAACGTACGGGATCTTGTATTGATCCGGGACGACCTCCTGCGCCTCGACCAGCGAAGTGTCGTATCCGCCCAGGAGGAAGTTCACGTGCTGGTCGGTGACGAGCTTTTCCACGAGGCTCCGGGAGCGCGTCGCATCGCTGCCGTCGTCGAGGATCGTCAGGGCGACCCGGTACTTCCGGCCACCGACATCCAGCCCCCCGGCCTGGTTGGCCTCGTCGACGGCCATGCCGTACCCCTGCCGGAAGTAGGTGCCCGAAGCGACAAACGGTCCGGTGAGCGGCAGCACCGCCCCGATCTTGATCTCCGGCGCCGCGGGCTGACCGACCGTCACCAAGCCCAGGAAGAGCACGGGAACGACCACCAGCACGGATAGTCCTCGAAGAAATCGATACATGTCGACTCCCCCTTGCACACCCGTCTGCCACCCGATTGACCGGCCCGCGCGGGCCGATCCGTCAACCTACGCGCGGGGGGCGCCCCGTATGTTCCGGTCCCGGCAGAAGTCTTCCTCCTCCCGCCGGGTCGGGTGGGCCCGCGTAGACCTCTCGCCGCGGCCGGCCCAGGAAGGACCACGTTTCGGGCGCGGCGAACTTCCGGGGACGTGGCTATCGAAATCGGGCGACCTCGACCGGGAGGAGGCCGCGGCCGTCTCCGGAGATCGCGCAGGGCGGGACAACCCATCCGCGTGGTGGCACTCGGTCTCTCCGGGATCACCCTCCTCTTCATCGCGGCGGCGACCACGCACACCCTCTGGCGCCGCCTGGCACGCACCACACAACCGGAGGAGATCCGCATCACCCTCACCGACACGACGCTGGACC
>DATEHM010000311.1:0-7756 GCA_035279545.1 bacterium | reverse complement strand
GGGGTGGGGGTGGGGGTCCGGACCGGGCGGCTGCGGGCGGCCGCGGCGATCGCGTAAGCCACGGGATCGGCACCGAGCGTGAGGCCGCCGACGGCGCGCGGGACCCAGCCGCGGGCAGCCAGGCGCTCGAGTCCCAGGGAGCCGATGAGGGCCAGGCCTTCGCCCGACATCGTGGTCCGGCGGGCGTCGATATAGAAGGTGGACTTGCGGCCGGACGAGAGCGTGAAGTCCCCGCGGGTCACCGAGCGGGCCAGAAGGAGGTCGCGGAGGCGTTCGAGGTCAGTCATGGAGGTTTATAGTAGTAGTAGGTACTACTACTACCATCCTACTTCCTGCCGACGATGCTCTTCAGCGCGCCAAAGAGCCCCTTGGACGGTGGAGGGGTCGGCGCCGCCGCGAGGCCCTGCTCCAGCTCCGTCGCCAGGGCGTCCACGGCGGGTTGCCGCCCGGCGGGATCCCGCGCGAGGCCGCGCATGATGGCGGATTCCAGTCCCGCGGAGAACCGCATGCCGGGAACGGCCTCATTCAGGGGAGTCGGCGGCTGGGTGAGGAGCTGCTGAAAGAGCTCCCGCGGGCTCCGGCCATTGTACGGGTGTCGTCCGGTGAGCAGGTAATACGCGATCGTCGCGAGAGAATAGATGTCGGCGCGGCCGTCCACGAGCTCGCCCGAAAGGGCCTCCGGCGCCACGTATTGCAGGGTTCCGACGAAGAAGCCGGTGCGGGTGAGACGCTCTTCCGGAGGCAACTCTGCGTCCCGCGCGATGCCGAAATCCAGGAGCCGCGCCCGCTTGGTGGCGGGGTCGTACATGATGTTTTCGGGCTTCAGGTCCCGGTGAATGATGCCGGCATGGTGGGCGGCCGCGAGCGCGTCCGCCAGCTGGCGGACCAGCGCAACGGCATCGGGAGGAGCGAGCGGGCCGGAGCGGTGTAGGAATGCCGCAAGCGAGTCACCCGGGGCCCACTCAAGGGCGAGGTAGTACAGGCCGTCCGCCTCGCCGTAGTCGAAGGTCCTCACGACGCCGGGATGGCTGACCCGCGCGCCGTAACCCGCCTCCCGGAGGAAGCGCTTCACCGCGGTGGGGTCGCCGCGCAGGCGGGGGCGCAATACCTTGAACGCTGCGGGACCCCGCTCGGCGTGTTCCGCCCGGTAGACTTCGGCTGTACCGCCTTCGCCGACGCGCTCGAGGAGACGGTAGCCGGCGATGGTTCGGCCGGCGAGATTCTCGGTGGGCATGAGGACGCGCCAAACTAACGCCCGGATTTGAGGTGGAGCAAGTGAGCAGACCGGTCGTCGTCACCGTGGTCCTCGGGGTGTCTCTGGCCGCGTGCGGACAGTGGTCGCGCGTCGGCTCGCCCGACAACCCCAAGCCCGCCGTTCAGGTCGCCCGAATCTTCGATGCCGCTTCGCAGTATCGGAGCATGGGCCTCCTTGCCGCGGGGGATCCGCTGCCCTGGGTCGGCGCGGTTCGCTGGCTCGCCGGTCCCACACCGGACTCTACGCTGGCGCTGGTCTCGCTTTCTTTCGCCAACCACTCCCTCCGTTTCCGGAGGGACGGCAACGACTTCATCGCTTCGTATCGCGTGGAGCTCACGTTCCACAGCGTGTCGGGTACCAACCGGACGCTCACCCGGGACGAGACCGTGCGCGTCCGCACCTTCCAGGAGACCCTCCGCGCGGACGAGAGCGTGATTTTCCAGCAGTTCCTCACCGTTCCCCCCGGACCGAGCACCATCGCCATCGTGGTCCGGGATCGCGACGCGGTCGGCGCCTCGCGCCAGGAGCTGGTGGACACGATCCCGAGCTTTGCCGGGCCGGCCCTTTCGACTCCGATCCCCGTCTATGAAGGGGAAGGGCGCTCCCGCCGCGACACCGTTCCGGCGCTGGTGACCAATCCGCGGGCGACGCTTCCGTACGGCAACGACACGCTCTTTTTCTACGTCGAGGCGTACAACCTGCCCCCCGCCAACAAGGTCGCCGCGGCCGTGGTGGGATCCACCGGTGATACCCTCTGGTCCGATACCCTCACGCTCGATCCCCGCGAGGGGGTGGCCCGGACGATTTTCCGCATCCCGCCGGCCAAGCTCCCGGTGGGGCAGGAGCGATTCTACGCCGAAGCGGTCGGGGCCGGACGGAAGGTCATGGCGCCTTTCCTCGTCAGCTTCTCGTCGCAGTGGGTGGTGACGAACTTCGATCAGATGCTCAGTCTGCTGCGGTTCTTCCCCCGGCAGGACCTGATCGCCAAGCTCCGCGCGGCGCCGGACTCCCTCCGTCCGCAGGCATGGCGTGACTTCTGGAATGCCTCGGATCCGGTGTCACTCACCCCGGAGAACGAGTCGCTGAATGCCTACCTCACCCGGGTCCAGATCGCCAGCCAGCGCTTCACCGAATCCGCCGATCCGGGGTGGCTCACGGACCGCGGGGAAGTGTTCATCACGCTCGGCGACCCGGAGGAGGTCTACGATCTCGAGAACGAGTACTCGCGGACCGGGGTCCACGGGATCCGCTGGATCTACTCGAGCCTCCGTCTCGACCTCCTGTTCGTGGACCAGACCGGATTCGGCCGCTATCGGATGACGCCGGGATCCCGCGCGGATTTCGACCGCGTGGCCACCCGGCTGCGTCACGAGGACTGATGCGGCGCGCCGCCGGGGCGCTTCTTCTCTGCTGGCCGTTGGCCCTCCCGGCGCAGAAGCCGGTGTCCGCCGAGGTCGCGCGCGCGGAGTCCCTGGAAACGGCGGGCCGCCCCTGGCACGCGGCTGAAGCGTTCGTCACCGGGGCCGGCACCGCCGCCGCGCCCGCCTCTCCCCAGCTCCTCATCGCGAACGCGAGGGCCGAGCTCACCGCCCGACGGTACTCCCGCGTCGTATCCCTGCTCGAGCAGCGTCCCTGGCTGGCCGACTCCGGTGGCGGGGTCGGCTACGCGATCCTCGCGGAAGCGGAGGACCGGCTGGGGCGCTCGACGGATGCCGCGCGGGACTACTTGCGGGCGCGGGCGAGTGCGTCGGGAAGCCGGGCGGCGCTGCTGTCGGTGCGGGCCGCGGTGGTGTTCGACCGCGCCGGGCAGTCCGACAGCGCCCGCTTCTACTATGTGGCGGCCCGCAGGGCCGGCCTGGCCTCGATCGACGACTGGCTCCGCCTCCGCGAGGCCGGCGTGAGCCGCGATACGGTCAGCGTCGATTCCTTGTTGGCCGGACTGCCGTTCCCGGCGTCCCGGCGTGCACCGCTCTACCGGGGGCGTGCGCTCCTGGCTTCGGGGGACTCAGGATCCGCAGTGGACGCCCTGGCGACCGCCCCGGGGGGCGCGCTGCAGGCGGCGGAAGTGGCGCTGGCCCGGGGCGATTCGGCATGGGCCCGGAATCTCCTCTACCGTCTGTTCGCGACCTCCCCACAGTCCGATGACGCGGCTGCCGGCGAAGCGCTCGCTCAGGGGGCGCTGCCGCCCCTGACACCGGCGGAACGGACGTCCCTGGCCCAGGTGCTGCGGACCCACGGAGACGTGCCGGCGGCCGTCGTGCAGGTGCATCGCGCGATTCTGTCCGGGGACTCGAGCGCCGCGACGCTCCTCCTGTGGAGCGACCTCCTGGTGAGTTCGCGGAAGGACCGGGAGGCGCTCCGTGCGGCGTCGGCCGCCGCCCTCCTCGCCGCGGATTCTTCCATGCGGGCACTTGCGACCTACCGCCGGGCCCGGGTGCTGGTCCGCATGGGGGACACGACCGCCACGCAGGCGCTCGCGGACTTCGCGCGCGCGTACCCGGGGGACAGCGCGGCCGTCACTGCGCTCTACCTGGCGGGGGACCGGCTGGCCGAGCGGGGCGATTCGTCCGGGGCCGAGGCCATGTTCCGCGAGCTCGTGTCGGCGCATGCACTGGATGCGGCGTCCGTGCAGGCGCGGCTGCGCCTCGGCTCCTGGGAGTACCGCCGGGGACATCTGGATCGGGCCGCGGAATGGTTCCAGGGAGAGGTCGCGGCGGGCCCCGGTACCCACGGGGCGGCGCGGTACTGGCTGGCGAAGATCGCCAGGGCCAAGGGAGACACGGCAGCCGCGATCGCGCAATGGACGGCCCTGGCCCACGACGACTCGATCGGCTACTACGGTTTGCGGGCGCGGAAAGCCGCCGGTCTGCCGCCCCTCTCGGCCGGTGACGGCAACGACGTCCCGGTCCCCGCGGTCACCACGGCACTCGCCCGCCTGGACACGCTCCGGATGGCCGGACTCGATTCCGAGGCGGACGTCCAGGTCCGAGCACTGGTGGGCAATCCCCCCGACTCGGTCGCGGAGCTGCTCGCCTGGAGCGCCGGGCTTGCCTCGCGCGGATGGGGATCCATGTCCGTGCGGTTGGCGTGGCTCGCCGCGCCCCGGGCGCCCGGCGATCCCAGGGTTCTGCGCGCGATCTTCCCATGGCCCAACCGGCGCGCGGTCGAGGCCGAGGCGAGCGAGTTCCGCGTCGATCCGTATCTCCTGGCGGCCCTGATCCGCCAGGAGAGCGTGTTCGACCGCGAGGCGCTGTCGCGCGTCGGGGCGCGGGGGCTCACGCAGCTCATGCCCAGCACGGCCGCGTACACGGCGCGCGGTCTCGATCTGCCGTTCGCTCCCGAGTGGCTCACCGTGCCCGACCTGAATCTCCACCTGGGCGCGGCGCATCTGGGGATGCTCCTGGCGCGGTACCATGGCCGGGTAGACGCCGCGGTTGCCTCATACGACGCCGGTACCATTCCCGTGGACCGCTGGCTCGCGCGCGCGCCCGGGGCGGACCCTGACCTCTTCGTCGAAGACGTCGCCTACGTCGAGACGCGGGGCTATGTGCGGTCCGTGCTCCGGAACTGGGAGATCTATCGCGCGCTGTACGGCGCAAATTGATCTGCAGGAGCCCCCGCCGGGCTTAGATTCCCGCCATGCCTCAGGCTCCCCGTGGGACGGATGCGCTCTTCCTCGTAGACGGTTACGCCCTGATCTATCGCGCTTTTTTCGCGATGATCGCACGTCCCCTCACCACCCGGCACGGTGAGAACACCTCGGCCGCGTGGGGGGTGACGAACTTCCTGTTGCGGCTTCGGGAACGGCACCAGCCGGGGTTCCTGGGCTGGGTCAACGACCGCGGCGTGTCGTTCCGCGAGCGTCTCTATCCCGAATACAAGGCGACCCGGCAGAAGCTCACGGCCGAGCTGCAGCAGGACTTCGACCGGTCGGTGGAGCGTATCGCCCAGCTGCTCGAAGCCTTCCGGGTCCCGCTCGTGACGGTGGAGGGTTTCGAGGCCGACGACGTGATCGGAACTCTGGCCGCCAAGGCCACCGACGCCGGCGTGCCCTCCGTCATCGTGTCGGGGGACAAGGACTTCTATCAGCTGATCGGGCCCCGGGTGTCGCTCCTGAATCCCGGCCGTTCCGGACCCGCCGGCGTGGAAGAGCAGTGGGTGGACGAATCGAACGCTTCGGAGCGGCTCGGTGTGCCGCCCCGTCAGGTGATCGACTACCTGGCGCTGGTGGGAGACAGCTCCGACAACGTCCCGGGAGTAAAGGGAATCGGCGAGAAGACGGCGGTCGAGCTGCTCACCAGGTACCCCGACTTGGAGACGATCCTCTCGCACGCGGAGGAGATCCCGGGGAAGCGGGCGCGTGAGGCCCTGCTGGCTCACACCGAGGAGGCCCGGCTCTCCAAAGATCTGGTGACTATCAGGCGCGACGTCCCGGTCACACTGGACCTGGACGCCCTTCGCTTGAAGCCGTTCGACGGGGCCCGACTCACGGAGCTGTTCACCGAGCTCGAGTTCCGCTCCTTGATCGCGAAGGTGACGGGTCCTGAGGCTCCGGCACCCGCCGTTCCTCAGACTCCGGCCGTGGCCCCGCCCCCCCCGCCGACCCCGGCCGTTTCGACGGAGCCGGCGCGCATCCTCGATGACGTGGCGGCGCTCGCGGGCGTGATCGCCGAGTGTCGCCAGGTGCCGCTGATCGCCATCGACACCGAGGCCTCGGCCATCGATCCGCTCCGCGCGTCGCTGGTCGGGTTGTCGCTCGCTGTTGCGCCGGGCCGGTCGTGGTACCTGCCGTTTGGGCACCGGCCCCCGGACGGTGAGCTGGCCGGCGGCGAACCGCCGCGGAATCTCCCCGCGCTTTCGAGTTCGGAGCTCGCTCCCCTCCGTGACCTGCTGACGGACGCGTCCGTCAGGAAGGCCGGGCACAACATCAAGTACGACTGGCTGGTCCTCCGCCGCGCCGGCGTCGAGCTGGCCGGGGTCGCCTACGACTCGATGCTCGCGAGCTTCGTGCTCGATCCGGGCCGCCGGTCGCACGCCCTGGACGCTCTCGCCCTCGAACGGTTGAACCTGCCCATGCGGACGTACGCGGACGTGGCGGGCCGGGGACGCACCGAGCGGCCCTTCGCCGACGTTCCTGTTCCGGACGCCGCGCGCTACTGCTGTGACGACTCCGAGATGGTCCTGCGCCTGGAAGGAGCCTTCGCCGGAGAGCTCGACGATCATCATCTCCGGCCCCTGCTCGACACCATCGAGCTGCCGCTCATCCGCGTGCTCGCGGACATGGAGTGGGCGGGGATCCGTGTGGACCGGGAGCTGCTCGCCACGCTCTCGCGCCAGTTCGCGATCGATCTCAGCCGCCTCGAGAAGGAGATCCATGCTGCCGCCGGGACGGACTTCAACATCGCCTCGACGCCGCAGCTGCGGACCGTACTGTTCGAGAAGCTGCAGCTCCCCGTCCTTAAGAAGACCAAGACCGGGGCCTCGACCGACTACGAAGTTCTCGAGCAGCTGGCGGCGATGGGACACGAAGTGCCGCGCCTGTTGATCGAGTACCGGGAGCTGTCCAAGCTCAAGTCGACGTACGTCGATTCGCTGCCGCTGAACATCAACTCGGAAACCGGACGGATCCATACCAGCTTCAATCAGACCGGCGCGGCCACGGGACGTCTCTCGTCGTCCGACCCGAACCTCCAGAACATCCCCATCAGGACGGAGCGCGGCGAGGCGATTCGCCGCGCGTTCATCGCGTCCCCGGGGTGCGTGCTGCTCACCGCGGATTACTCGCAGATCGAGCTGCGTCTGCTTGCGCACCTCTCCGGAGACCCATTGCTGGTCGAGGCGTTCGAGCGGGGAGGGGACATCCACCGCCAGACCGCCGCGGTGATTTTCGGCGTGCCGGATCAGGGAGTGACGTCGGAGATGCGCGCGCGGGCCAAGACCATCAATTTCGGGACGATCTACGGCCAGGGGCCCTTCGCCCTCGCGCGGATGCTGTCGATTTCCCAGGACGAGGCGAAACGGTTCATTGCGGAGTACTTCCAGCGCTTCGCGGGCGTGCGTGCCTGGCTCGACCGCACGGTGGCGGAGGCGCGCCAGCGGGGCTACACGGAGACGATCTTCAAGCGCCGGCGCTACATCCCCGAGTTGAAAGACAAGAACTTCAACATGCGTGCCTTCGGAGAGCGCACCGCCACCAACTCTCCCCTGCAGGGCTCGGCGGCCGACCTGATCAAGGTCGCGATGATCCGCATCGCGGCCGGACTGGCGGAGCGGAAGCTGGAGACGCGCATGCTGCTCCAAGTGCACGACGAGCTCGTGTTCGAAGTGCCCGAGCGCGAGCGGGAAACGGCGGCCGCGCTCGTGAAACAAGAAATGGAAGGGGCGGCCCGGTTGCGGGTGCCCCTGGTGGTGAGCGTCGGGGCCGGACCGAATTGGGTGGACGCCAAAGATTAGCGTTACATTAGCGCGATGCGCGCGCCCCGCGGATTCACGCTCATCGAG
>DATEHM010000310.1:0-6642 GCA_035279545.1 bacterium | reverse complement strand
GGCGGCGAGTACGCCGGCTGCGGCCCAGCGTGCCCCGGCGGCCGTCGCGGTGGCCGTGGCGACCCGGGCGGACGTGGTTTCCCGGGTGCTGGCCTCCGGGTCGGTGACGAGCATTCGCGACGCGAAACTCGGGTCCAAGCTCTCCGGTCGCGTCGCCGCGGTGCTGGTGGACGAAGGGGCCCCCGTCAGCGCCGGCACACCGCTGCTGCAGCTTGACACCAGCGACCTGGAAGCGCAGCAGGCGCAGGCCGCCGCGAACGTCGCCGCCGCCCGGGCGAGGCTGCAGGAGGTCCTGGCCGGGGCCCGCCCCCAGGAGCGGCAGCAGAGCGTCGATGCGGTCAACCAGGCGCAGGCGGGCCTGCGCTCCGCCCAATCGTCGCTCGCTCTCGCGCAGACCAACCTCCAGCGGGCGCGCTCGCTGTACGGCCAGGGCGCGGTCGCCCGGCAGGACCTCGACTCCGCTCAGACACAGGCGCAGGTCGCCCAGGCACAGGTCGCCCAAGCCCGGGCGGCCTATGATTCGGCGGTGCAAAACGCCGCGCTGGTGCACATCGGCTCGCGCCAGGAAGACATCCAGCAGGCGCGCGCGCAGTTGGCCCAGGCCCAGGCTGGGCTGGCCGCCATCCAGGTGCAGCTGCGAGATTCGACGATGACGGCGCCGTTTTCCGGCACGATCACGCAGCGCAACGTAGAGCCCGGGGAAGTCGTCTCGTCGGTGTCGGCCTCGGCCCAGAGTCCGCTGTTCGTCCTGAGCGAGGTCCACGACGTCTATGTCGAGTTCATCGTCCCGGCGCAGCACCGGGGAGAGCTCCGGCCGAGTCAGTCCGCGCAGCTGGCGGTCGACGGCCTGGCCCAGACGTTCGCCGGGCGGGTGGAAGAGATCAGGCCCGCCGCCGACGTGGCCAGCCGGACGTTCGGCGTCAAGGTGCGGGTGCCGAACCCGCAGGGCATCCTCCGGCCGGGGATGTTCGCCCGGGGCGCCATCATCGTTGGGGTGCGCCACAACGTCCTCCAGATTCCGGAACAGGCCGTGATGACGGCCAGCTCGGGGCCCGTCGTGTTCATCGTCCGGGACGGCCGGGCGGTCCGCCGAGACGTGACCCTCGGCGACCATCACGATGGGCTGATCGAGGTCATCGCCGGAATCGCCGCGGGCGACGCGGTCGTCGTCCAGGGACAAGACGCCCTCATCGACAACCAACCGGTCGCGCCGCACGCTCCCAGGTCCTAGGAGGCTCCCCAGATGCAGTGGCTCGCCGCCCTCTCCGTTCGCCGGTCCGTCCTCGCCTCGGTCATCATCCTGGCGATGGTCTTCCTGGGGGTCTTCTCATACGCGCACCTGAACATCGAGCGCTGGCCCAACATCGACATCCCCTTCGTCGTGATCACGGTGACCGATCCCGGTGCCTCCCCGGAAGAGATCGAAACCGATGTCACCAACAAGATCGAGAACGCGGTCAACTCGATCAGCGGCATCGACCACATCTCGTCGACGTCCGCCGACGGCGTGTCCCTCGTGGCGATGCAGTTCGTGCTGGAGAAGAACATCGACGTGGCGGCACAGGAAGTGCAGAACAAGATCAACACCATCCCCGACCTCCCGGCCGGGATCGACCCGCCGCTCGTCTCCAAGTTCGACCCGGGAGCGGTGCCGGTCATGGAGCTGGCCCTCTCGGCGTCCCGTTCGGTGCGGGACATCTCGGAGTACGCCGACAAGGTGCTCAAGCCGCAGCTGGAGGGGATCCCGGGCGTTGGACAGGTGACGCTGATCGGCGACGAGCCGAGGCAGATCAACGTGTGGGTCGACCCCGACCGCCTGGCGGCGTACGCCCTTCCGGTCACGTCGGTGCTGCAGGCGGTGCAGAATCAGAACGTGCAGCTCCCCGCCGGGCACGTGGATCAGGGCAACACCCAGCTGACCCTGCGGGCGCTCGGCCGCATCACCTCCCCCCAGGAGCTGGCCAGGGTGGGGTTGGCGATGCGCAACAACCATGCGATCACGATCGGCGATGTGGCCCGGATCGAGGACGGGGCCGCCGATCCGGTCACCACCGCCAATGTGGACGGGACGCCAGCGGTGCTGATTCAGATCATCAAACAGTCCGGCACGAACACCCTCAACGTCGTGCACGACGTCAAGGCGCGCCTCAAGACCATCGGGCCGACGCTGCCCCCCGGGTACGCGCTCCGGATCGTGCGGGACCAGTCCGTGTTCGTGGAGGCCTCCACCCGCGCGGTTGAGGAGCACCTGATCGTGGGCTCGATCCTGGCCGCGCTCGTCGTGCTCGCGTTCCTTTGGAACTGGCGGTCCACGGTCATCGCCGCTCTGGCGATCCCCACCTCGATCATCAGCACCTTTACCTTGATCGCCGCCCTCGGGCTGACGCTGAACACGATCACCCTGCTGGCGCTGGCGTTGGTGGTCGGCATCGTCATCGACGACGCGATCGTGGTGCTGGAGAACATCTACCGCCTGCTGAAGGAGGGGGGGATGCCGCCCGTCCAGGCGGCGATCGAGGGAACGCGGGAGATCGGGCCCGCCGTCACCGCGACCACGCTGAGCTTGATCGCGGTCTTCCTGCCGCTGGCGTTCATGAGCGGGATCGTCGGCCGGTTCATGCGCAGCTTCGGGTGGACGATGGCGTTCGCGATCGCCGTTTCGCTGCTGGTCAGCTTTACCCTCACCCCCTCGCTCTCCGCCCGGTGGCTCCGGCGGGCGGCACGGGAGCGGGAGGGAGCGGCGGACGGAGGGGTCCCGGCGGACGGAGGCGCGGAGCGCGAGCGACACCGGGGCCGGGTGTACCTCGCGCTCGACCGCGGATACCGGTGGCTCTTGGAGCACGCGCTGCGGCGCCGCTGGGTCGTCGTCGTGCTGACGGTGCTCACGCTGGCGGCCATCGTGCCCCTCGGCGCGGCGGTGAACAAGAATTTTCTCCCCGAGGACGACGAGTCGCAGTTCGAGGTCGTCGTCCGCGCCCCGGAGGGATGGACGCTCGGGGCGACCGACAGGTTCGGCACGCAGCTGGCGTCTGAGATCCGCCAGCTCCCCGGTATCGACTACACGGTCGTCACGGTGGGCGACGATCCCCAGAACACCCCCAACCGGTTCACGATCTTCGCGCGCATGGTCAACCTGAACAAGCGCACGCTGAGCCAGCAGGCGATGGAGGCGAAGGTGCGGGACACGATCCTGCCCCGGTACGCCTACCTGGGCCTGCAGACGCAGATCGAGGCGGTCTCCGACTTCGGGAGCGGCGGGTTCCAGCCGGTGGACTACGTCGTGAGCGGTCCTGACCTGAACGTGCTGACGCGCGTCGGCGACGCCGGCATCAAGATCCTGCACGCCATCCCGGGGGTCGTGGATGCCCGCTCGTCCCTGATCAGCGGCGCGCCGCAACTCGGGATGCAGGTGGATCGGGCGCGGGCGGCGGACCTGGGCGTGAACGCCGTGGATGCGGCGAACGCGCTCTACATGCTCGTGCAAGGGGTCGAGGCCAAGGGGGCCAAGTACGCCGAGGCCGGCCAACAGTACAAGATCTACATCCGGGCCGACACGCTCCACCGCTCAAGCCAGGAGGTGCTGAGCCAGCTCCCCGTTCTCTCGTCGACCGAAGGCGTGGTCGGCCTGGAGCAGGTCGTGACCATCAGCCGGGGGGCGGGGCCCAGTGAAATCGACCACTACAACCGCCGCCGTCAGGTCGAGCTGACCGCCAACCTGCTGCCCGGCGTCTCGCAGCAGGCCGTGCTGCAGGAACTGGACCGGAAGGTCCGCGCCCTCAACCTGGGCCCGCAGTACGACATGACGTTCACCGGGCAGGCCGCCGAGCAGGGGCGCCAGGCCACGGCGTTCATGCAGGCGTTCATGATGTCGTTCGTGTTCATGTACCTCGTGCTGGCCGCCCAGTTCGAGTCGTGGATCCACCCGGTCACGATCCTGCTCTCGCTGCCGCTGACCGTCCCGTTTGCCCTGCTGTCGATCCTGTTCCTGCACGGATCGCTGAACATTCTGTCGCAGCTCGGCATCCTCGTCCTCTTCGGGGTGGTGAAGAAGAACGCCATCCTGCAGATCGATCGGGCGAACCGCTTGCGGGCGCTGGGGCTGGATCGGAACGAGGCGATCGTCGCGGCGAGCCGGGACCGGCTCCGCCCGATCCTGATGACCACCATCGCGTTCGTCGCCGGCATGATCCCCCTGGCGATCTCGACCGGGGTGGGCGCCGCGACCAACCGGGCGATGAGCTCGGTCATCATCGGCGGCCAGGCGATGTCGTTGCTCCTGACGTTGGTGGCGATTCCGGTGATGTACTCGCTGTTTGACGATCTGGGGAAGTTGCGGGCCGGCGGGTGGCTTGCGGCCTTCCGGGGGTGGGTGGGGACGATCCCGCTCGCCCCCGGGCGCGGCCGGTCCGCCCCCTCGTCGGGCGCGAGTTTCCCAGAAGCAGAGGCGAGGGGGCGGGGCGCGTCGTAACGAGAAGGGCGAGGGAGCGGTTGGGTGCGCTCGACCACGTTCGAGGAGGGTGATGGATGGGGAATCGGCTTCTTGCGCTGATCGTCGCGTCCGCGTTCTTCTTCATGGGGCCCCCGGCGGGCGCGCAACAGGCCCCCGCGCCCGCCGGTCCTCCACCGGCGCCCGATCTCGGCCCGATCCCGACCGTGCCGCCGGTCCCCACGCTGGGGCCCCGCCCGCTCTCGCTGGCCGATGCGGTCACGACGGGGCTGCAGAACAACTTTCAAATCCGCCAGGCGGCTCTTGGGGTCGCGAACGCCCGGGCCCAGTTGCGGGAGGCGGAAGCGGCCAAGGCGGTGACGTTGGGGGGATCGGCCAGCTTCACCGATTCCTCCCTCTGCTGCACCAGCGCGCCCTTGTCCGGCAGCATTTCGATCCCCGGCGCGGGGATCAGCAGCCAGCCGTTTACCGCGACGGGCCTCGGCGGCACCTCGGCCACCAACTGGGTGTTTGGCCTGACGCTCAAGTACCCCCTCTACACGGGCGGCGCCCTGGAGGACCAGATCGCGATCGCCCGGGCCAACGTCGCGCTGGCCCAGGCCCAGTTCACCACGGCGGCGCAGCAGGTGGTCTTGTCCGTCCGGCAGGGGTACTACGCGGTGCAGGCCGCCTTTGCCAACGTCGACGCCGCGCAGCGTGCCGTTAGCGCCGCGCAGGAGAACGTGCGGGTCACTCAGGCACGGGTGCAGGTCGGCAGTTCGCCGCAGTTTGACCTGCTGCAGGCGCAGGTGCAGCTCGCGCAATCCGCGCAGACGTTGACGCAGGCACGGACGGTGCTGTCGCAGGACCAGCAGACGCTGGCGGCGACCCTGGTGGCCCCCCTGTCGAGCACGTTTCAGCCCGCGGCGTTCCCCGGCCTTCCCCAGGTGCCGCAGGACGTGAGCGCCCTGGTCCAGCAGGCGCTGCAGAACCGGCCGGAGATCGTGGCGGCGCGGGCGAGCGAAGTGGCGGCTCAGGCGGCGATCGATCTGGCCGCATCGGGGCTCCGGCCGAATATCTCGATCCAGGCGGGCCCGCAGATTCAGACGTCCGACCCCACCGGCAAGAATACGGTCGACTTTACCGGCAGCATCGTCTTGACGATCGCGATCCTTGACGGCGGCTTGACCCGGGCGAAGGTGGACGCGGCACGCGCCCAGCTCGAGACGGCGAAGGTGAGCGAGGAGCAGACGCGGCAGCAGGTGGAACTCGACGTGCGGAACGCCTACCTGTCCTTGGGCAATGCCGCGGAGGTGCTGCGGTCCGCCCAGACGGCACAGGCCTCGGCGCGGGAGGCGCTGCGAATCGCGAATGTGCGGTTTCAGGCAGGGGTGGGGACGCAGCTCGAGGTCGTCACCGCCGAGCAGAACCTCGCCACGGCGGACAGCAACGTCATCCAAGCCGCGTTCCAGTACTTTGTGGCCGTCGCCCAACTCGACCGCGCGATCGGGGTGCAGGTAAAGATCTGACGCCCCCGCGGCGAGGGCTGCCGGATGGCTCTTCGGAGCGGTCGAGACCCAAGGGTACCGGGCTGCTCGGCCCCATCCGGCGCCGAGCAGGATTCTCCGGCGCGCTCGGGGTATGGGATCGAGGCCGCGTGCGGATCTCCGATGCGCTGCCAATCGATGCCCCCGGCGAGGATGTGACGATGGCGACGCGAGACCTGACGGCGATCGCATTTTTTGCGGCGCTCACGGTCGTGTGCGCGCAGGTGAGCGTGACCCTGCCGGGGCTCTCGGGTGTGCCCTTTACCCTGCAGGTGTTCGCCGTGCTCGCCGCCGGGGCGGTGCTGGGGGCCCGCCGCGGGATGCTGAGCCAGATCGTGTACCTGCTGCTCGGCGTGGCGGGGCTCCCGGTGTTTGCGGGCTGGCATGGGGGCGCGCCGATCCTGGTGGGGCCGACCGCCGGATATCTGTGGGCGTTTCCGCTGGCCGCGCTGATCGTCGGCTGGTGCGCCGATGCCGCGGCGCGGGCCGGCTCTCCCCGGATGGCCCGATGGGGGGTCTACGCCGGCATGGTTGTCGGCCTCGCAGTCATCTACGGGTTGGGGGCCGCCGGGTTGGTGGTCTCGAGGACGGTGCGCACGCTGCACCGGGCGGTTCAGGTGGGCGTCCTGCCGTTCGTCTGGGTGGATCTGATCAAGGCCTACCTGGCGG
>DATEHM010000309.1:0-6687 GCA_035279545.1 bacterium | reverse complement strand
TGGGCGCTGACGGTCACCCTATCCTGGCGCCATCGCCGCTGATCCGCCGCCTTCTCGTTCCGCTCCCCGAACCCGCTCTCAGATAATGCCCCGCGGCACGCTCGGCCCGCCGGCCTTCACCCCGAAGGAGCGAAGGGTCGTTCGCGCCCATCGCACCCCGCGGCAGGTGCAGGCCCTGCTCCGTTCACTGCCCTACAACTGGGAGCGAAACGGTGAGACGCTGCGGACCTTCCGGGGAGTGGTCCGCCATTGGGAAGCCCACTGCCTCGAAGCCCTCCTGACCGCGGCGGCGATCCTCGAGCGGTACGGCTTCCCGCCGCTGGTGGTGGATCTCGAGTCCCAGGACGACCTGGATCACGAACTCTTCGTGTTCCGCTGGGGGGGGCGGTGGGGCGCCGTCGCCGGCTCGCGCGACCCCGGGCTCTTCGGGCGAAGGCCCGTGTTCGGCACGATCCGGGACCTGGTGATGAGTTACGTTGACCCCTACGTGAACGAGACCGGGAGGATCGTCGGCTACGGCCTCGGCGATCTCACGCAGTTGGTTCGCTGCGACTGGCGTTTCAGCGGGCGGAACGTCTGGGAAGTGGAGCGCGCGCTGATCAAGCTGCCGCACCGGCGACTGCGGACGTCAGATCGCCGGTACCGGCGCATGCATGCGGAATTCCTGTCCTTCAAGGAGCACGACCGGGCCTTCACCCCCCGCGCGCTGCGGGACCTCTACGGCCCGGCGACCGTCCTGTGGTGGTAACGGCGGACGACGCTCGGTGCCGGGCGTGGGGGGCCGCAGCACCGCCGGTTAATTGAGGCGCCCGAGCAGCCCGCGAATCTGTGCCAAGTATCCCTCCGTGGCCTTCCGGTCCGCGGCGTCCCCGGGCGCGGACCGCAGATAGCGCTCGAGGAGCTCCCGCGCCTGCGCGAGCTTCCCCTGCCGGTAGTGGACCAACCCGAGGTCTCGGACGTCCCCCGCAAGATCGGGAGCGAGGAGCAGGATCCGCTCGATCGCGGCGGTCGCCCGGTCCATGTCTTCCCGCTGCAGGTAGATCCCCTTCAGGTTCCGCAGCATCCGGACCAGGATGTATCGTGCGGGGGTCGGGGCGAGGTACTCCTCGCGAAAGGGGGGGCCTCCCTGCATCATCCGGCGGAAGAGGCGCTCGCACCCCGACGCCGTCAGAATCGTTCCGTGGAACGCGTCGATGAACAGCGGCTCGCCGGGGGCCTCGCAGCCGACGAGAAAGTGTCCGGGCATGCCGACGCCGTAGAGGGGAAGGCGGAGGCGCCAGCCGACCTCGAGGGTGACGACCGCGAGCGAGATGGGGATGCCGCGCCGCCGGTCCAGCACATCGTTGAGGAAGCTGTTCCGAGGGTCGCCGTACTCCTCCGTATTGCCGCGGAACCCAAGATTCTTAAACAGCCCTTCGCACAGTCCCCCGAGCCGCGCCGCCGGATCGCTCCCGGCGCTCACCAGTGGGCGGACCTCCTGCGCCAGGATGTCCAGGAGCCCGAGGTAGCGCGCGGCATCGAGCGAGGGATACTCCTCGGCGGCGATGAGGAGCGCTCCCTCGGCCAACGGGAGCTCGGTGCCGGCCTGGCGGGCCATTTCGGCGAGGCGCTCGCGCGCCGGCCCTGGCATCGATGACGGGGTTAGAACTTCAGCATCTTGTGGGCTTCGTCCACGAATTCGTTCGTGAACGCCGCGGGGGGATTGACCTTGCCCGCGTTCGCCACCACGCCCTTGTCGAAGGAGGACAGCACCTTGGCGATCGTCTGCAGGCCGGTCAGCGGGATCCGCCCGTCCGGGGAGAACATCTCGAGGTTCTCCTTGAGGGAGGCGACGTAGAGGGCTTTGTCCGACTGGTAGAATTGCGCCGGCATCACATCCGCGATCTGCGCGGGCGTGTGTGCCTTGATCCAATGCAGCGCCTTGACCGAGGCGACGGTGAGCGCCTCGACCGTCTTGGGGTTCCGCTCGATGAAGTTCGGGCTGGCGTACAGCCCGCCGGCCGCGTAGGGTCCGCCGAAGACCCCGAGCGTGCCGAGCGTCGTCCGCGTATCGGTCAGGACCTGCGCGTCGCCGTTTTGAGTCAGGATTGTTATCGTCGGGTCGACGTTGACGAGCGCGTCAACCACTCCACGCCGTGCCGCCGCCACCGCGGTTGTGGCGGTGCCGACCCCGATGTAGGACTCCTGGTCCACCGGGATCCCGTATTTCGCCAGCAGATATTCCGCGAAGAACTGGGTGCTGCTCCCCGGTGCGGTGACCCCGATCTTCGCGCCCTTGAGGTCGCCGATGCTCTTGATGCCCCTGGCCTGCCCCGCCTTCGTCACGGCGAGGACGAGGCCTGGGTACCGATCATAGAGGACGAACATCTTGATGTTCTTTCCCTGGGCCTGCATCTCGATGGTGTGATCGATGAATCCGCGGGTGGCGCTCGCGCTGCCGCCTAGGAGCGACTCGAGCGCTTTCGCGCCGCCGGCGAGGTCCACGATGTCGATATCGATCCCCGCGTCTTTGAAGTAGCCCAATTGTTGCGCTAGGGTCAACGGCAGGTAGATGTAGAGGGGCTGTCCCCCGACGGCCACGGTGAGCTTCGGGGTTTCCACCTGGGCGCTTCCGCTCCCGGACAGAGTCAGGAGCAGCGCCCCGATCGTCGCGGCGAGGGCCGGTCCTCTGCGCATCCCTGCACCTCCGGATTCTGCAACCGCGGGCAGTCGGTCTCTATCCACCGGGAAGATACGGGCGAGGTCGACGGGCTTCCTTCCGGGAGCGGTGGAGGAGGAGGCGCGGCCCCGGGGCGAAGGAGTTCGACCCAGGCTCATGGACCAGATGGGGTTTGCCCTCCTCAACTCGATTCCCGCGAATATCCCAGGCGTCGGCACCGGTGCCGTCTTGGTCGCCCGGTTCGGAATTGCCCTCTATGCGGCGATTGGAGTATGGGTGTGGCTGGACGGGCGGGGGAACGCCGACGAGCGGCGCGGGACGCTCCTGCTTGCCTTGCTGGCGGTGGCTCTGGCCCTAGGCGTCAACCTGGTGTTGAATGCCGCCTTTCCCCGACCGCGGCCATTTCTCGTGCTCCCCGCCCATGTGCTTGTCCCCTCGCCTCCGCACGACGCGTCGTTCCCGAGCGATCATGCCGCCGTGGCGGGTGCGGTCTCGGTCGTTCTCCTCTTGGGCGGACAGAGCGGGTGGGGGACGCTGGGGCTGCTGGGGGCGGTGCTCATCGGGGTGGCGCGCGTCATGGTGGGAGTGCACTACCCGTCGGACGTCGTGGCCGGGGTCATGATCGGGGCCGCCTGCGCCGTCGTGGCGTCAAGGGCGCGGCCCCCGCTGCGCCCCTTGCTCGCCGGAATCCTCGCCGTCGCCAGACGAGTGCACCTCGCCTGACCCGCCCCCGTCTGTGCCCGACCACTTCCCGGTCTAGCTGGACGTCTAACTCCTTGAGCGTCCCCGTGACCATGGATGTTCTCGGGATCCTTGGAGGTCATGAGCTCCCGGAAAACCTGCCCGTAGAGATGGTCGACCTCGTCGTCTTTGGCGGCCACCCGCTCGCAAGTTCAGCGCCGTGGCGGACGAACCCTGAGGCCCCGCACCTGACCTGCTACAGCACCGGCGCTTACTGCTGCGAATATGCCCGCCGCAACGTCTGAATGTCAATCTTGTCCATTTGCAGCATAACCTGCATGACTCGTTGCGACTTTTTGGGATCCTTATCCGCCAGCATTTCGCCCAACGCGGTGGGGACGATTTGCCACGAAACCCCAAATTTATCCTTGAGCCAGCCGCACCGTCCTTGCTCGCCGCCCTCGGACAACCTCTGCCACAGCTCATCCACTTCTGCCTGCGACTCGCAGTCCACCAGGAACGAGATCGCTTCCGTGAACTTGAAGAGCGGGCCGCCGTTCAACGCCATGAATTGCTGACCCTCCAACTGGAATGTCCCAACCATGACCGACCCCTTCGGCCCTGGCCCGGCCTCCCCATAACGGCTGACGCTCACAATCTTTGAATGCCTAAAGATGGAGGTGTAGAAGTTCATCGCCTCCTCGGCGTTGTCGTCGAACCACAAGAATGGGGTGATTTTTTGTACGCTCGGCATTGGGGATCTCCTCACTCCTGAAACAGGCCCAGGTGGCCTCGGCCGCGGGCCGCCAGCGGCGCGAGCCGCCAGCGGCCGTAAGCCACGAATCCGGCGAGAAGTCCCACCACGACCGGGATCAGCGCCAACACGCCGCCCCCAGTCACCAGCGTAAGCACCGTCGCGCCGATCATGACGCCGACGAGCCCGGCGGCGGCGAGCGGTGTCAGCAGCGGCAGCACGCCCACGAGTCCGGGCAGAAGCAGCCCGAGCGCCCCGAATACCTCGGCCGTGCCGGTGAAGCGGAGAAACCAGCCCGGAAGCGGCATCTGTTTCGTCAGCATTTCCAGCGGCAGAGCCAGTTTCATGCCGCCTGCGAACAGGAACACGAGCGCGAGCAGCACTTGAACGGTCCAGAGTGCGTACGTCATGATCGGCCTCCTTTCAGATAATCTGCCGTGCGGCCTCCCCTTCGACATCGCCCGCCGTCTAGTGGCCGCGGACGTCTTACCGCTCCTTACGCGGCTTGCCCGGCGACTGCATCTCGGAAAACCCGGACGCGGCCTGCTGGACATCGGCGGGGAAGTCCGCCATCTCCTGGACCTGGCGCACTTCGATCACCTCGTTGGCCGATGCGGGACAGCGCGACGCCCACTCGATCGCCTCCGCCTTCGAGTTCACCTGGATCATCCAATACCCGCCCAGGACCTCGTGCGTCTCGACGAATGGACCGTCGGTCACGAGCGCTTTGCCTCCAGCAAACGACACACGCGCGCCCATCGACAGCGGGTGGAGACCTTGGAGATCGAGCAGCACGCCGGCCTTCTGCAGCGACTCGTTGAACTTCATCATCGCAGCCACGGTCTCCGCGCTCGGCATGGTGCCGGGCGCCGCCTTCTCATATCCTTTCGGGATCATCAGTAACATGAATCGCATCGTCATCCCTCCTCCGCGACGTCGACCATCCACCACACACCGAACCTGCCCACCTCCTCTTGGTTCATCTCCCGCTGCATAGTCGACCGAAGGGTCCCAAAATCGACACCGCTCGACCATGCGTCGGAAAATTTAAGTATGGCTCTACCCGGCTTGCGCGTGGGTGCAAATCCCATCTTGAAGGGCTCTTTGGTCCCGGGAGCGCCCCACGGTTCCCAAAATGCGCTCGCCGCGGAGGCCGATCGCTTTGCCGCGATGGTTCCTTCGGATCGCCGCTAGTGCGTGGGCAAGCCGGGTATCTCCATAATCGGCCGAATTTCCACGGTCCCCAGGTTCGCGCCCGGGAGCCGGCCCGCCAGGTCGATCGCCTCGTCGAGATCCCTGACGTCGACGATGAAG
Source organism: bacterium (assembly GCA_035279545.1). Taxonomy (GTDB): domain Bacteria; phylum Sysuimicrobiota; class Sysuimicrobiia; order Sysuimicrobiales; family Segetimicrobiaceae; genus Segetimicrobium. The sequence continues at coordinate 1,279 of DATEHM010000309.1, read as the reverse complement.
TAGCCACCGAGTTGTTCGCGCGTCTCGGCGAACGGACCGTCGGTCACGAGCCGTTTGCCGTCGCGCATGCGGACGCTGGTCGCCGTCGACACGGGATGCAGCGGAGCGGCAGCGAGATACTGTCCTCTCGACCTGATTTGCTGCGCAATCTGCGCAGACTCATGGTAACATCGCTCCTTCTCGGCCTCGTCGGAAGCCCGCTCATCACCGTACACCAGCAACATGTATTTCACGTCTTCGCCTCCCTTTCGTCGTCCTCGTCGACACCGCAACCCTAACGTCGCAGCGGAAAGATCGCGCGCAGTCGATCGTCACGCAGGAACAACCCTCCCCACACAAGCGCGCCGACATAGATGGGAAAGAGGGTTTCGGTGAAAAGCTGATGGCCAACGCGCACCTGGGAAGCCGTCGCCCCACCGAGATAACCGGTCAGCAAAATCGCGCCGAGGATCGTGGTGCGCGGGATTGCGTAGAGGACAACGCAGACAAGCTCGAGGATCCCCAGGCCGGACGCGAGGCTCGGGGGATACCCGAGTTGACCGAACGCCTCCACGACGGGCCCCGGCGTCATCAAATGTATGATGCTATCGAAAAGGAGGAACAGCACGGCCAGCGTGCTAATGAGACGGCCGCCCCAGACGATCTTCTTCGACGGGACCGCTTGTGTGCCCGGTTGCACGGCAGCGTCACCTCCCGTTACGCCAGCTCGGACTGAGTCCGGAGCACCTGGCCGCCGAGTTCCCCCACCTTCGCGGCCGCGCCATCATCCCCCCCACCTGCGTGGTGCCGGCCTTGAAGATCGTATACGTGCTTTCCGCGCTCATGTCGACCTGTTCGCTGGCCCAGTCGAATGTCGCGCGGTAGAAGCGCCCGGCGGGGGCGGTGTCGGGCGTCATCAGTTCATTCCAGCACATCGCCCCGGGCTGGTTCAGGATCCCCGCGCCGATATGCTTCTTGGCCTCCCAGATCGCGATGTGGGTGCCCGTGGGATCCTGCAGCGCGGCACTCCGCCCCACGTCCAGGACGTCGTCCGGCCCCATCAGGATCTTACCCCCCCTTGCGCCGCTTTCTTCGCGAGGTCGTCCGCGTTCCGGACGTTGATGAAGGGGAGCCAGTACGGCGGCACGCCCTGCGACATCATCCGTTGGTCCAAAGCATAGAGCCCCGCCGCGTAGTGGGTCTTCACCCGGCACATGGTATACGTCATCCCCGGCCCACCGGGCATGTCGTCACACTCCCACCCGAACAGCTTCCCGTAGAAGCGCTTCGCGGCGACCGG
>DATEHM010000308.1:0-3962 GCA_035279545.1 bacterium | reverse complement strand
CGCCGACCAGCAGCCCGGCGGGCAGCCCCCACGCCCCGATGATCGCGCCCATCATCAGCGCGCCGAAAGGGGCGAGCCCGTTAAACACCAGGGCATAGGCGCTCATCACACGGCCCCGAAGCGCGGCCGGCGCCTCCAGCTGCACCGTGCTGTTCGCGGTCGCGGTGAACATCACCATCCCCATCCCGCCAAAGAACAGCTCGACCCCAGCAAGGCCCGGCCGGGTGGCCTGGCTGAGGGCGATCAAGGCCGCGCAGAGGAGGACCGCCCCCCACAGCAGGTAGGACGAGCGCGGCCCATCCCCACTCGTCCCGGCCACGGCCAGCGAGCCGATCAGCGCCCCCAACCCCTGGGCGGCCAAAAGGAAGCCGAACCCGCTCGCATCGAGGTGGAGTTGCGCGTGCGCCAACACCGGGACGAACACGTTGAAGTTCATGGCGAACAGGCTGAGCACCGCGAGCGTGACCAAGACCCTGAGCACGGTCGTCGACCCCCGGATAAACCCCACCCCCTCGGCGATCCCCATCAGCAAGCCTGTCGCCGGGGCCACGCGGACCACGGGGACGACCCGCATCGCGCCAAGCGCCGCGATCACCGCGACGAAGCTCGCCGCGTTCGCCAGAAACGCCGTCCCCACCCCCCAGGCGGCGATCATCAGCCCGGCGAGCCCCGGGCCGATCAGCCGCGCGCCGTTGAACACCGAGGAGTTGAGGGCAATCGCTCCGGTGAGGTCTTCCGTCCCGCCGACCATCTCCACGATGAACGACTGCCGCGCCGGGACGTCGAAGGCGTTCACCGTGCCGAGCAGCCCCGCCAGCAGCGCCACGTGCCAGTACCGGACGTGGCCAGTGACGGTCAGCAGGCCGAGAATCAGCGCCAGTAGCAGGAAGAGGGTCTGGGTGACCATGATCAGGGTCCGCTTCGGCACGCGGTCCACGAGCACCCCCGCGGGGAGCGACAGCAGCAGCACCGGGAACCACTGCAGCGCGTTGATCACCCCAAGGAGGAACGCGGATCGGGTAAGCGTCAGGACCAGCCACGCCTGCCCGACGGTCTGCATCCAGGTTCCGATCAGCGAAATCCCCTGGCCGGCAAAGAACAGCCGGAGGTTCCGGTGGCGCAGCGGGGAGAGCACCTGAGGGCGGGGGCGATCGCCCCCCGTCGCGGTCACCCGGGCCAGAGCCCCATCCGCTGCGCTCCGGCCACCAGCGTGCGCGTGTAGGGGTGCTGGGGAGCGGCGAAGAGCTGCCGGGTCTCCGCCGATTCGACGACCCGCCCGGCCCGCATCACATGGACCCGGTCACACGTCTGGGCCACCACCCCCAGATCGTGGGTGATGAGCAGCAGCGACATGCCCAGATCGCGCTGCAGCCGGCCGAGAAGATCGAGGATCTGCGCCTGGACGGTCACGTCCAACGCGGCCGTGGGTTCGTCGGCGATAAGGAGTTCCGGGCCGGGGGCGATCGCGGCCGCCACAAGGACGCGCTGCCGCTGCCCCCCCGACAGTTCGTGCGGGTACCGCCGCAGCAATCCGGGGTCCAGCCCCACCCGCTTCAGGGCTTCCGCCGCCCGCTCGCGCGCCCCCCGGCGGCCGAGGTGGGCAACGATCCCCTCCATCACCTGATCGCCGATGGACATCACCGGATCAAGCGCCGAGGCCGGCTCTTGAAAGATGATGGCGATCCGCCGTCCCCGGTACGGCTGCATTTGACGTTCCGTGAGCGGCACGAGGTCGACCCCATCGAGCACGATCGCCCCGGCGGTGATCTTCGCCCCCACCGGAAAGAGCTTCAGGATCGCGTAGGCGGTCATCGACTTGCCCGCGCCGGACGCCCCGACCAGGGCCACGGCCTGCCCGGCCGGGACGTCCAGCGAGACACCCTCGAGCACCGGCACGTCGCCGGACGCTTTGGGGATGATGACGGAGAGCCCCTCGATTCGGAGCTCTCCGCACGACGCCGCAGGGGTCATCACGGTTTGAGGGATCGGCGCGGGAACCGTTCCTCGAAGAGGACGTAGAGGGTCGGGATCAAGAGCAGGGTCAGGCCCGTGGAGACGGTCAGCCCGCCGATCACCGCGCGCGCGAGCGGCATGTTCGTCTCGCTCCCCTCGCCGAGCCCGACCGCCATCGGGATCATCCCCAGGATCGTGGCCAGCGCGGTCATCAGGATCGGGCGGAGTCGGGTGCGGCCCGCTTTGAGCACCGCCTCCCGCAGCGCCAAGCCGCGGTCCTGGAGCTTGTTCGCGTAGTCTACGAGCAGGATGCCGTTCGAGACAACGATGCCCACCATGGTGATCACGCCCATGAAGGACATGATCGAGAGCGTCGTATGGGTCAGCAGGAGCATCCAGATCACGCCGATGATCCCCATCGGCACCGTGAACATGATGACGAAGGGATCGACCAGGGACTGGAACTGCGACGCCATGATCATGTAGACGAGCATCAGGGCCAGCGCCATCGCCAGCCCGAGGCTCCCAAACGCGCTCTGCTGCTGCTCGGTCTGCCCGGCCATGTGGTAGGTAAACCCCGCGGGGAACGGGAAGCGGTTCAGGCGGTCCACGACCTCCTGGGACACCGCCCCGAGGGGGCGGTCCACGATGTTCGCCGTGATGTCGATCACCCGCTGCTCGTTCTTCCGGTTGATCTGCAGGGGCTCGCTGCCGAGAGAGATATTGGCGACATCTCGCAGCCGGATCGGCACCAGCGGGCCGGTCGACGGCACGGACCCCGGCCCGGGATCCGCCAGGGCCGCCAGCGGAACGTTCCCGAGGTCTTCGGTGTGCGTGCGGTACTGGTTCATCAACTGCACGACGATGTTGTACTCGTTGCCGGTGATCGGATCGATGTACTGGCTGGCGGTGGCGACGTTTCCCGACATCGCCGTGTTGATCGCGTTGGCGATGGCCGTCGACGACAGCCCAAGCTGGGCCGCCTTCTCCTGATCGACGTTGACCGTAAAATCGGGGTAGTCGCCCCGCGGAGTCACCTGCACGTCCGCGGTGCCGGGGATCCCCGTGACGATGCTCGCGATCTCCTGGCCCACCTGGGCGCCGACCTGCTGGTCAAACCCCAACAGCTGGATGTCGATCGGCGCCGCGGACCCGAAGTTGACGACGCGGTTCTGCAGCCCCCCGGTTCGCACAAACATCTGCACGCCCGGAAACTTCCCCTGCAGCGCCTTGCGCATCGCGTTGGCGAGCTGATCGGTCGACTGGCGCCGCAGGGTCGGCGGCACCAACCGGACCTCGACGGTGGCATTGTTCGGCCCCGCGTTGGATCCGAACCCGCCGCCGGAGGAGGGCACGCCGGAGTTCGTGTAGATCGTCACGATGTCTCGCGCGGGAATGACCTGGCGCATGATCCCGGCGACCTGTTCGGCCATCCCCGACGTCACTTGCACCGCCGTGCCCTGCGGGGCCTCCAGGCTCACCTCGAACTGGCTCTCATCGGTCGCCGGGAAGAACTCCGTGCCGATCCCGCGGGCCGCCACCAGCGAGAGCACGAAGATCACCGCGATGCCCGCAAGGACGACGACGCGGTGCCTGAGCGTCCACCCCAGCGCCGTCTGGTACCCCTCGTCGAGCCGCCCCATCAGTCTTTCGCTCCACCGGTTCATCCGCGCCAGCGGCCCGGTGGCGTCGGATGGCGCTGCGGAAGCCGCCACGCGGAGCAACCGGATGCTCAGCACCGGATCGATCGTCATCGAGACGACGTAGGACGCGGCGAGGGCGAAGACAATGATCAGCGCCATCGGCACAAACAGCCGCTGCGCGATGCCGCTCAGGAACACCACCGGGAAGAACACCGCGATCGTGGAGGCGGTGGAGGCCAGGACCGGCAGCCCGACTTCCTGCGTCGCCGTGACCACCGCCTCCAGCACGGTCCGCCCGGGAATGGTGAGGTGGCGCGTGATGTTCTCGCGCACGACGATCGCGTCGTCGACCAACCGCCCCATCGC
>DATEHM010000307.1:0-3012 GCA_035279545.1 bacterium | reverse complement strand
GGATCGGTACGGATTGCGCGGCGGCGTCGAGACGTTCACCGCGAGCCACGACGGCCCGACCCCCGATGACCGGCTGGCCGCCCGCTACTGGGATCTGGGGGCGATCGACGCCGCGTACGCGGGTTTCGTCACGGAGTGGCAGCCGCGCCTCGATCGGCGCCGGGCCGCGGTCTCGCCGGCGGAGCCCGGCGGGCCGCTGGGAGGGGATCCGCCGTCCGATGCCACCTGCTTCGTGGAGCGGACGCGGCTCGTGCACGCGTTCCGGAAATTCCTCTTTGTCGATCCCGGACTCCCGCAGGAGCTCCTCCCCGAGCGGTGGAGCGGAACTGCGGCGCGGCGCACCTTTTCCACCTATTACCATCTGCTCAGCGAGGGTGCGCTCCGGTTCTTTGAGGGGCACTACCGGCCCGCACCGGGGCACGAGGGGGATCTCCCCCGCGGCCGCCAAACCGCCCGCCGCGATCCGTTTCGTCCGCCCCTGTCGACGGTGTAGGGTCGGCGTGGCGCTCCGGGGGCCGGGAAGGGGCCGCGGCGACGGACGCGTAGCGGCGGTGCCCGCCGGGAGCCGGGTCCGGTTGTTTGACAGCGCGCTTGGGGCGCCGATATAATGAAGCGCGGCTTTCACAGCCTTTTTTTATGCCTTTCCCGCTCTCCCGCCCCGGGATGAGGGGGATACGCTGGAGGGGATCGCGTCCGTGAGACCCAGTCATCCGGTTAGGCTTCTTGGGGTGCTCCTCATCGCCTTGGTGGCGTTCCTGATCACGTTTGAGCCGGTGGTGTTTCCCGGGGGACCGACGAATCCGACGTTTCAGGCCCCTCGGTTACACCTGAACCTCGGGCTGGATCTCCGCGGCGGGAGTCACATTGTGCTGCAGGCGAAGCCGACCGCCCAGACGCCGATTACCAACGGCGCCATGGACGGCGTGCTCCGGGTGATCCGCAACCGCATCGACCAGTTGGGCGTGGCCGAGCCGGCGATCACCCGGCAGGGGAGGGATCGGATCGTCGCGGAGTTGCCGGGGATTGAGAACCCGCAGCGGGCGATCGAGTTGATCGGCAAGACCGCGCTCCTCGAGTTCGTCGACACGACCACGACCTCGCTGCCGGCGGGAACCGGGTGGACGGACAGCAACACGGCCGTGGATCCGAATACCAAGCAGGTCTACCATGTCCCGAAAAAGGTGCTGCTCACGGGCGCGGACCTGATCACGGCGCAGGAGCAGTTCGATCAGTTCGGCGCGCCGATCGTCGGCTTCACCTTGAAGAGCTCCGCCGCGAAGAAGTTCGAGGACTACACCAGCAAGAATATCGGGAAGTACCTCACGATTGTGCTCGACAATCGCGTGATCAGCTCCCCGGTGATCAACAGCGCGATCCCCGGCGGGCGCGGGATCATTCAGGGCGGATTCACCCTGGAGTCGGCGCGGGACCTGGCGGTCCTGCTACGCGGCGGCGCGCTCCCCGTGCCGGTCGAGGTGGTGGAGAACCGGACGGTCGGCCCGCTCCTGGGGCGTGATTCGATCGACCTGAGCGTGCGCGCCGGCTACATCGCGGTCGTGCTGGTCGTCCTTTTCATGGCGCTGTACTACCGGTTCCCCGGGATCCTGGCGGACCTGGCGCTCGTCGTCTACACTCTCCTCTTGTTTGCGCTGCTGACGCTGATCGGGGCCACCCTTACCCTGCCGGGCATCGCCGGGTTCATCCTCTCGCTCGGGGTCGCCGTGGACGCCAACGTGATCATCTTCGAGAAGGTGAAGGAGGAGCTGCGGGGAGGGAAGACCCTTCGCGCCGCGATCGGCACGGGTTGGAGCCGGGCCATCGTCACCATTTTCGATTCGAATACGACGACGCTGATCGGGGCGGCGGTGCTGCTCTGGCTTGGCACGGGGCCGGTCCGCGGGTTTGCCGTCACCTTGATGCTGGGGATCCTGACCAGTATCTTCACCGCGATCGTCGTCACCCGGGTCTTCGTCGATCTCGCGCTCGACTCGACGGCGGCGAAGTGGATCCAGGGCATCGCCACCACGGGCCGGCGGCGGGAGCCGGCGCCGGCGGCGGGGGATTAGGCGATGGCGACGTCCGGCACCTTCAACCTGATCGGCCGGCGGCGGTGGTGGTACGCGCTGTCGCTTGCGGTGATCATCCCGGGGCTGATCGCCCTGTACGTCCACCACGTCAACGACCACCATGCGCTGAACTGGGGTGTGGACTTCACCGGGGGCAACTCGCTCGAATTGCGGATCAGCCAACCGTTCGCCGTCGGGGACATCCGGGACGTCATGAACCGGTTCCAGCTCGGGGACGCGATCATCCAGCGCTCCGGCGATAACCAGGTGATCATCCGCACCCGTCCGCTGCCCCCGGAGCGGACCACCGCGGTGATCGACGCGGTGACCGCTCGGTTCCCCACCACGAAAATGCTGCGCGTGGACACGGTCGGGCCCGAGATCGGCGCGGAGCTGCGCAACGTTGCCATCTTCGGTGTGGCGATCGGGTTAATTCTGCAGGTCGTGTTCATCTCCATCCGCTTCCACTCCGTTCGGTTCGCCGTCGCCGCGGACATCGCGCTCCTCCACGATCTGCTCGTGGTGATCGGCGCGTTCGCGCTGACCCAGCGGGAGGTCAACAGCAGCTTCCTCGCGGTGCTCCTCACGGTGGCCGGGTATTCGATCAACGACACGATCGTCATCTTCGACCGGATCCGCGAGAACCTGGCGCTGCGGACGCGCGAGCCGTTCGAGCACCTGGTGAACCGCAGCGTGCTGGAGGCCATCGTGCGGTCCATCAACACCGCGATGACCGCCGTGCTGGCGATCGGGGCGGTCTACATCTTCGGGGGCGAGACGATCCGCGACGTCGCCTTCGGCCTGGTGGTGAGCATCATCACGGGTGGGTATTCGTCGATCTTCAACGCGAGCCCGATCCTGGTGGACTGGCGCAACTGGTCGGAACGACGGCGGGGGGCCAGGGGTGCCGAGGCCCGGGCCGCGCGCGCGCTCGATCGGGGCCCCG
>DATEHM010000306.1:0-4492 GCA_035279545.1 bacterium | reverse complement strand
GCGCGCCGCGCGTTTCCTGGACGCCGGGGCTCCGCCGTTCCCGGCGGTGGTGCTCGCCGCGGCCGGCGGGCCGGGGGAAGCCCACCGTGGCACCCAGTGCGGGTCGGCGGCGACCATCCGCGATGCAGCCGCGACCGCTTTGACGATGTTTTGATACCCCGTGCACCGGCAGAGGTTGCCGGCCAGCCCCTCGCGGATCTCCCGCTCGTTCGGCTGGGGGTGGTCCTGGAGAAACTCCACCGTCGTCATCAGAAACCCCGGCGTGCAGAACCCGCACTGAAGGGCGTGGTGGTCCCAGTACGCCTGCTGGATGGGGTGGAGCCGGTCCCCCTCCGCCAACCCCTCGACCGTCATCAGGTCGGCCCCCTCCGCCTGCACCGCGAACAACAGGCACGACCGCACGGTCCGGCCGTTCATGAGGATCGTGCAGGCGCCGCACACTCCGTGCTCGCACCCGAGGTGCGTCCCGGTGAGGCCGCAGTCCTCGCGGATGAAATCGGCCAGCGTCTTCCGCGGCTCCGCGGACGCGGTGAAGGTCGTCCCGTTGACCCGCAGCGTGATCTCCCGGCGCGCCATCACGCCACCTTCCGGGCGCGCTCGTAGGCTTCCCGGAGCGCGCGGTGGGTCAGCACGCCGGCGACGTGCTTCCGGTATTCCGCCGATGCGTGGATGTCGCCGTCCGGGTCCACGGCATCGCGCACCGCGTCCGCCGCTTCGGTCCACAGGGCGGCGGAGGGGGGCTGGCCGACGAGCCTCCGCTCGGCCTGGGCGGCCCGCACCGGCGTGGGGCCCACCCCCGTCAGCCCGATCCGGGCCGCGGCGATCCGGTCTGCGCGAACCGCCAGCACCACGCCCACGCCGGCGAGGGCGAAGTCGCCGTGCCGGCGCGCGATCTCCATCCAGGACCATCCGGCCCCCGCGGGGGGGACGGGAAACCGAACTTCCACCAGCAACTCGTGCGGGTCCAGCGACGTCGTCAGATACGTGACGAAGAGGTCCGCGGCGGCGATCACCCGGGTGCGTTTGGGACCGCGCACGCTGACCTCCCCATCCAGCGCCAGCAGGATCGCGGTGAGCTCCCCGGCCGGATCGGCGTGGGCGATGCTTCCGCCGATCGTCCCTCGGTTCCGGATCTGCACGTGGCCCACCAGCCGCAGCGCGTCCCGCAGAATCGGACAGTGCTGCGCGACGATCGGCGAACGCTCGGCCGACCGCTGGCGGGTGAGGGCGCCCATCCGCAGCACGCGGTGCTCATAACGGAGATACGCCAGCGCCTCGATCCGGTTGATGTCGATGATGTTCGCCGGTCGGGCCAGGCGCATGTTCATGAGGGGGACCAGGCTCTGGCCGCCGGCGAGCACCTTCGCCTCGTCGCCGTATCGGGCGAGCAGCGCCACCGCCTCGTCGACCGTGCCGGGGGCGTGATACTCGAACTGGGCCGGTTTCACGACCCGCTCCCCAGGGACGCTTCCAGGCACTTGAAGAACTGTCCGATCAGCATCTTCCCGATGCCTCCCAGCATCCGCTGCCCGACGCCCGCGATCAGGCCGCCGACCTGGATGTCGCCGACCCACTTGAGCAGCGTCCCGTTCTCTTGCGGTTCGAGATCCACGGTGCCCTCGCCCTTCATGAAGCCGGCCCCCCCGGTTCCTTCCAGGGTGATCTTATAGTGGGTCGGTGCCTGCTTGTCCGTGATGCGGAGGGTCCCGACGTAGGTCCCCTTCACGGCGGCGATCCCGATCTGCAGCGTGGCCGCGTAGGTGTCGGGGCCGGTTGCCGTGAGCTCCTTGAGGCCCGGCGTGCACCGCCGGAGCGCATCGGGGTCGTTGATCGTCTTCCACACCGTGTCGACCGATGCGAGAAGCGTGTTCGTGCCCTCGAGTCTCATGGGGTCCTCCGGGCTTCCGCCACGAGTTGCCGCACCCGGTTGGGGCTGAGCGGCATCTCGGTGATGTGGACATCAACCGGGCGCAGCGCGTCCTCGACCGCTTGCGCAATCGCCGCCCCCACGGGGATCACCCCGGCTTCACCGGCTCCCTTGATCCCCAGCGGATTGAGCGGGGTGGGGGTCTCCTCGTGCCCGACCTCGAGGGAGGGGACCTCCACCGCCGTGGGCAGCAGGTAGTCCATGAACGTCGTGGCCAGCGGTTGTCCCTGCGCATCGTATGCGAGCTTCTCCCAGTAGGCCCCGCCGATGCCCTGGGCGACCCCGCCGTGGATTTGTCCTTCGACGATGAGCGGGTTGATCAGGCGGCCGCAGTCGTGGACGACGACGTACCGCAGGATCGCCAGCATCCCGGTTTCCGGATCGACCTCCACGATGCAGGCGTGCACGCCATTGCTGAACGTCCCCCGCGGGGGCGCGAAGTAGCGGGTGGCCTCTAGCCCGGGCCCCTCCCACTCCGCGGGCATCGCGAACCGCAGGGGGTTGGCCGCCGCGGCCACCTCGCCGAGCGACAGCGCGCGCGCGGGGACCCCCCGAACGAACACCTTGCCCTCCGCCAGGTCAATTTCCTTCGGGCGTGCCTCCAGCAGCGTGGCGGCGACGAGCTGGGTCTTCTCGCGGACCGCCACTGCGGCGAGGGAGGCCGCGGTGCCGGCGACGACCGCGGCGCGGCTGGCGAAGGTGCCGGTTCCCCACCGGAACCCGTCCGTGTCGCCGGTCCGCACGATCACGTCGCCCGGCGTCACCCCGAGCTGGTCGGCGACGAGCTGGGCGAACGCGGTCATGTGCCCCTGCCCCTGGGTGCCTACCCCGGTCGAGACGAACACCTTTCCCGAAGGGTCCACGGTCACGCGGCAGCCCTCGTAGGGGCCGATGCCGGTGCCCTCGACGTAGCAGGCCACCCCCAGCCCCACGCACCGACCGGTCGCGCGGTAGGCGGCCCGCCGGTCGGCCCACCCGGCGTATCCGATCAGCTCCGTCGCGTGCTCGAGGCAGCGGGGATAGTTCCCGCTGTCGTATTCAACCGGCGCGTTGTCCTGATAGATCAGGCCCACCGAGTAGGGGAACTCATCGGGTTGAATGAGGTTGCGTCGGCGGATCTCGACGCGGTCGATCCCGAGCTCGCGCGCGGCGCGGTCCAGCAGCCGCTCCATCACGAACACGCCGTGGGGCCGCCCGGCGCCCCGGTACGGGCTCACGGTGGTCTTGTTGGTGAAGACCGCCTTGAACTCCCCGTGATAGTTGGGCAGGCGGTAGGGGCCGGGGAGCGTGGTGCTGGCGACGATCGGGACGATCAGGCCGTAGGGACAGTAGGCGCCGGCGTCATAGAGGAAGACGGTGCGGACGGCGAGGACCCGGCCGGTCTCGTCCACGGCGATCTCGGCGTTGTGAATCTGCTCGCGTTCCTGGTTGGTCGCGACGAAGTGCTCTCGCCGGTCCTCGATCCACTTCACCGGCCGCCCCAGCCGCATCGCCGCCAGCGGTACCAGGATCTCCTCGGGGTAGAACATCATCACCTTGGGTCCGAACCCCCCGCCGACGTCTGGGGCGACGACCCGGACGTTCGGTTGCGGGAGGTGGAACATCGCCGCGAGCCCATTGCGGATCGGGATGGGGGCCTGCGTGCTGTCCCAGATCTCGAGCCGCCGCGTGCGGGGGTCCCACGAGGCGACGACCCCGCGGGTCTCCAACGGTGAGGCCGTCCCGCGATCGATGACCAGCCGCTCCCGGAACCGGTGCGGGGCGAGGGCCATGGCGTCCTCGACATTCCCCACCCGCTGCGTGTAGTGCGCGCAGACGTTGGTCCCGGCGTCCGCGTGGACGAGCGGCGCCCCGGGAGCCGCCGCCGCGGCGAGGTCGACCGCGGCGGGGAGTGGCGCGTATTCGACCTCGATGAGGTCCGCCGCGTCTTCGGCCGCGTACCGGCTCTCGGCGACGACGAATGCCACCGGCTCTCCGACGTGCCGGACGACGGTGGAGGCGAGGGGGTGTTGGGTTTTGGGGTGGACGAGGGTGGGATGGGGGATGAGCATCGGCAGGGGACCGCCGAGCGCGCCCAGATCGGCGTGCGTCAGCACGGCGAGCACCCCCGGGGCGCGTCGGGCGCGGCCCGCATCGATCCGCACGATGCGGGCGTGCGCGTGGGGGCTGCGCAACACCGCGGCGTGGGCGACCCGCGGAAGGGCGAGGTCGTCGACAAACAGGCCGCGGCCGCACAGGAGCGTCGGATCCTCGTTGCGCCGGACGCGCGCGCCCGCATAGCGTGTGCTCATAGGGGAGTTGTTCCTTCGATGGGGCGACGATCAACTCCTATCCTCATCGGCGGCCCGGGCGGGGATGCGCGCGCCGCGCGCGAATCCCTCCAGCGATGGAGCGGGCGCGGACGCACTACGCCTACCTGCTGCGGTGCGCCGACGGCAGCTACTACGCCGGGTACACCGTGGACCCCGCGCGCCGCCTCGCCGCGCACCGTGGAGGGCGCGCCTCGCGCTACACGCGAGGGCGGGGCCCCCAGGCGTTCGCCGCGCTCTGGCGATGCCCGACCCG
>DATEHM010000305.1:0-4381 GCA_035279545.1 bacterium | reverse complement strand
GTGGGATTTTGTGCGGGATCGGCATCTTGTCAAGGGAGACGCAAAATGAACTGCGAAGAGGCGTTGGAGAAGCTGTGGCAGTACCTCGACCGGGAGCTTGATGGAGAGTCCACCAGCGAGCTTCATCGACATCTCGAGGAGTGCCGGCACTGTTTCTCCAAAGTGGAGTTTGAACAGCGTCTGAGGGCCATCGTCCGCCGTTCGTGCAGCGGCGAGCAGGCTCCCGCGGAGCTGCGCGAGCGCCTGAGCAGGTTGCTGCGCCTATTTTGAGATGACGAGCGGGAGGGACGGCACGACCGTCGGCGGGGAGGCGGCGCACCCCCTGGCCTGCGACCTGACCGTGTTTGACGACGCGCAGAGGGATCGCCATCGTGCGCTGGCCCAACGGGTATTCGCCGCCTGCAGAGGCGCACGGGAACTCCCGGACGGATTTATCTTCCATTTTGCCGAGGAATGGGGGACCCTCCCCACCGCCGGCGGCGTGACGATTGCGGAATGGATCTCGCTGGAGCGTTTGTGCTGTCCGTTCTTGTCCTTGGCGGTGGAGTTCGGCCCGGGGCGTGGGGTCTCACTGCGGATCACCGGAGATGAGCCTGCCAAGGAGCTCTTCCGTCAACACTTCGATACGTGCGTGCGGGCGGGGCGATCGTGACGGGCGATGCGGTCTCGCGGCCTGTGGCGTGATGTCCTCGACGTCGAGCGATTGCGGCCACGGCCGGACGCGCGCGGCATCGGCGGGAACCCATCACCCATCGCGCGGTCACCCGGGGCCACGATGACGGGGTGGCGGGCAGACCCACCCGCGCCGCGGAACCGGGCGACGGGTGCCCGCGGACGGGCTGCTGCCCCGGGGGCCGTTTCAGGCGATCCCTGCGATCTCGCCGTCTGCGGCTTCGTCTCTCCTCGCTAAGCGTCCCGCGCGTGTCCCGGCAGGCGGCGATCGACATCGGCACCAACTCGGTGCGGCTGCTGGTCGCGGACGTGCCGGATCCGATCCCACGTCCCCTTCCTTCCCGCGTACGGTCCCGCCGGCCGGGACCTTCGATGGTTCCCACCCCAGTGCTGCGCCGCTTGACGATCACCCGGCTGGGGGAGGGACTCAGGGGGGCGGGCCTGATCCGGCCGCAGGCCGCCGCGCGCACCGCGGCCGCCGTGGAGGAGTTCGCCGCGGTCGCGGCCGCATCCGGGGCGGGGACCCCCATCGTCGTGGCCACGCACGCGCTCCGTACCGCACGGAACCCGGACGAGCTGCTCGCGCGCCTCTGCCTCCCCGTCAGGACGTTGAGCGGTGACGAGGAGGCCCGGTTGGGCTATCGGGGTGTGCTCGCGGGGATCCGGGCGCGCGGCCGATCCGCGCGGCTCCTCGTGGTGGACATCGGCGGGGGCAGCGTCGAGCTGACGGCGGGGAGCCACAACCGGATCGAGGGAAGTTGCAGCCTGCCGATCGGGGCCGTGGTGCTCACGGAACAGTTCCTGTCACACGACCCCCCGCTGGCTGGCGAGACGGCGGCGCTGCGCGAGAGCGTGGCCCGGACGCTAGATCCCGCACTGGCGGGAGTCGCTCGCCCGCCGCAGCGGGTGTTCGGCGTCGGCGGGACCATCACCACGATGGCGGCGATCGAGCAGCGCCTGACCCCGTATGACCCCGGTCGGGTCCACGGCTTTCGGTTGTCCAGCCGGGCGGTCGATCGGATCACGAGCACGGTGCTTGGGCTCCCGCTGGCAGAGCGGCGGGGCCTCGCCGGGCTTCAACCCGAGCGGGCGGACATCATCGCGGCGGGGGCGCTCGTCCTCCAGCACCTGCTGGGCCGGCTGGGGGCGCCGGGCATCACGGTGAGCGAAGCCGATCTGCTTTGGGGGTTAGTGCTTCCGCCGGCCCCGGGGGACGGTCCCCCGCCGACACCCGGTCCTCGAACGCTCGCCTGACCTCTTGTTCGATCAGGTGATTCACCGTCCCCGCAGCGCGTTCAGATCCGGGGAGGCGATGTCGCGGAACCGCTTGCTGACGTGCTTGACGCTCACGCAGGGTGACCCCTTGCGCACCGACGGACTGGCCCGCGATGATCTGCACGTTGTGGATGTTTTGCTCCGCCATGATCGGGATGTTGGCGTACCCGAACGCCCCGGCGTCGATCCGGCCGGTCGCGAGGGTGATCTGGACGTCGGAGTAGCGTTGGAATGGGATGATCTGTACAGCGAGGCCGGACTTCTTCGCCGCCTCCGGGTAGATCGGATCGAAGGTGCTGGCGGAATGCGTCTGGTAGAGCAGCCCGAACCGAACGGCGACCGATCCCTGCCCGGTCGCGGGGGCGATGCCAGCGACGGCGGTCCCAAGCGCGATCAAGATCCCTGCCCCTACGTGTTTCCGCATGTCTACGCCTCCTCACGCCTCCTCCGCGGTTAGAGTCCAAAGAGGTGCTGTGCGGTGCCGTCCGTGATTTGCCCCTGCTCGGCGGGCGAGAAGCCCGCATCACGCAGAGACGTCCGAACCAGGTCGAGGTTGGAGATGCCGAAGGGATGGTCGGAGTCCAGCATCAGGTGGTCCGCGCCAAGCGTCTCCGCGGCGGCACGGACCGCCGATCCGTGGTACGAGATGACATCGACGAACAGTTTCCTCACGTACTCGCCAAACGGCCGCCGCAGCAAGGGGGCGCTCGTGTCGGAGGCCGCCTGCCAGGCCTCGATGCGGCCGGCCGCATACGGGAGGGCTCCCCCCAGGTGGGCGGCCACCACCTTGAGCGCGGGGAACGCCTCGAGTGCGCCTCCCAGATGAGGCGAGTGGCCGCCACGGTGGTTTCAAAGATGAACCCGTAGACGAGGGGGAGGCCGTGGCCGTACCCATCCAGATCCCCGCCGAGGGAGTAGTGGGGATGGATGAGGACCGGCATCGCCGTGTCCGCGGTCGCGCCGAGCACCGGCCACAGCCGGCGGTCGTCGAGGCGCGCGCCCCCCGGCCGCGTGGAGAGGATGACACCGCAGAGACCCGCCCGGCGAATCCGGTGAACCTCCGCGACCGCCGCCTCCATATCGCCGCAGGGCAGGACGCCCATGGCGGCGATGCGGGTCGGGTGCGCTTCACGGATCTCGAGGAGCGCGTCGTTGAGACGGCGGGCCCAGGCGACGGCTTCGGTCGGTGGCAGGAAGTCGACCCATGGATTGCCGATGCTCATGACGATCCGGTCGATCCCCTCGCGATCCATCCAGGCTAGCTTCTCGCCGACGTCCCAGTATGCGGGGCCGAACGGTCGTCCCTGCGGAACCGCGGCCGGCGGTTGCTGCGCGGCGCGCAATTCCTCGGGGAAGATGACAAAATACTCCCCGCCCGGCGTCGCCTCTACGCGCGGGATGCCTCGCTCTTGCTTGAGTCGTTCGATGTACGGACGGGGGTAGAAATGATTGTGCATGTCGACGGGCACGGTTGCCTCCTTGCGACGGAGACAGTTATTCGTGCAGCGCGCCGCCGGTTCTCTGGCCGCGGGGGATCATCAACGGGCGGATCGAAGATCGATGGGACTCCACGGATGTCGGTGAGATTGAGGGACTGGAGAAACTCGCCATCGGTCCAATTGCCCGAATGGGAGACGAGATCGACCTCGGTGAAGCCGGGCGTGGTGACATTCCAGTGCTGGGTGCGGACGGGGATCTGGTGCTTGAGCAGGGTGCCGGGCATGGTGCGCCCGTACAGCCGGTGTCGGACCTGCCGTTTGCAGGTCTGCAAACGGCGGTCGATGGTGCGGGGAAACTGATCCGGCGCACCTGCCGCTCCGGGGCCGGTGAGAGGGGGAAGTGGCGGCGGGCCCGGGGCAGCCACAGCGGCAGCAGGGCATGGAGGCGGGTCGACCAGGGATAGCTGGCAGCTTCCCAGATCGCCGCGAGGACGGTGATGACCGGCGCGGAATAGGGCGGGGCGCGATGGCGGCGCGGCGGCTCGGCGGTGCGCTCGGGGCCGTTGAGGAGGGTAATGGCTTACTTGCGGTGATAGGCCGTCGTGGCAAAGACCTCATCCAAGATGCGGGGCTTCGTGCGCCCCGGGGCGAGGGTATAGCGCGGGTGGACGGCACGGACATCCTCGCCTCGGGCGGCAGGGGTCACCGGGGCCTCCGGGCGCATAGGGTAGGGGATGGCGCCCGGTAAGATTTTAGGTGGCGCGATTGGCGCGATTCGGAGCGTTGACAGAGGCCGATTCGATGTTATAATGAACTCGCCGTTCACTTCTCGAAGTGCTCTTCGCATATTGAACTCGGCGCGGGGTGGAGCAGTCCGGTAGCTCGTCGGGCTCATAACCCGAAGGTCGCTGGTTCAAATCCAGCCCCCGCTACCATACTCACCCACTGCAGGCCTCATGATAGTGATGAGGCCTGCAGCATTTCCGATTATTTCG
>DATEHM010000304.1:0-11400 GCA_035279545.1 bacterium | reverse complement strand
GGCGTGGAGAGCGCCAGGAGCGGGTTCGCCATCGTCAGGCAGCGCCAGGCCCAGGTGGCCGCGGCGCAGGCGCAGGTCGCGCAGGCGAGGGCGCAGCTGGCCGCGGCGCGGGTCCAGCTGCAGGAGACGCGCATCTATGCGCCCGCGGACGGCGTCGCGGCGAGCCAGATCTCAGCGCAGCCCGGCGAGGTCGTCCAGCCCAACCAGCCGCTCCTCACGCTGGTGTTTTCCTCGCAGAAGTGGGTGGAGGCCAACTTCAAGGAAACCCAGCTGCGCAACATGCGCGTGGGGCAGCCCGCCGCGATCCGGGTCGACCTCCTCGGCCGGACGTTCCCGGGGCACGTCGAGCGCCTCGGGCCGGCCACCGGTTCGGCCCTGTCGCTCCTGCCGCCGCAGAACGCGACGGGAAACTACACGAAGGTGGTTCAGCGGGTCCCCGTGCGGATCGCGTTCGACGACGCCGCCGCCGAGGCCCTCCAGGTCGGGCTGTCCGTCGAGGTGACGGTGGACACGACCCGCCGGGCGGCGGTCCAAGGCCCCGGGGTCGGCAAGGCCCCCTGATGGCCGTCGCGTCTGCCCGCGCTGCCCCCGCCCCGGTCTCCCCGCCCAACCGGTGGCTGATCGTCGCGGCCGTGACGTTCGGCACGCTGATGGGCACGGTCGACGCGTCCATCGTGAACGTGGCCCTCCCCAGCATCCAGGCGGCGTTCGGGGTGTCGATCACCGAGGTGACCTGGGTCACCACCGGGTACCTCATCGCGTTCGTCCTCGTGCTCCCCCTGACGGGGTGGCTGGCCTCGGTGTTCGGCCGCAAGCCGCTCTATCAGGCCTGCCTGGTGGTGTTCATGGGCGCGTCGATGCTCGCCGGCCTGGCCCCGTCCCTGCCCTTCCTCGTCGCCGCGCGCGTCCTGCAGGGCCTCGGCGCCGGCGTCCTCGGCCCCACGGAGCAGGCGATCCTGGGCGAGACTTTCCCGCCCGAGCAGCGCGGGCTGGCGACGGGGCTGTACGGGCTGGTCATTGTGCTGGGGCCGACGATCGGCCCGTTGCTCGGCGGCGCGATCACCGACACCTACAGCTGGCGCTGGATCTTCTACATTAACCTGCCGGTCGGGATCATCGGGCTGTTGATGGTCGCGAGCTTCGTCATCGAGCCATCGTACATCAAGGCCCACCGGACCACGATCGACGCCGTGGGCATCGGCTTCATGACGGTGGGGTTTATGTCGCTGCTCGTGGTCTTGGAGGAGGGGAACCGCTGGGACTGGTTTTCGTCTCCACTGGTGTGGGGGTTCGGCCTCACCGCCGTGTCCTGCCTCTTGTTGTTCGTCTTGTGGGAGCTGCTGGGGACGGACGCCCCGGCGGTCGACCTCCGGGTCCTGGCCAATCCCTCGTTCGCGGCGGCGTGGGTCAGCGTCACGCTGCTCGGCTTCGGGCTGATCGGCGCGCTCCTCCTGCAGTCGCTCTTCCTGCAAGAGGTCCTCGGCTACACCGCCACGCAGACCGGACTCGCCTTCATGCCGCGCGGACTGGTGACCATGATTATGAGCCCGATCTCGGGCCTGCTCCTCTACCGCGTGGGCCCGCGGGTGATGGCAACGATGGGCCTGGCCTGCGTCTCCTCGGCCGTGTTCCTGATGTCCCGGTGGACGCTCGAGACCGGCCCGCTGCAGACGGTGGTCCCGCTGATGATCAACGGGTTCGGGCTGTCGATGCTGTTCATCCCGCTGATGAACGCCGGACTGGCGGCGGTGGATCGGCGGAAGCTGACCGGGGCGGCCGGCCTGCTCAACCTGCAGCTCCAGCTCGGCGCCTCGTTCGGCACCGCGGTGTTGGCGACGTTGATCGAGCGGGGCATTCAACGGTACCACGCCCGGCTCGTTGAGCAGGCCTTGCCGACGAACCCCGCCTTCTCGCAACTGGTGCACCAGCTCTCGCTGATGATGGGGCGGGCCGGCAGCGACGCGATCACGGCCCAGCAGCAGGCGCTGGCCGTGGTGGACGGCATCATCGTCCGCCAGGCCTCCGTGCTGTCCTTCGAGCACGCCTTTCAGATCGTGGCGGCGGTGATGCTCTTGATGGTGTTCTGCATCCCCTTCCTGCGGAGGCCGGCCCCCGCGGCCGGGGGGATGCACTAGTGCTACGTCCGGAATGTATTGATACTAACGCTTCGCGCTCGCATGCTTGCGCACTGCAGATTCGCATTGGTGCCGAGTAACCGCACCCTCCGGACGATACACTAGTGATGCACCCGGGGTGTCTATGTACCGAATATGCTCCTCGATTAAGAACGTGAGCGAGGCCTCACTCTTCCCGGGCCGCTCGTTGTCGGAGGGCGCGTCGAGGCTTCGTGTCGTAGTTCGGCCGTCGATGATACGCTCCGGCGACACGCTGCCGGCACAGCTCCGAGGAATCGCTTGAATGCCCGACTGAAGCCTACCTCGGCATTGTATCCGACGCGATCGGCGATCTGGGGGATGGTCGCATTGCTCCGCGCGAAGCAAGGCGGCGGCTTTGTGCATGCGGCAGCCCGTCACGCAGCGTAGCGGAGGGTCTCCGACCAGCGAACTGGATCGCAAAAGCGGTGCGCGACATTTTCGCTTGGTGCGCGAGCGCTTTCACATTCCAGTCGGTCTCCGGGCGCTGGTGGATCGTGGCCGAGCGCGGCGCCTATGCGCGGGTCTCGAAAGGCCACCGCGAGCCCGAGATGTTCAGCTTCGGGCGAGGCAAAGTATCCGCGGACCGCTTCGATGAACAAGATGTCCGCAAGTCGGGCGACGACGCTGTCCGCACCCGGACGATAGACATCCGATTCTCGCGCCAGGAAATCGAAGGGTCCTTCGGAGCCAGGTTTCTACGCCCGGCCTGCGCCCGCGTAGATGAATCACCGGAGGCAGCGCGGCAAGGGGAGTGGGTTGCGGGCGCGTTCCTCGAAGTGGAAGCCACCACAGACAAGAACGGGCTTCGGGCCGCGACCTCCGGCTCGCAGAACGTTCCGCTCCAGCTCCGCGAGTTTAAAACAGACATGCGAGTGAAGTCATTCGCAGATCCAGAGCTTCGTTTCTGAAGACTTACGTGAAGGCCAAGTGAGCGTTCAGTCTGACCTATTTGGCACGACCAACCGAAAAGGACAAAGGAGGGCGAAGATGGCTAACGCGGCCGAGGTAGTACAAGGGTACACGCAGGCTCTAGGAAAGGGAGACTTCGCTTCGGCAAGAAGGTACCTTCACGACAATCTCTCCTTCCACGGCCCAATCGATTCCTTCGACAAACCGGAGCCGTGCCTGGAGGCGCTGAAGAAGCTTCACGCCATGGTCCAGCGTATCGATATGAAGAAGCTCTTTGTCGACGGAAACGACGTCTGCATGCTGTACGACCTCGTGACGAATACGCCCGCAGGCACGTCGTTCGTAGCCGAGTGGTATCACGTCAAAGGGGAGAAGATCGCCTCCATCAGGGTTGTCTCGGATGCCCGCCCGTTCGCCGCGATGTTTGGTGCAGGGCACGTTAGGATTGATTCGTCCGCGCGACGCGGGGTAGTTAGCAGAACGGTACTCACGCGAGATTTGTTCCAGTTTCTTCGGGACTTCAAGCGGAACAACATAGCGACTGGTTCCAGCGCAACAACGATCGCCACGAGACCGGCGTAGGCAAGCCCGTCTTGAGGTTCATCGTAGACGTCGGTCCGCGCATCAGAAAGATCAGCCCGCGCCGACGCGAATCCCCTCGGCGGCTCGATGATGCACATTTAACGGGCATCCGCTGGATAGGTCCGCTTCTGGCCGGCAACCCACGTCAGATTACGCATGTCTCGTCCCCCTATCTAGCCTACTTCCACCTCGACTTCTGCCAGTTGTCCCGCAGCCCCTGGGCGGGGATCCACACCGGCAACGGCATCATCAGGTAGTCCGAGAGCGCGCTCACGTACGGTTCGTACATCCGCCGCAGCTCGGAAAGCCGTCGCCCCGCCTCGCCGGCCTCCCGCAGCGGAATGCCGGACCCGCCAAGGATCTCGCGCAGCCGGGCGAGGTCCGCGGCGGGGAGACGATCGACCGCCGGCGGGCGGGGCGGCCGGTTCAGGATCTGGCTCACATCGACGACCACGTGGCGGGCCATCGCAAAGGTCAGCGCCGCGCCCCGCCCCGGCATCCCCTCCACGGTCGTCATGATCAGGGCGCACGCGTCCACGATGGTGACGAGCGCCGAGAGCCACGACTGGTTGTCGTGCTGGGACCGGAAATAACAGAGGTTCGGGTAGGCGATGTGCGATTCCAAGAGCTCGGCCGCCCAGAGCTCCCACTCCCGCAAAAACGGTTCGAACGCCGACCGGTGATCGTGCGCGCCCACCCGCCGCAGCAGCTCGCCCCCCGCGGGGGGCGAGCCGGCCCAGGCATCGAGGAGGGTGATCTGGATCTCCCGCCGGGAGAATGCCTGGGACAGCACCGGCAGGTACGAGATGACCAACGCCAGGAAGCCGAACCCGATGCCGGCCTCCGCGATCGCGACGGCCCTCGCCGCCCCACCGCGGGGCGTCACGTCGCCGAGGCCGAGGGTGAAGAAGGTCGTTCCGCTCATGTACAGGTCGGTGCCGACCGTCGCCGCTCCGTCGGGGCCCGCCAAAGGCGACCCCAACCCCCACAGCAGCAGGCCGAATCCCAGAATCAGCCCGAGCGCCCACAGCGCCAGGAGCGCGATGATCGAGAGCGGGCCGAAGTACCCCAGGTAGGTCTCCCGCCGGCCGCCGGGCGGGATCCGCCGCATCAGCGCCGAGTACACCCGCCAGGCGGGAACGAACGTGAACACGACGAGCCTCAGGCGGCGCGAAACTCGTCGGGGGAGCACCACGGTCTCGAACGCATCCCACAGGATGCCGAAGATCACGAGCAGGCCGATGACGGCCACGGCGGGCCTCACGGCGTGTCGCGCTCCACCGCCTCGGTCAGGCGGACGGGGAGGGCCCCCGCGGCGGGCGGCCGGCGCACCGCGGCGCGTTGCGTGGCGCCCACGCTCAGGAGAACGAGGAGGGCGGCGGCGACGGTCAGGGGGCCGACGCGCTCCCCGACCAGCAGCACCGACCAGATGAGGGTCAGGATCGGCTGCGCGAGTTGAAGCTGCGCGATCCGCGCCACGCCGCCGGCCACCATGCCCCGGTACCAGGCGAAGAACCCGAGGAACATGCTGACGACCGACACGTACGCAAACCCGAACCAGGCCGCGGGGTCGGCTCGAAGGCCGGTCCGGACGATCGCCGCCGCGACCGCGGGCGCAATGAACGGGGCCGTCGCCACCAGCGCCCAACAGATCACCCGCCACCCTCCGATCTCGCGGGCGAGCGCGCCGCCCTCGGCGTAGCCCAACGCCCCCAGCGCCACCGCCAGCAGCACGAGCAGATCGGCTCCCCGGAGCGTGCCCGCCCCCTCGGCGACGGCGAAGGCCAGGACCGCGGCGAGGCCGGCCGCGGAAGCCAGCCAGAACCGCGCCGTCGGCCGCTCTCCCGCCCGCCCCACCGCGAGCACCGCCGTGGCGACGGGCAGGAGGCCGACGATGACGGCGCTGTGCGCGGAGGACAGGTGCCGCAGGGCTATCGCGGAAAAGAGCGGGAACCCGACGACGACGCCCGCGCCGACGATTGCGATCCGCCCCCACATCGCCGCGGGAGGCAGCGGCTCGCGGCGAACGGCCAGCACAAGGGTGGCCAGCACCGCGGCGACCATCGCCCGGCCGAGCCCGACCACGGTGCTGTCCAGTTGACCGACGGCGATCCGGGTGGCGGGCAGGGTGAAGCTGAACGCGAGGACGCCGAGCGCGCCGAAGAGGAACCCCTCGGCCCTGCGGGACGTCGAGCTCGACCGGACCTGTGTGGAATGCATCGGCCTGCGGACCCCGCCCCCTCGAATTCGCCGCGGCCCCCCTCCCGTTCCGGATCGGCGGCCCACGGGTCCATCCACTGGAGAAAACGATGGTGAGGGAGATCGCCATCCCTCCCCCCTCCCCTTCCGCCAGCGCCGCCTGTGGGGGCCGCATCTGGAAAGGGGACCCCCTCCCCGCGGCTAAGTCCTCCGGGACATCCAAACGGAGGTGGAGCGGTGGCAGCATGTCGGGTGTTCGTTTCGGCGGACATCGAAGGCGTGGCGGGGGTGGTGACGAGCCTCCAGACGTCGGAGAGCGCGAGGCAGTATCAGGAGGGACGGGAGCTCATGACCGACGAGGTCAACGCCGCGATCGCCGGCGCGTTCGACGGGGGCGCCACGGAGGTCGTCGTGTGCGACAGTCACGCGGGCATGCAGAACCTCCTGCCGGCGCGGCTGGACGAGCGCGCGGTGCTCATCCGGGGGGCGATGCGGGACTCCCTGCAGATGGAAGGGATGGACGGATCGTTCCACGCGGTGTTCATCACCGGCACCCACGCGCGGGCGGGCACCGCGGACGCCATCCTCGACCACACCTGGAATGGGGCCATGATCTATAACCTTCGCATCAACGGGCGCGTGGTGAACGAGGCCGACCTGAACGCGCTCGTGGCCGGCCGCTTCGGGGTCCCGGTCACGCTGATCACCGGCGACGAGGCGACGATCGCGCAGGCCCACGAGTCGATGCCGAAGGCGGTCCTGGTTCCCGTGAAGCGCGCCAGCGGCCGGGGCGTGGCGGCCAGCCTCCACCCGCAGGAAGCCTGCCGACGGATCCGGAAGGCCGCGGCCGAGGCGGTCCGAACGCGGGGGCAGGTCGCGCCGACGGCGGTGCCCAATCCGGTGGTGATGGAGATCGAGTACAACCGGTCCGATATGGCCCAAACCGCCGCGCTGGTGCCGGGGGTCTCACGCACCGCTGCGCGGACCGTCCGGTGCGAAGGGGATCCAGATACGATCTTCCGGCTGCAGGAGTTGCTCGTCTACCGGCTGCGGTACGAGCTCTAGGCCCCAGGATCTCCGCCTCGTCCTCGACTCGGCGAACCTCACCGTGCACCTCGACACGGCGCAGGTGGTCGCCACCATGCTGCGGTCGCGGGGGGCGACGGTGGATCTCAAGATCAACGACGTGGCGACGCTGCTCCAAAAGCGGGTGACCGGGGACTACATGACGATGATGGACACCTGCGCCTGCCCTGGGCCGACCCTGATTTCTACTACCGGTACTTCCACTCAACCGGGACGGCCTATGCGGCCGCGGTAAAGTTCAAGCAGGCGCGGCTCGACCAAGTTGGCGGAGGACCAGCGGATCACGGACGCAGCAAGCGCCGGGCGGTCTACGCCGACGTGGAGCGGATCCTCTTCCAGGAGGCCCCTGGATCTTCGTCGTCTGGCGACCGCAGGCGGAGGCGGCGCGCAGCGCCGTCAAAGGGTACGTCCCCCTGCCCGGCGGGCTCGGCGCCTTCAGCGTCGGCTACGTCAACCGGGTGTGGATGGAGAGATAGAAGGGAGGCCAGCATGCGACTCGGTGAGATGATCTGGACCGAGGCCGGCGAGGCGATCGCCTCGGGCGTCACCGCGGTGATCCCGCTCGGCTCGATCGAAGAGCACGGTCCCCACACGCCCATGGGCGATTACCTCATCATCGACGACATCGCCGCCCGGGCGGCCGAGGCGACGGGGGATGTCGTGGCGCCGATCATGCCCTTCGGCTACTCCGAGTACTTTCGCAACTTTCCCGGGACGATCACGCTCCGGGCGTCGACCCTCGACGCGGTGCTCACCGACACGGTGGACTGCCTGCTCGCCCACGGGTTCCCCCGGATCGCGATCTTCAACGGCCACGCCGGCAACGCCGGGATCGTCGACCTGGTCACCAGACGCTACCGGCGCGCGCGGGGGCTCGTCATCCCGTCGATCGCCCCGTTCGGGCTGGTCCAGGCGCCGGAGGTGGTGGAGCGGGTCTACGGGGCGAAGGTCGACCTCGGGCACGGCGGCGAGCCGGTGGGCTCGCTGATGATGCACGTCCGACCGGGGCGGGTCCAGATGCACCGCGCAGGGGCCTGGGGGCGGCGCCCGGTCCTGGGCTGCCCCACGGACGGCCTCGGCGCCATCAGAATGGACGGGATCCGGGTCGCCGTGCCGCTCGACATGGAGGACGTCGCCCCGCCCGAGACGGGAAGCCTGTCGGACCCCTCGCTGGCCTCCCCGGAGCGTGGGAAGGCGCTCTTCGAGCACGCGGTGGAGAGGTGCATCACCTTTCTGAGATGGTTTCGGGGGGTGGACCCCGATCTGGGCACGGGCCGGAAGACCGCCCCGGGGCGCGGGCGGTGAGGTAGCCGCGGCGATGCGCGCCACCGTCACGGTCATCCCCCGCGCCCGGGCCGCTCGGGTCGAGCGTCTCGAGGACGGCACGCTGCGCGTAGCGGTGACGGCTCCGCCGCACGAAGGACGGGCCAACGCGGCGGTCGTCGCGGCGCTGGCGGAGCACTTTGGGGTCCCGCAGTCCCAGGTGCGCATCGTCGCCGGGCGGTCCGGCCGGCGCAAAGTGGTGGAGGTGGGGGGCGTCTAGCGGCGGCGGGTTCCGGGCATATACTCGAGTACCTATGGAGCGCGAACGCCGCACCCTCACCAGTCTTGGCCGGAAACGCCGCCGCGACTTCGAGCGGTCCGTCAAGAAACTTCGGGACCTGGGACTGTCGGAGTGGACGATCGATTACTACCGCCGCGCCTCGCGGATGACGGGGGTGCTGCCGCACACGGTGGTGTGCCAGGTGGCGATGATCGCCGCCGGACGCGAACTCTCTAAGGCCGCCGAGGCGGTCCGGGAGCGCGCGCACCCCACGGCCGGGCCGGGCGGAGCGCCCGCCCCCGACCCCGCCACCTTGGTGCCGTCCTACCAGACGATCCGGACCCTGCGGCGCCGGGTCACCCACCTCTGGCACGAGATCCAGGGACACGAGTCGATGGCCATGATGCCGCCGCCGGAAGACAGGCTGACCGGCGCCCTGTCGACGATCATCGGGCGCGGCAAACTTCCTCGTCTGGGGGCCGCGTCGAAAGGCGCCGGCCCGGCGGCCCCGCGAACTCGGAAACGGAGCAAGATCCCCCCGAGACAGCACTAGCGCCATGGAGCAGACGCCGCGGCTGGAAGGTCATATCCGCTCACGCGTCCAGTTCCTCGCCGAGCAGGACGGCCCCCCGGAACGGCTCCTGAAAGCGGAGTTTGCGAAGGCGCTGAGCGGGATCCCGCACGTCTTGAAAGCCTACCTGGCCGTGGTCCGCCATAACGCTGGGGGCGGATTCGACGTCGCCCTCTGCCTCCAGACGATCACCGGGCCGGACGAGCGCCTCGCCAGAAAGCTTTCATCGATCTTTGCGCGCAATTTCGGTGCGGCGCAACACCTGGAGATCCTCTTCCTTGAGGGCAGGCAGGACCAGGCGGTCTCACGGGTGTGCCGCCCCTTCTACCTCGCCGGCGTGCACTAAGGGCCGCCGCACCCATCGGCCGCCCGGCCCGAGCGCGGTCGAGCTCCCGCCGGGTCGACCCGGACACCCCGCTCCGCCCGACCCTGGGGCGGCGTTGATCTCGCTAGGGATCGCCGGCCCGGCGCGGGAGGAGCTCGGCGGGCACCCGCGAAGCGGGAGACGGGATTCTTTCGGACAGCCGGCATGGCGACCCCCAAACGAACCGGCACCTTCTCGAACGATCACCCCTTGGCCGAGGCCGCCAGGCAGTGGCTGGCCGCGTTAGAGCGCTGCGTGCGCGCGCTCGACTACGAGGCGGCCTGCGCGCTCTTCGATCCCGATGTCCAGGCCTTTGGCACCTACGCCGCGGTCGTCGACGGCCGCGAGGCGCTCCGCCGCGAGCAGTGGCAGCACGTCTGGCCTACCATCGGCGGGTTCACCTTCCGGCTCGCCGAGGTGCGCTGCGCGGGGAGCGAGGGCCTGCTGGGGGTCATCGCCCCGTGGGACTCCGTCGGCCGGCATCCCGATGGGACGACGTATCCGAGGCCCGGCCGGGCGACGCTCATCCTGGCCCGATCCGAGGGCCGGTGGGTTGCGCTGCACTCCCACTTTTCGCTCGCGCCCTCGACGCGGTAGAGCTCGGAGACCGTCCGCCGCCCGTTCGGGCGATCGCGCTCAGACCAGCTCGGTGATGGACCGGACGATCCGGTCGGGCCGGGCCGGGGATCCCGGCGGCGGGCCCAGGCCGCCGGCATCGACCCAGATGCCGAAGACGCCGAGGCGCTGCGGCCCGACCACATCCCACTCCAGGTTATCCCCGATGCTCCAGGCGTCGCCGGGTGGGCACGCCAGCGCCGCGAGCGCCTGCTCGAACACGCGGGGGTGCGGCTTGCCCACCCCGAGCTCCCCCTCGATGAAGATCCCGTCAACGTAGCGGGCCAGGCCGAAGCGCTCGATCTTCTTCCGCTGGTCGTGCGCGGTGCCGTTGGTGACGAGGGCCACCCGCACGCCGCGCGCTCTGAGGCGCACGAGCGTCTCGATCGCGCCTGGAAAAACGCGGTAGTGCTCCTCCCGCAGGGCGCGATAGCGGTCCGCGACGGCGTGGGCCAGATCGGACCGGTCGATCCCCAACTCCAGCAACGCCGCGCGCATGATTTCCTGGAACGCCGCCTGCAAATCCATCCGCCCCCGCCGGTGGCGCCGCGGGTCGCCCCAGAACCAGACCGCCATCCGATCGATCGCCCCGGCGAGCGCCTCCGGGTCGAGCCCGCTGCCCCCGACCGCCGCCTCGACGCAGACCTGCCGCAGGCAGCGCTCCCTGGCGCCGCTGGAATCGAGAATCGTGTCGTCCATGTCGCAGAGCAGGCCTGCCGGGAAGCGCGGATCGCGGGTCACAACGCTACGCTCCTTGGGGGGCGGGCTCCCGGTGGGGGGCCGCCCGCGCTCGGCGGTCACGGAGGCGCCCCGCTGCCGGCGCCCCACCCTTCGCCGCCGGAGGTCTGTGCCGAAGAAATACGCCGGCGATCTGCGGGCGATCCTCCCGTCAACCTCCCGCGTTCCGGCCCCGGCGCCCATCGAAGGGATGGAGATCCCTCCTCCCCATGAACCGCAAATCCACAGATGGGACCAAGGCGCCGCCCCCCGATGAGGGAATCTGATACAGCGGACAAGGACGGACACGGCCGGGGACCCGGCAACGCCATCCCGGCCGGAGGGGTGCAGCGATGACAGTAGATCAAGTGGTCGGCGGGCTGGCATCGATCCGGAAGCGGATCCGCGCCATCAACGCCCGGTACGATGGGTTGGAAAATCAGCTCGAGGCGATGAACGTCGTGCAGGCCGCGCTGCACGAGATGTCGACCCTCCACGAGCTCCTCCCGGCGGATCTGAAGGGGAAGAGCTGGGTGTTCCTGAGCCTGGAGCGGGGGCGAGCCCCCTGGCGATCGAGCTCGAACTAACGGGCGGCGCGGCGCACATCGGGGCGCCGTACCCGGCCTGACGAACCTGGCGAGCACTCCGGCACGAAGTT
>DATEHM010000303.1:0-21329 GCA_035279545.1 bacterium | reverse complement strand
TCGCCCGCCTCCTCGTCCAGGCAGTCCATCGGCAGCGAGAGAAACACCGGGCCGGCGGGGGGCGCGGCGGCGGTCTTGAACGCTCGCGCCAGCGCGATCGGGATGTCCGAGCCGGTTCGCGCCTCGTACGACCATTTCGTGAAGCCCGAGGCCAGGCGCGCGAGGTCGCTCCAAAGCGCGGGCTCCTGGAGCATCAGCCGCCGGTCCACCTGACCGGCGGTGACCACCAGCGGGGTCTTGGCCCGCCAGGCGTTGAAGATGTTGCCGAGCCCGTTCGCCAGCCCCGGGGTGATGTGGAGGTTGACGAACGCGGGCGTCCCGGTCGCCTGGGCGTAACCGTAGGCCATCCCGACGGGGATCGCATCTTGGAGGGCCAGGACGTATGTAATGTCGGGGTAGTCGGCGAACATCTCCATGAAGTTGAGCTCGGTCGTGCCGGGGTTGCCGAAGACGTAGCGGATCCCCCGGTCGCGCAGCATCTCAAACAGGGCGGTCTTCGCCTGCATCGGCCGCTCACCCCCGCAGCTTGCGGTGCAGTTCCTCGAACCCCTGCCGGGAGAAGCCGGGAGCCTGGCAGTAGTTGATGAGCTGCCGTTCCACCCGGTCCACCTTCTCCACCCCCTCGGAGATCCGCCCCGCGATCTCCAGCGGGATGGAAACGATCCCGTGCGGGTCCCCGTGAAGCAGATCCCCGGGCCGGACCGTCAATCCGCCCACCTGCACCACGCCCCCGATCTCCACGAGGTGCACGTACGCATGGGAGACGGAGACGCTTCCGGCGAAGAAGTGGAACCCGAGCGCGCGGACCTCATCGAGGTCGCGCACCGAGCCGTTCGTGACCGTGCCGACGCAGCCGAGGGCCCGGTGGATGTTGCTCTGGACGTCGCCCCAGAACGCGCCGACCCCCGGCGGATCATCGAGATCTTGGATGACCACGATGCGGGGGGCGGGGAGCTCCTCCAGCGCCCGCCAGGAGGCGGGGCGGAGGGCGGCGGCCGCTGGGGGCGGAGGCGCGCTCGCGCGGATCGTCGCCGTGAACGCGTACCCGACCATCGTCCCGAGCTCGGGGAAGATGCAGCGGATCTGGCTGGACATGAACCCGGCCGTTCGCGGACGGACGTTGAAGGTTTCGATGGCATTCGCGATCGTCGGGCTTGAGTAGAGTCGGAGTTCGGCCAGACGGTCGGGTGGGAGAGGATCGGCCATGAGCGCCTCCACAGCGCGTGTCGTGGGTTGCCGCCGAGACATTCTCGCGGGGATCGGACGACCCCTCCCCTGGCGAGCCGGGGCGAGGGCGGCGTGATGCCGCAATGGCAGAGGAACGTCTACGCGATCTGGTCGGCCCAGTTTCTGGCGATGGTCGGCCTCACCCTGATCGTCCCGTTCCTCCCGTTCTACCTCCGTTCCCTTGGGGTGTCGACCGTGCAGGACGTGGAACGGTGGAGCGGGTTTCTGTTTGCGGCTCCGTTCCTGGTCCAGGCTCTGGCCGCGCCGCTGTGGGGGGTGCTCGGCGATCGCTACGGCCGGAAGATCATGGTGATGCGGGCGATGCTCGGAATCGGCGTCACCAACATGCTCTCGGCGCTGGTGCAGCGGCCGGGGGAGCTGGTGGCCCTCCGCGCCATCCAGGGCGGCGTCTCCGGGTTCGTCGCGGCGGGCAACGCGCTGGTGACGGCGGCGATCCCGCCGGACCGCATGGGTGCCGCGCTGGGAGTCCTTCAGACCTCGCTGACGGCGGGGGGAATCATCGGGCCGCTCATCGGCGGGGCCCTCGCCGACGGCGTCGGATACCGGAACGTATTCGTGATCACCGGGGGAATGTGCTGGGTCGCCGCCGCGGTCGTCCTGCGCGGGGCCCGCGAGGAGGCCCCGCCGGCCCACGCCCGGAGCGCCGGGCCGGGCGTGCGGGCAAATCTCGCGTACTTCTTTCACACCCCCGCACTGCGGACGACCGGCGTGCTCCTGTGCACGAGCCAGATCGCGATCATGTGCGTCGAGCCGATCTTCGCGGTCTACGTGAGCACGCTCGGCGTGCCGCCGGAGCGTGCGGCGACGGTGGCCGGCGTGCTCTTTTCCATCACCGGGTTCACCTCGATGCTGGGGGCCCCGCTGTGGGGGCGAATGGTCGACCGGACCGGGGAACGGCGGGTCTTGCTGCTGACGTTGTGCGGGTCCGCGGTGGCCTACGCCGCGCAGGTCTTTGCCCAGACCCCCGTGGAGCTCTTCGTCTTCCGGGCGGCGCTCGGGTTCTTCATGGGCGGCATGCTGCCCCCGCTGTACGCGATCGTCGTCCGCTCGGCGCCGCCGGAGCGGCTGGGCGGGATCATGGGGCTGACCAGCAGCTCGATCATGCTGGGCAGCGTGATCGGTCCGCTGGTGGGCGGGTTGCTGTCCGCGGCGATTGGTATTCGCTGGATCTTTGCCGTCGCCGCGGTGGTGATGGGGATCTCGGCCTTGGGGTCCCGCGGGCTGGCGCCCCTCCCGGGGGGCGAGTCGCCGCCGTGAGCCGGACGCCGCCCCGCTACCCCTGCCCGCACACGGTCTTCGCCAGGGCCGCGACCGTCTCCGGCGTGGGGACGGTCTGATCCTCCAGGACCGGGGAGAACGGCACGGGGACGTTCATCGCCCCCAACCGCTTGACGGGGGCGTCCAGGTAGTCGAAGGCGCCGTCCGCGATCAACGAGGCGATCTCCGCCGTCACCCCGTACTGCTGGTAGCCTTCGTCGACCACGATCGCCCGCCCGGTCTTCCGCACCGAGGCGATGATCGCCTCCCCGTCGAGCGGCAGCAGGGTGCGGGGATCGACGATCTCGGCGCTGATCCCGTCCTCCTCGAGGAGGCGGGCGGCCTGGAGGGCGGTGTGCACCATGCTGCTGGTGGCGACGATGGTGAGGTCGGCCCCCGGCCGCTTGATGTCGGCGACCCCGAAGGGGACGGTGTGGTCGCCGTCCGGGACGGGGCCCTTGAGCGCGTACATCATCTTGTCCTCAAAGAAGACGACGGGGTTGTCGTCGCGGATGGCCGTCTTGAGCAGGCCCTTGGCATCCGCCGGGGTCGACGGCAGCGCCACCTTGAGCCCGGGGACGTGGGCAACCCACGCGTAAAGGCTCTGGCTGTGTTGCGCCGCGGACCGTCGGGTTGCGCCCATCGTGGTGCGGACCACCAGCGGCACGCGGAGCCTGCCGCCGGACATGTAGTGGACCTTCGCCGCCTGGTTGACGACCTGGTCCATCGCCAGCGTCAAGAAGTCCCCGAACATGATGTCGATGACCGGCCGCATCCCGGTCATCGCCGCCCCGACCCCGATCCCGGTGATGCCCGCCTCGGAGATCGGCGAGTCGATCACCCGCTCGCGCCCGAACTCGTCCACGAGCCCGCTCAGCACCTTGAACACCGTTCCGGCCTCGGCGACGTCCTCCCCGACGATGAACACCCGCGGGTCGCGGCGCATCTCCTCGGCCAGCGCCTCCCGGATCGCCTGGCCGAAGGTCACCTCCCGCGCTCCGGCCGGCCCGTCGGCAGCGGGGGCCTGCTCCTGCCTAAGCATAGACATCTTCGGTGACCTCGCTCGGGTCGGGGTAGGGGGCTTGGAGCGCAAAGGCGAGCCCTGCCTCGATCTCGGCCCGGGCCCTTTCCTCGATCCCCTCGAGCGCGGCGGCGTCCGCCATCCGTTGCTGGATCAGCCAGAGGCCCATCAGCCGGACCGGATCTCGATCGTGCGCCCACGCTTGCTCCTCGTCGGCGGAGCGGTAGGAGGTCCGGTTGATGTCGCCGACGTGGTGGCCGCGAAAGCGGTAGGTGTGGCAGACCAGAAACCCCGGCCCCTCGCCCCGGCGCGCCCGCTGCACGGCGGCGAGCGCGGCCGCGTGGACCGCCCGCACGTCCTGGCCGTCGACCTCCTCGGTGGTCACCCCCCACGCCGCCGGGCGGACCTTGGGGTCCCCCGCGGTGACCTCGGCGGCGGGGGTGTATTCCCCGTAGCGGTTGTGCTCGCAGACGTAGATGACGGGAAGCCTCCACAGCGACGCCATGTTCATCGCCTCATAGAGCAGCCCCTGATTGAGGGCGCCGTCGCCGAAGAAACAGACCGCCACCTGGTCGGTCGCCCGCATCTTGGCGGAGAGGGCCGCCCCGGCGGCGATCGCGGTGCTGCCCCCCACGATCGCGTTGGCGCCGAGGTTTCCGGTCTCCGGATCGGCGATGTGCATCGAGCCGCCCTTGCCCCGACAATACCCCGGCGCCTTCCCCAGCAGCTCGGCAAACATCCGGTCCGGCGCCGCGCCCTTGGCGAGGCAGTGTCCGTGGCCGCGGTGGGTGCTGGTGATGTAGTCGTCGCGCCGCAGGGCTTGGCAGATCCCGACCGCCACGGCCTCCTCGCCGATGTAGAGGTGCGCGAGCCCGGGCATCTTGCCGCTCGTATACAGCTCGTTGACCCGCTCCTCGAACAGCCGGATCCGCAGCATCTGCCGGTACATCTCGAGCCCTTGGTCCCGGCTCACGCCTGGCGACGGGCGTCCTTGGACTCCGAGCTCCATCTCCTCACCCCTTCATCGGTTCGCGCGGGGATCGCCCCCACGGCCGGTGCGTTAGCGAGACCCGGCGATTTCTTCGCCCGCCGCGTTCAATGCCGCCACCACCCGGTTCATCCCGCGCAGGAGCGTGGTCTGGATCACCCGCGCCTCGTGCGAGCCGGCCGCGTACTGCGCGAGGTCGCCCGCGGGGGCGAGATCGGGGAGCGGGGGGATCGGCACCGCCGGGTCGTGCCGGAACCGCCCGTCGCGGGTGAAGTTGAGCGGGATGAGGATGCGCGCCACCCGGCGGATGACGGCGCAGGCGCGCAGGGCCCTCTCGTCTCGCACCGGGCTGTGGTGCAGCTCCTCGGTGCGCCGGTAAAACCCGTCGAGCTCCCCCCAGAGTCGGCCCAGCGCGGTCCGCGCCGGGGCCAGGTCGAACGCCCCCCCGGCCCTGCGCTGGTAGTCCTCCAGCGTGCGGCCGAACTCCTCCGCCACCAGCCGGAAATCGAACGGATGAACCGGTGCGTTGAGGGTGCGGAGCAGGGACACGACGTAGACGCGCAGGTCCTTCATCAGGATCTCCGTATCGAGGAGGTCCAAGGCGTCGTCTTCGGTGTGCCACTGGATGTTGGCGCCGCATCCGCCGACCGCGTAGTATCCCTTCTCCTTGCGCAGCGATTCCGGCATCGTCGAGAGCAGCATGTAGAAGCTGGTGATGCCGATGTTGTTGAAGGAATAATCGCCGGCTTGATGCGGCCGTTCCCCCTCCGCCGCTTGGCCCACGGTGTCGCGGATCGCCGCCCGGCACAGCGGGGCGGCCTCGTTCATCCAGGAGATTCCCGTGTACTCGGTCGCCCACCGGCAGCCGGGAGAGTCGATGTCGACCTGGGCCACGCAGCGCTCGTCGAGTTCTTGCGCGAAGGTGTCCGCGTACCAGGTCGACCCCGCGTACCGGCCCGTGGAGTGGCCGGGCCACCACGCCAGCCGGAGGCTGCGCCGGAGGTGCCGCCGCTGCTTCCAGAACACGCGCGCCAGCTCCATCAGCGCCGCGTCCCCGGTGGCGTTGTCGCCGATCCCGACGTGCCAGGAATCGATGTGCCCGTGCACCAGCACGAACCGCTCGGGGTCGTCCGTTCCCGGGATCTCGGCGACGAGCACCGGGCACCGCTTCCACCCTTCGTCCAGCTTGGTCTTGACCGCGACCTCGACCGGGCCCGCCTCCACCTGCGCTTTAAGCGCCAGCCCGTCGGGATGGTTGATCGCCACCACCGGAATCGCCGGCTTCCGGCCGATCGAGTCGAGGTCGGGCGCGCCCCAGATCGTCGTGCAGATGCCTTCGTGGATCGCCTGCCCGGGGTTGATGAAGACCAGCGCCTTGGCCCCCAGCGCGGCCAGGTCGGCGACCTTCTTGGGCATCGGCATCCCCTCGGTGAGGACGATCTTGCCCTCGATCTCCTTCCGCCCGGCCTGGACGTGGGAGTCGAACAGGCTCTCGCTGTCCGCCGCGTACCCGGTGGAGACGTAGGCGACGCGGCCTCGGACCGACTTGCGCCCGGTCGACGCGGAGAAGGCGGGCGTCTTGGCCCGCAGGCTCCGCGGCGCCGGAGCGCGGACCGCCAGCGTCGCCGATTTGGGAACGCTCAGGAACAGCTCCGGCTCGTGGAGGGTGTGCGGGATCCCCCAGGCCTTCAGGCGCCCGGCGATGTACCGCGCGGCCGTCCATTCATCGCGGCTCCCCGACTCGCGGACCAGGGTGCTGAACCGGTCGATCAGCGCCCGGGGGTCGTCCAGGGAGAGCGACTGCACCATCTCGTGCTCGACTTCGGGATCCCCAGTCACAGCGATCGTCATCGTCCGTCCTCCTTCGTCGCTCCGCTGTCGTCAGTGCGCCGGTCCGTAGAGGTGGCACGCCGCCTGCTGATTCGGGCCCACGACCACCAGCGGCGGGGTGACCGTCCGGCAGACCGGCATCACCTGCGGGCACCGGTCCGTGAACGGGCAGCCGACCGCCGGGCCGATGGGGGTGGGGACGTGTTCGGGGGCGGCGATCTCCGGGGTCGGGCGGGTCGGGTCGGGCACCGGCGCGGCGGCGAGCAGGAGCTGTGTATACGGATGCTTGGGCTGGGTGAGGACCGTGTCCGTGGGCCCGATCTCGGCGACGCTGCCCAGGTACATGATCATCGTGGTGTCGCAGACGTACCGGACCAGGGAGAGGTCGTGGGAGATGTACACCGTCGTCAGGTGGCGTGCCCGGCTGACCGTCCGCATCAGATTGAGCACGCCCGCGCGCACCGAGACGTCGAGCATCGAGACGGGCTCGTCGGCGACCAAGAAGATCGGGTCGACCATCAACGCCCGGGCCAAGCCGACCCGCTGGAGCTGCCCCCCCGAGAGCTGGTGGGGGAACTTGTCCAGGAACGCCTCCGGCGGGTGCAGGTGGACTTGGCCGAGGGCGGCGCTGACGCGGTCCAGTCGGTCCTCTCGGGTGCCAATGCCGTGGATGATCAAGGGCTCCGTCAGCGCACGTCCGATCGTGAACCGCGGATTGACCGCCTCGTAGGGGTTCTGGAGCATCAGCTGCGCCCGACGCCGAAAGGCGAGGAGCGCGGGGCCGGCAAGCGTGCCGAGGTCCACGCCATCGAACAGGATCCGTCCGGCCGTTGGGGTGAGGAGCCGCAGCAGCAGCCGGGCCAGGGTGGTTTTGCCGCAGCCGCTCTCGCCGGCGATCCCGAGCGAGGATCCCCGGGGGATCGTCACCGACACGCCGTCCACGCCGCGAAGGGCCTCGCCCGGCGCCCGGCCGCCGAAGAGCCGGCGCCGCAGCGGGAAGTACTTCTGAACCGCCTCGGCGATCACGAGCGGCCCGGCAGAGGTCGGGAGCGCTGCTCCGGGCGCCGCTAGAGGGCCGGGACGCGCCATCGCTGGGCCTCCTGCGCCTGTCCCCGCAACGTCTCCGCCTCCCCGGCGCGGTGGCAGGCCGCCCACCGGCCGGGTTCGAGCTCTCGCAGCGCCGGGGACTCCGCGAGACACGGCTCGACGGCGAACGGGCACCGCGGGGCGAAGCGGCATCCCGGGGGCGGGTTGAGGAGGTCGGGGGGGACTCCCTCGATGGGGATCAGGGTCTCCTGGGGATGCAGCAGGTTCGGGAACGAGTTCTGCAGCCCCATCATGTACGGGTGGCGCGCCCGCGCGAACACGTCGCGCGTGGGGCCGACTTCGACGATCTTCCCCGCGTACATCACCGCCATCCGGTCGCAGGTCTGGGCGATGACGGAGATGTCGTGGGTGATGAGCAGCACGCTCAACGACAGCGTGTCCTTGAGGTCGCGGAGTCGCCGCAGAATGTGGTGCTGGACGACGACGTCGAGGGCCGTGACGGGCTCGTCCGCCAGGAGCAGGCGCGGTTTGAGCGCCAGGGCCAGCGCGATCGCGGCCCGCTGCTTCATGCCCCCGGAGAGCTCGTGCGGGTAGCCGGCCAGGCGGTGCC
Organism: bacterium; assembly: GCA_035279545.1. Taxonomy (GTDB): domain Bacteria; phylum Sysuimicrobiota; class Sysuimicrobiia; order Sysuimicrobiales; family Segetimicrobiaceae; genus Segetimicrobium. The sequence continues at coordinate 13,328 of DATEHM010000303.1, read as the reverse complement.
GGTCCAGCCCCACCAGATCGCAGAGATCCGCGGCGCGGTCGCGCGCCGCCGCGCGGGTCAGGCCGCCCGTGATCGTGAGCACCTCCACAAACTGATCGCCGAGCCGGTAGACGGGGTCGAGCGAGTCCATCGCCGCCTGCGGGACCATGGCGATCTCGCGCCAGCGGTACGGGCGCATCTCCACCTCGGAGAGCGCGGCGAGATCGACGCCGCCGAAGACCATCCGGCCGCCGGCGATCCGCCCGTTTTTCGGCAGGACCCGGATGATCGCGCGCCCGAGCGTGGTCTTCCCGCAGCCGCTCTCCCCAACCAGGCCGAGCACCTCGCCCTCGCGGATCTCCAGCGTGACCCCGTCGACCGCGGAGCTCACCCCCCGCGAGGTGCGGTATTCGACCCGGAGGTCCTCCAGGGTGAGGAGCACCGCTACTGCCGCCTCAAGCGGGGGAAGAGCAGTTCCTCGTACCCGCGGCTGATGAAGTAGCCCGCCATGACCACGAGCATGATGCAGATGCCGGGCGGCACGAACCAGTTGAACTGGCCGCTGCTAAGCGCCTGGGAGATGTAGGCGTCTTGGAGCATGTATCCCCATGAGATCCGCGATGGATCCCCGAACCCCAGGAAGCTCACCGCCGCCTCGGTGAGGATCGCCCACCCGACGGCGAGGGAGCCGTAGAGGAGGGCGATCGGCAGGACGTTCGGCGCGATGTGGACAAGCATCAACCGGCGCGGGGAGCTCCCCAGCACCCGCGCCGCTTCGACGAACCCGCGCTCGCGGAGGGTCAGGACCTGGGCGCGCACGACGCGGGCGGTGTCCTTCCAGAGGAGCAGCGCCATCGTCAGGACGATGTTCCACAGGCTCGGCCCCAGGAACGCCACGAGGACGATCACCAGCGGCAGGAACGGGATGCCGAAGGCGACATCCGCCAGCCGCATCAGGACCGCGTCGATCCATCCCCCGTAGAACCCCGCCACGATGCCCGCGACCGTGCCGATCAACGCGACAAAGAACGCCGCGACGAAGCCGACGGTGAGGGCGGGCCGCGCCCCGTAGACGAGCTGGGTGAAGATGTCGCGGCCGACGTTTGTGGTCCCGAGGAGAAACGTCCGGCCGGGGGGCTGGTTCGCCATCAGCTGATCGCCCTGCATGACGGTCTGCTGAGGATCGTACGGCGAGAGCAGCGGCGCGGCCAGCGCGACCGCGATGAACAGCGCATAGAGGCAGGCGCCGGCGAGGGCGAACCGGTCGTGCTGCAGCACCTCCCAGGTGTTCCCCATCGCGCGCCGCCAGCCGGCGACGCGGGGGATCAGGGGGCGGGGGAGCGCCTGGGCGCTACCGTTTGGCATAGGAGACCCGCGGGTCGAGCCACGTGTAGACGAGATCGGCCGCCAGGTTCATCAGGATCGCCACCGCGGCGATGAGGAGAAACGCGCCCTGCGCCAGGGGGTAGTCCTTGGCCGCGACGGCCTTGACGAGGAGGCGCCCCAGCCCCGGCCAGCTGAACACGTTCTCGACCACGACGTCCCCCCCCAGGCTGTAGCCGACGACGAGCGCGAACGCGGTCACGACGGGGAGCAGGGCGTTGCGCGCCGCGTGGCGCAGCAGGATCCGCCGCTCGGGCAGCCCCTTCATCCGGGCCATCACCACGAACTCCTCCTCCATAACGTCCAGCATGTTGCTGCGCATCAGCAGGAGGGGGAGCCCCTGGAGATAGAGGACCAGGGTCAGCAGGGGGAGTGTGAGGTGGCGCAGGAAGGCGGGGGTCGTCAGTTGTTGCCACAGCGAGGCGTATTCCGCCCCCGCGTCCGCGGTGCCGGACGACGGGAACCACGGAAAGGTAAACGAGAACACCGCCAGCAGGATCATGCCGACCCAGAACTCCGGCGCCGCGCGCAGGGCGAGGGCCACGGGGATGCCGACTGATTCGGCAACCGTCGCCCGCTTCCAGGCGAGGAACGCTCCCGAGATCGTGCCGAGCCCGAAGGCGATGATCACCGCCCCGAGCGTGAGGATGAGGGTGTTGGGCAGCATCTGCCAGACGAGCTGGGCGACCGAGGTGCGGTAGAAGAACGACACACCCATGTCCCCCGTGGCGGAGGCTTTCAGGTAGATCAGATATTGCTGCCACAACGGCAGATCCAACCCGAATTCGTGGATGAGCGCCCGCTGCTGCTCCACCGTAAAGGTCGGGTCGATGTACGCGACCAGCGGGTTCCCTGGCATCAGGCGAAAGATCAAGAAGAGAATCGTCGCGATCACCCAGAGCACGAGCAGCATCTGGGCCAGGCGTTGGGCGATCCAGCGGGTCGAGGAGCGTTTCATGAGAGGAGCCCCCACGCCCGGCGGCCGTCGCGCCGCCGGACGTGGGGGTGGCTACGGGGGCCGCTGTTATCGGGCGACGTCCAACGTCTCGGCCTGGTTGGCCGGGTAGAGCAGGCGGCCCTGAGCGTCCCACTCATAGCCGGCCTTCTTCAGCAGATCCCGGGCGGCCTGGATGTTGTGCGGGTACTGGGGGAGATCGGCCGCGTGCCAGTACTCCAGGGCCTTGCTGACCGGGGAGTCGGCCAACTCGCCGTAGCCCTTGAAGGCGACCAGCCGGATCATCGTCCGGTCGATGGCCATGGTGAGGGCCCGACGGAAGGTCACGTCATTGAACGGCGGCCGACGCTCGTTGTAGCCGATGAACTGGAAGCCGATGTCCGTCGACGCCACCACCGTAATCTTCGGATCCTGGCGGCTCAGACGGCTGAGGACCATGGGGTCTCCCAGGTAATCGGAGAGGAAGTTGATCTCGCCGTTTCGGAGGCCGCCCAGCGAGGCCTCCACGTTCGAGACGGTCCGGAGGATCCAGCGGTGCATCTTCGGTGCGGCCCAGTGCTCCGGGTTGGCCTCCAGCACCACTTCCTGGTTCCGCGTCCAGGACACGAACTTGAACGGGCCCGAGCCGATCGGCGTCTTTTCCTGGAGGAACTCGGCGTTGTCTTTCTTTCCCTCCAGGCTCTGCAGCATCGGTGCCCAGACGTGCTGCGGGATCAAGTTTACCTTCCCCAGGGTCGACGTCAGGAAGGAGGCCGCGGGTTTCTCCAAGGTGAACCGCAGCGTCGTCGCGTTGACCTTCTTGATGTCCGCGATGTTGGCGACGAACGGCTTGTACATCGGTACCTTATCGCCCTTCGGAGCGACGAAAGAGAAGATGACGTCTTCGGCCGTCACCGGCGTCCCGTCGTGCCACTTCATCCCCGGCCGCAGCGTGACATCGATCGTGGTCGGGTTGACCCACTTGTACGCGCTGGCGGCCCAGGGCCGGGGCAGCCCGTCCGGCCCGATCCGCACCAGGCGATCCCAGATCAGTTCGGTGATCCAGGAATCCACCTTGCCGCTGATGAACAGCGGGTTGATCGCCTTGACCGGATCTTGGGCGTTGAGGACCATGTCTTTCTGGGCGCCCTTGGGGGTGGCCTGAATGAACGTCCAGAAGTTCTTGATCCCGATCCCCTTCTGCTCCACGATCGTCTTCGGATCCCACACCTGATTGTTGTAGGCGTAGAGGGACTTCGGGTTCACCAGGAGCGTGTAGGGCTGTTCCTCGGCCAGCTTCTGTTGGGCCTGGTCGATGAGCGTTCGGCGCGCTTTGAGGTCGGTCGCCACGCGCTGCTGCTGCGCCAGCGTATCGTACTGGGGATCGGTGAAGCCGACGAAGTTGTACCCGTCCTTGGCGGTGCTTGACGAGAACAGGTTGTAGAGGATCTCATCCGGATCGGAGCGTTCCGGGCGGCCGACCATCTGCCACGTAGTCATGTCCCACTTCTGGCGGCTGTACCAGACGTAGTCGGACAGCTGCTCCCACGGCATCGTCCGCACCGTGACCTTAAGCCCGAGTTGGCGCATGCCCTCGGCGGCGATCCGTGCGGACTCGTACTGCTGCGGATCCTGCGCCTGGGGCCAGGTGAGCAGCACCAGTTCGCGGACCTGGCGGTTGGCCTGCGCGTTCGTGGGGGACGCCGCTATGCCCCCGAGGAGCGCCCCGATGACGAAGAGCACTAGCCCTTGCATGACCCTGTGGCTACGCATCACGCCCTCCTCTTGAGGTGTCCGAGAATTGTGGGGTGGAGCAATCGGCTCGACCGTACACGACTTATACATCGATCCCGCCGGCTCCTGCGCCGCCCCCGAGGGGCAGGTTTTCCGGACGGCTCCAGCCGGGCGGCGGCCCGGGGCCCTCGGGCGAGAGGAAGGAGCCCGGCGTCCGGCGGCATATTCTGGGGGTGGAGGGCTTCATGATCAGCGGGTTCTTCGGGTTTGCGGCGCGCCGGGTGATGGCGGCGGTCCCCACGCTGTTTGGGGTCACCGTGATTGTGTTCTTCATGGTCCGCGCCCTCCCCGGCGACCCGGCGCGGCTGCTGGCCGGGGTGCTGGCGACCGACGACGAAGTTCGCCATCTCCGGATACAGTTGGGCCTGACGCGGCCGGTGGCCGTGCAGTACGAACTGTTCTTGGTTCACGTCGCGCACGGCGACCTCGGCAAGTCCATCAGGACCCAGGCCCCGGTCATCGCGGAGATCGCGAGCCGGTTGCCGCAGACGGCGATCCTGGCCGCCACCGCGACGGTGGTGGCCGGCGTGTTGGGGGTGGCCTCCGGGATCCTGGTGAGCACGCGAAAGTACACGTCGCTCGACTATCTGGTGACGGCCCTGGCGCTGGCGGGGGTGAGCATCCCGGTCTACTGGCTGGGATTGATGCTCATGCTCGTCTTTGCGGTCTTCCTGCACCTGGTGCCGGCGGGGGGAGCGAACGGGCCGTTGAGCCTCATCCTGCCGTCGATCACCCTCGCCGCGTTCAGCATCGCGATCATCGAGCGGATGACACGGAGCAGCATGCTCGAAACCCTCCAGCAGGACTTCGTGCGCACGGCCCGGGCGAAGGGGCTGCGCGAACGCGTCGTCGTCTACCGCCACGCCCTCCGCAACGCCCTGATCCCCGTGATCACCGTGCTGGGGCTCCAGTTCGGCGCGCTCCTCGGCGGGGCGATTCTCACCGAGACGACATTCGCCTGGCCAGGAATCGGCCGGCTGCTCGTGGACGCCATCGCCGCCCGGGATTACCCGATCATTCAGGGCGTGGTCCTGCTGTTTGCCGTCACGTTCATGGTCGTCAATCTCCTGGTGGACCTTCTCTATGGCTACATCGATCCCCGCATCAAATACGGCTAGGGCCGCGCGGGACCGGTCGTTCAGCCACCCGCTCGAGGTCATCGAGCGGTTCGGGCGAAATCGGATTGCCCTCGCCGGCCTGGTGATGCTCCTCCTCATGCTGGGGGCGTCCGCCCTCGCCGGAGTGATCCTGCCCTATAATCCGGACACCGCGGACCTGACGGCGACGCTGCACCCTCCGGTGTGGACCCATCCCTTCGGCACCGACCAGCTGGGGCGGGACATCCTCACCCGGGTGGTCTACGGTGGACGGATCTCGCTCGTGATCGGGGTCCTCGCCGTCGCGCTCAGCGCGGCGATCGGCGTGCCGCTGGGGATCCTCTCCGGGTTTTACGCCGGGGCGATCGACGCCGTGATCCAGCGGATCGTCGATGTGATGCTGGCGTTCCCGGGGTTCCTGCTTGCCCTGACGCTGATCAGCGTGCTGGGGGTCGGGCTCACCAACGTGGTCATCAGCGTCGGCATCGCGTCGGTGCCGATCTACATCCGGCTGGTCCGTGGGGTGGCGCTGACCATCCGCGAGATGACGTACGTGGAATCGGCGAGGGCGATCGGCCAGCGCGACCGCCTGATCATGTTCCGGCATGTGCTCCCAAACGTCGCCGCCCCGATCGTGGTCCAGTCCTCGTTGCAGCTCGGGGCCGCAATTCTTACCGCCGCGGGGCTCGGCTTCCTCGGGTTGGGCGTGACGCCGCCCACCCCGGAGTGGGGGACGATGCTGGGCGAGGCGCAGACCTATCTGCTCTCGTCGTGGTTCATCGCCCCCTTCCCCGGGCTTGCGATCTTCCTCGCGGTGATGGCCTTTAATCTGCTCGGCGACGGGCTGCGCGACGCGCTCGATCCGCGGATGAAGGTGCTCTGACCACCCCGCAGCGGTTGCCCGCCGTTGCAGGCGGCGATCGCCTACTCGCCGCGGCGGCCCAGGGACCTTTCCAGGCGCGACTTGGCGAGGGGCCACTCCTCGCGGAGGATGCTGTAGTAGACCGAATCCCGCAGGAATCCGTCGGGCATGATCCGATGGTGCCGCAGCAGGCCTTCCCGCACCCCGCCGATCCGTTCGATCGCCCGCTGGGAACGCACGTTGCGGCCGTCGGTCTTCAGTTGGACCCGGATCGCCTCGAGGGTCTCGAAGCAGTGCTGGAGCAACAGGTACTTGCACTCGGTGTTGATGGGCGTGCGCCAGACATCCGGCGATAGCCACGTCCACCCGATTTCGACCCCCCGGTGCGCTGGGGTGATTTCCAAGAACCTGGTGCTGCCGACGACCCGGTCGGCCTGCCGATCGACGATGACGAAGGGCAGCTCGCTCCCGCCCTCACGGGCGTGCAGCGCCTCCCGGACGAGCCGGCGCATGTCGTCGAGCGTCCGGACCTGCATCGGCATGTAGATCCAGATCTCGTCGCTCCGTCCGGCGTCGAAGAGCGGCTCCGCATGCGCGGGCTCCATGGGGACGAGTGTGACCCGCGTTCCGGTCAGGGTGATGGGGTGCACGTTCAATGCTGTCTCCTCGCTTGAGGTTCGTAAATGCCGGCGATACTCTTCTGCGTGCGATCCTTCCGCCCCCTCGGGGCGGCCACGGCCGCTCGGTACATTGACAGGCCGATCTCCCGCGTGGCAAGATCAAACCGAGGCAATCGAACACAGGTTCGGTATTCAGAGGGCTCCTGATGCCTGCGCGGGACCGCCTCATCGTTCACGTGGACATGGACGCGTTCTACGCCTCGATCGAGGTGCGGGACAACCCTCACTACCGAGGTCTCCCGGTGGTGGTGGGCGGGGCGCCGGGCGGGCGCGGGGTCGTCGCCGCGGCCTCCTACGAAGCCCGCCGATATGGGATCAAATCGGCGATGCCGTCGCGAGAGGCCTTCGCACGCTGCCCGCAGGCGCTGTTTCTTTCCATGGACATGGCCAAGTACCGGGGCGTTTCCGATCAGCTCTTCGAGCTGCTCGACACCTTCACCCCGCGGGTCGAGCGGGTGTCGATCGATGAGGCGTTCCTCGATCTGACGGGGTGCCCGGCGCTCGGGGGGGAGGAGGCGGACCCCACCGGCGCGCCCCTCGCGGTCGCACGGACGATCAAGACCCGCATCGGCGAGGCGCTGCGCCTCCCGCTCTCCGTCGGGGCGGCGCCCAACAAGTTTCTGGCCAAGCTCGCCGCCGAGCTCGCCAAACCCGACGGTGCCAGGGCGATTCGCATGGAGGAGGCGGAGGCGGTGCTTGCGCCGCTGCCGGTCATCGTGTTGTGGGGAGTTGGCGCGCAGACCCGTCAGCGGCTTGGGGCCATCGGGATCCATACGGTCGGTGACCTCCAGCGCACTCCAACCTCGGTCCTCCGCGCGTCGCTCGGGATGGTGGCCGAGCATCTGGCCCGGCTGAGCCGCGGGATCGATGACCGCCAGGTCGAGGTGTCGCGGGAGACCAAGTCCGTGGGCCGGGAGACCACCTTCGAGGAGGACACCGTCAACCGAGAGCGGCTCGATCGCACCCTGGGGATGCTCGCGGAGGATGTCGGGCGCGCCCTCCGCGGCGAAGGGCTGGGGGGCCGAACCGTCACGCTGAAGGTGCGCTACGACAACTTCCAGACGCTGACGCGAAACCTGACGCTGCCCTCGCCGACGCAGTCGGGTGCGGTCGTGCACCGCGCGGCCCTGGGCCTGCTGGACCGCCTCGGGCCGCTTCCCCGGGCGGTGCGACTCATCGGGGTCACCGTGTCCGCGCTGTCGCGGGCCGATCTCGCGCAGGTGTCGCTGTTCGACGAGGACGGCCACCACGCCCAGATCGACGAGGTCGTGGACGCGATCAACGAGCGGTTCGGCGAAGGAACGGTCCGTCAGGCGCGGGCGTTCGACGCCGAGGACGACCCGCCGGCGGGGTAGCGCCGGCGGCGGAGCGGTGTGGGACGGGTCCGGCGACCGGGGGATAGAAAGGAAGAGGAGCGGGCCCCGGCCTAGTCGACCGCCCGGAGGGCCGATTCCTTCAGGACGCCGATGAAGGGGAGGTGCCGGTACTGCTCCCGGTAATCCAGGCCGTATCCGACCAGGAAACGGTCCGGTGCCTCGAAGCCGCGATACGCGATCGGCAGCTCCTCGAGGATGCGCCGGCGCGGCCGGTCCAGCAGCGTACAGATCTGCAAGCTCGCCGGGGACCGCGCCTGAAGGAGGCGCAGCAGGTACCCGGCGGTCAGGCCCGTGTCGATGATGTCTTCGACCAGCACGACGTGCCGACCGGTGATCTCGACATCAAGGTCCTTGATCAGCCGCACGACCCCGCTCTGCGCCCGGGCACTCCCGTAGCTGGTCACCGCCATGAAATCCACGGCGATGGGGATCTCGATGGCGCGGCTGAGGTCGGTCAGGAAGTACACGGCCCCTTTGAGGACCGAGATCAGCAGGGGCGGGTGGGGGGCGTAGTCTCGGGAGATGTCGCCGGCGAGTTCGACGACCCGGGCGGCGATCTGCCCCTTGGTGAAGAGAGTCTCTTCGATATCCTGCGCGGTGCCCGTCACCCCGCGGCGGCCGCGGAACGGAGCCCGTACTTGAGCAGCAGCTGCCGGTAGTCCTTGTTGTAGAAGATCTTGAGGTGGACGTTGGGGTATAGCTCGCGCAGCCGGCGAATCTTGCGGTTCTTCTTTGTCACCAGGCTCTGCTTGAGCGTGGTCAGTTCGATGTAGAGGTCGTGCTCGGGAAGGTAAAAGTCGGGGTTGAAGCTCTCGATCACCCGGCCGTGGGCATCCCACGCCAACGGGAAACTCCTGGGTTCGTATCGCCAACGGATCCCGTAGAAATCAAGGATCTTCGCGAACTCGGCTTCGCTCGCGTGGGCGAACCGGACGCTATCAGTCGCGCTGTCTCTGGAGGCCTTCACCGATACAGCCAGTTCCTCTCGCCTCGCCGCACTGAAACCCGCCATCCGGGCTTAGTATAGCCGCCGATGTAGAAATAATCAAGAAACGGCACCCGGGCCCGCGCGCCTCATCGCGAAAATACGGCGGGACGCGGCTCAGCGCATGCGCGGGACACCGTCGACCACCCCAAGGAAAGCATCGCCAGGGCGCCGAACGCATGCTACTATTACGGGAGGAGCTCGAGCGATGACGACCCCAAATGCGGGATCTCAGGTAGATCCGCAGGCCTCAGATCAAGAGCTTGAGCGTCTCCTCCAACAGCTCAAGAGCGCCGACGTCACGCTGCGCAGCGACGCCGCGCACGCGCTCGGAAAGCTGGCGGATGAGCGTTCGGCGGATGCGCTGGCCGAGGCGCTGCGCGATTCGGACGAGTATGTCCGGAAAAGCGCGGTGATGGCGTTGCGTCGGATCGGCGGCCCGAAGGCGATGGAGGGCATGCGCGTCGCGCTCGCCGATCGATCCGAGCAGGTGTGCCTGCAGGCGGTCAAGGGGCTGGGGGAGCTTCGGGACGCCGGCGCCGTCGAGGCGCTGATCAAGGTGCTGGCCAGGCGGGAGCGCTCGCTCGTCGCCGCGGCCACCGAGGCGCTGTCGCGCATCGGCCCCGAGGCCGTGCCGCACCTGATGGAGGCGTTCAAGGACCGCTACCTCCGTCGGCGGATCGGTCCGCAGATCTGGCGCATCCTGGCGGAGATGGGGCCGCGCGTGATCGACCCCCTCATCGACGCGCTCGCCGACGATAACTACTACGTCCGGCTGACGGCGCTGACCATCCTGGGGAGGATCGGCGACAAGCGGGTGGCCGAACCGATCCTTCGGGTGTTCCTGAGCGACCCCCGTTTGCAGGAGACCGTCGTGGGGACGATCGCCCGGCTGGAGGACCGGGGAGCCATGGTGCTCCCCCCCGGCGACCGCGAGGTGGTGCTGCCCGTCGAGGTGGTCCAAGCCTTCGCCCAGGAAGATCGGGAGACGGTCAGTGCCGTGCTGACCACCGCGATGGAGAACCCCAGCGTGAAGGTTCGCCGGTTCTCGCTGCGGGTCTTGTACGGGCTTTTGGGGGAGGCCACCTTTGAACACCTCCTCCGCTACCTGGCGGACGAAGATCCCGACGTCAAGCGGCTGGTGATCCGTCTTCTCAGCAAATTGCGCGATAAGCGCGTGATCGACCCGCTGATCGACCTCCTGCTCAAGGACGGCGCGCAGGTCGAGGAGGCGATCTGGGACGCGCTCAAGGTGCTCACCAACTTGCACGAATACGAAGAGCTGCGAAAGCGCGTGGCCCACGAGAAGGCCGGCACGCGTCCCGTGGTCAAGACCTATAAGAAGAAGGACGTGTCCCCGGACTGGTGGCGCGATCAAGACTGAGATCGCCCCGGGCGGAAGGACCGCGGCTGTGCCGCCCGCCCCTCCGTCCTCCACGGTCCGCATGAGCGCAACGTCCCCCCGCAGCGAGTACGCCGTCGCGGGCGCCGTGATTCGCATCCTCGCCGGCGATATCACCGGGCTCGCCTGCGACGCGATCGTGAACGCGGCGAACGACCGGCTCTGGATGGGCGGCGGCGTCGCCGGCGCCATCAAGCGACGCGGGGGCGTGGAGATCGAGCGGGAGGCGGTGCGCCAGGGCCCCGTGTCCATCGGCGAGGCGGTCGCCACCCGGGCGGGGCGCCTGCCGGCGCGTTACGTCATCCACGCGGTGACGATGGGCCAGGATCTCGCCACCGGCGAGTGGGCGATCCGCGCCGCAACCCGCAGCGCCCTCCGGTTGGCCGATCGGTTGGGTCTCGAGTCCGTGGCTCTGCCCGCGCTCGGCACCGGCGTGGGAGGGTTTCCGCTCGACCAGGCGGCGACGGCGATGCTGGGCGAGGCGGTCGCGCACCTCCGGGGAGGCAGCCGGCTGCGCGAGGTGGTGCTCGCGCTGTACGACGAGCCCGCGCACGCCGCGTTTGTCCAGGCCTTGGATCGCCTGGCCCGCGGCGGCGGGACGGCGCGGCCGGCCTGATGCGCGTCCTCCTCACCAACGACGATGGGCTGCACTCGCCGGGATTGCTCGCGCTCGCCCGGGCGATGCAGCCGGCGGCGGACACCTTCGTGGTCGCCCCCGAGCACGAACGCAGCGCGGCAAGTCACGCGATCACCCTGCACAAACCCCTGCGCGCCGTGCGGACCGTGTTCGGTGAGACCGGGCTGGCGGCGTGGGCGACGAATGGGACGCCGGCCGACTGCGTCGTGCTGGCCGTGCTTGACCTGCTCGGCGCCCCCCCCGATGTCGTCGTCTCGGGGATCAACGCGGGCGCCAACCTGGGCATGGATCTCATCTACTCCGGGACGGTCTCGGGGGCGGTGGAGGCGACGTTGTTCGGGATCGCCGCGATCGCCGTCTCCGTGGCCTCGTTTAAGGACATCCACTGGGGGCCGGCGGCGGCGTACGCCGCGCACCTGGCCCAAGAGGTCACGCGGTGGGGGCTGCCCCGGGATACCTTCCTGAACGTCAACGTCCCCAACGTGCCCGCCGAGCAGATTCGAGGCGTCGAGATCACCCGGCAGAGTTCACGGCGGTACGTGAGTCGGCTGGAGAAGCGCGCGGATCCGCGGGGCCGCGACTACTACTGGTTGACCGGCGCCGCGGAGGCGGGAACCAACGATCCCGGGACCGACGCCTGGGCGGTGGCGGAAGGGCGGATCTCGGTGACCCCGCTGCGGTTGGATATGACCCACGAGGAACTGCGCCCGATGTTCCGGCCGTGGAATCTCAAAGGACCGTTTCAGTGATCCGCCCGCGCCACGAGGACCCCGCCAACGGCGCCGCCGCCCCGCCGCCGATGGTCGAATTTGTCGAGGTCAGCAAAGTGTACCCGACCGGGGTGTGCGCACTCCGCGACATTACGCTCAGGATCGGCGCCGAGGAGTTCGTGTTCATCGTCGGCCCGACCGGGACGGGGAAATCCACCCTGATGAAGATGATCTATCGGGAAGAACTGCCGTCGACCGGTCGCGTCCTCGTCGCCGGCCGCGACGTGACGCGGATGCCGGCCCGGCAGGTGCCGTTCCTCCGCCGCCGGGTCGGGGTCGTGTTCCAAGATTTCAAGCTCCTGCCTCGGAAGACCGCCTGGGAGAACGTGGCGTTTGCGCTGGAGGTGACCGGGGTCCCGTCCGCCGAGGTCGACGACCGGGTGGCCGAGGTGCTGGAGGTGGTGGGCCTCGCGGTGCGGGCGGGTGCGGTCCCCGGGGAATTGTCGGCCGGCGAGCAGCAGCGGGTGAGCATCGCCCGGGCGCTCGTCCATCGGCCGCCGCTCCTGCTCGCCGACGAGCCGACCGGGAACCTCGACCCGGACACATCGTGGGAGATCATCCAGCTGCTGTCCCGGATCCATTTGCGCGGGACCACGGTCATCGTCACCACGCACGACAAGACGATCGTCGACATTCTCCGCAAGCGGGTAATCGCGCTCGACGGGGGCACGGTCGTGCGGGATCAGGCGCGGGGTCTGTATGCGGGCAACCGCTAAGGGCGGGGCCCCGGCGCGGGCGGCCGGCCGCCCTCGTCCGACGCGTCCGGCGCGGGGGGTGTCCTATTTCCTGCGGGAAGGGATCCAGGGGTTTCGCCGGAACGGGCTGATGAGCCTCGCCGCGGCGGTCATCACCATGGTCACCTTGGTGGCGCTGGGGATGGCCCTGGTGATCGCGAGCACGCTCGACCACCTCGCCCGCGGCGTGGAGCGCAAAGTGGAGGTGGTCGTCTACTTGCACGACGGCCTTCACCCCCGTGACGTGGAAGACCTCCGCACCAGACTCCTCGGGCTCCCCGGGGTGACCGGGGTGACGTACGTGTCGAAGGCCGAGGCGCTGGCGGGGTTCCAGCGGGCGTTCAAAGGCGCGGTGGACCTTCAGGGATTGCTCTCCCACAACCCGCTCCCCGCGTCCTTTGTGGCGGCCGTCGACGAGTCCGCCCGGCTTCAGGCGGTCGCCCGGGCCGCCTCCGCGTTCCCCCAGGTTGAGCGGGCGAGTTACGGCGCCGAGGCGGTGGACCGTTTGTTGGGGGTGACCAGGGCGGTCCGGGTCGGCGGGGCGATCGTGGCCGGGCTGCTGGCGCTGGTGGCGATGATCATCATCGTGAGCACGGTTCGGTTGACGGTGTTCGCGCGGCGCACGGAGATCGAGGTGATGCGGCTCGTCGGGGCGACCTCCTGGTTCATCCGCTGGCCGCTGGTCGTCGAGGGCG
>DATEHM010000302.1:0-2361 GCA_035279545.1 bacterium | reverse complement strand
CGTTCCGCCGGGTGGCGATCGTCGGGGTTGGCCTGATCGGGGGGTCGCTCGGAATGTCGCTGCGAGGCCGGGGGCTGGCCCGCGAGGTCGTCGGCGTGACCCGGTCGCCGGCGACGATCGCGCAGGCGTGCCGGCGCGGGGCGATCGATCGGGGCACGATCGATCCGGCGGAGGGGGTGGAGGGCGCCGATCTGGTCGTCCTGGCCGTTCCGCCCGATCAGGTCGTCCCGATGGCGCGGCGCGTGGCGCCGCACCTCCGCGCGGGCGCGCTGCTCACCGACGTGGCGAGCGTCAAGGCCGACATCGTGGCCGCGATCGAGGCGCTCGTCGGGGGAGGCGAGGTGGCGTTCGTGGGGGGCCATCCGATGGCGGGCAACGAGGGGCGGGGGGTCGACGCGGCGGAGCCCGGGCTGTTTGCGGGCACCGCCTATCTCCTCACGCCCACGCCCCGGACGTCGCGCGCGGGCCTGGAGCGCCTGGCTGAGTTGGCCAGGGCGCTGGACGCGGTGCCGTTGGAGATGGACCCAGACGGGCACGACCGGACCGTGGCGCTGGTGAGCCACCTTCCCTATCTTGTTGCCGCCGCCCTTATGGGTGCCGTGGGCGAGGCCGGCCCCGCCGCGGGTCCATCGCTGCGGGGGGCCACACGGGTGGCGGGCAGCCCGGTGGCGCTGTGGGCGCAGATCTGCCGCCTCAACCGCGGGCCGATCCAGGAGGCGCTGCGCGCCTTCCGGGGGGAACTCGAACGCTTGGAGGCGGCGCTCGCGGACGAACGCCGCCTGGACGACCTCCTCCAGGCCGCCCGAGCGGCGCGGCTCAGGCTGGGGGGAGGCGCCGGGGACCCGGAGAGAGGATAGCGGATGGCCAGGGCGGTGGCGCTGGAACCCGGGACTCAGGAATTCGACCGCAGGGCGCGTGAGGGCAACCTCGTGCCGGTTTCCTGCGAGGTGATCGCGGATCTGGAGACGCCGATCTCCGCGTACCTGCGGCTGCGCGATTTGCCGCACCCGTTCCTCCTCGAAAGCGTCGAGGGGGGGGCCAAGGTGGCGCGGTATTCCTTCCTCGGCGCCCAGCCGCGCCTGACCATCGCGGCGGACCCGACCGGGGTGGAGATCACCGAGGACGGGATCTCCCGCCGGGTGGCGGAGGCCCCGCTCGCTGCCGCGCGCGCGGTGCTGGCGCGCTACCGGCCCGTCGCGGATCCGTCGCTCCCGCGATTTTATGGCGGGCTGGTCGGTTCTTTTGGGTACGATCTGATCAGGACGATCGAGCACCTCCCGCACCGCCCTCCCGACGACCGCAATTTCCCGATCATGAGCCTCGCCCTCGCCGACACCGTGATGATCTTCGACCATCTTCGCCACCGCATCCGGATCGTCGCCAACGCCTGCGTCGATGACGGGGCGGATCGCGCCTACGGGGGCGCGCGCGCCCGCATCGAGGAGTGGCTCGAACGGCTGCGCCGGCCTCTGCCCCCACCGCCGTCCCCTGCCGGCGCGCCGTCGCTCCGGGTCCGCTCGAACATGACCCGCGAGCGGTACATGGCGGCCGTCAAACGCTGCAAAGAGTACATTTATGCCGGCGATGCGTTCCAGATCGTCTTCTCGCAGCGATTCGCCACGGAGATCGGCGCCCTCGATCCATTCGCGATCTACCGAGCGCTGCGGATGATCAACCCGTCTCCGTTCATGTTCTTCCTGGAAGGCCGGGGCACGACGCTCGTCGGCGCGTCCCCCGAGCTGCTCGTCCGTCTGGAGGGGGACCTGGTGGAGATGCGGCCGATCGCGGGCACGCGGCGGCGCGGCCTCACCGAGGACGAGGATCGCGCGCTCGCCGAGGAGCTGCTGGCCGATGAGAAGGAGCGGGCGGAGCACGTCATGCTGGTGGATCTCACCCGGAACGACGTCGGACGGATCGCGCGCTACGGCACGGTGCGGGTCTCGGAGCTGATGGCCGTGGAGCGCTACTCCCACGTCATGCACATCGTCAGCAACGTGCAGGGACGGCTCGTTCCGGGACGGGACGCCTTCGACGTTCTCCGGGCCGTCTTTCCACACGGCACGGTCAGCGGGGCGCCCAAGGTGCGGGCGATGGAGATCCTGGACGAACTGGAGCCGACCGCCCGGGGGCCGTACGCGGGGGCGGTCGGGTACGTGGGGTTCGGCGGCGCGCTCGACACCTGCATCGGCATCCGCACGCTGGCGATCAGGGACGGCGTGGCCTACGCCCAGGCCGGGGGCGGGATCGTCGCCGACTCCGATCCGGCCTGCGAGTACGACGAGACGATCAACAAGGCCAAGGTGCTGATCCGCGCGATCGAGATGGCGGGGCGGGGGCTGTGACCGGCGGACCGGAGGCGAA
>DATEHM010000301.1:0-7924 GCA_035279545.1 bacterium | reverse complement strand
ACATTCTTTCCATCGGTGAGCGGCGCGCGTATGATGAGGTGGGATGTACGTGCGCCGCTGTTACCGGAAGAAGAACGGGAAGCGCCACGGCTATCGGGCACTTGTGGAATGCCCGCGGCCCCCGCCAGCGGGTCGTCGCGTATTTGGGCGAGGTGGACGAGCACGGGCGGATGACGCTGCCGCCGACCGCCGGCACCCGCGCCTATCAACAGCCGCTGGACGAGGCGGGCCCGGCGCCGCAGTGGGTCGAGGTCGATCTCACCCGGGTACGCGTGGAGCGGACACGCGACTTCGGTGGACTCTGGCTGGGGTACACGCTGGCGCAGCGGCTGGACCTGCCGCGATTTCTCGCGGAGGTGCTCCCCCAGGACGGCGCGGACATCCCGTGGCCGGCGATGGCCCTGGTGCGGGTGCTCAGCCGCCTCTGCGCGCCGAGCAGTGAACTCCACTTGGCCGAGCACCTCTACGAGCGCAGTGCGTTGCCGGACCTGTTGGGGGTGCCGGCGGCCAAGGTCAACGACGATCGGCTCTATCGCGCTTTGGACAAGCTGCTCCCCCACAAGGCGGCGCTGGAGCAGCATCTCAAGAACCGGCTCGGGCAGTTGTTTGCGCTCCTGTACGATCTCCTGCTCTACGATGTGACGTCGACCTATTTCGAAGGGGCGGCGGCGCGCACTCCGCAGGCCCAACGCGGCTCCTCGCGCGATCATCGCCCAGACTGCACGCAAGTCCTGCTGGCCTTGGTCGTCACGCGCGAGGGCCTGCCGCTCGGGTACGAGGTCTTCGCCGGCAATCGCAAAGACGTGACGACGCTGCGCGAGGTCGTCGAGCTCATGGAAAGCCGATACGGCGCGGCCGACCGGATCTGGGTACTGGACCGGGGGTTAGGGAGTGAGGACCACGTCACCTGGCTCAAGGCGCACGGCCGGCGATACATCGTGGGCACGCCGAAGAGCCTGCTCCGGCGCTTCGGGCGGGCCTTGGCGGCCGAGACGTGGCAGCGGGGGCGGGAAGGGGTCGAAGCCCAGCTGTGTCCCGCGCCCGGCGGCACCGAGGTGTTCATCCTCTGCCGGAGTGCGCCGCGCCGCGAGAAAGAGCAGGCGATGCATGCCCGCTTTGAGCGGCGCATCACCGAGGGTCTCGCGGCGATTGCCACCAGTTGCGCCAAGCGTACCCAGCCGCCGGTGGCCATCGTCCAGCGCGTCGGGCGGTTGCTGGGGAGCAACTCCCGTGCCGCGAAGTTGTTCCAAGTCGAGGTCGACACCGGTGAGCGCGGGGCGGCGATCGTGCAGTGGACGCTGTCGTCCGCCTGGCGGGAGTGGGCTCGCCTCAGCGAAGGCTGCTACGTCCTGCGCAGCAATCTCGTCGACTGGTCCGCAGAGGATCTCTGGACTGCCTATATCCACCTCACGGATGCCGAGACGGCGTTTCGGATCCAGAAGGCCGATCTTGAGCTCCGCCCCCTCTGGCACCAAAAGGAGGCGCGTGTCCAGGCCCACATCCTCGTCTGTTTCCTCGCCTACGTGCTGTGGAAGACCCTGGGTCGATGGTGTCACGCCACCGGGCTGGGCGACGAGCCCCGTAAGATCCTCGCCGAGCTATCTCAAATTCGCCTTGTGGACGTCGTGCTCCCGACCCGGGATGGACTCGAACTGCGGAAACGGTGCGTCAGCCGCCCCACCGAGCACCAGGCCATCCTCCTCCAGCGCCTTGGGCTGACCCTGCCGGCTCACCTGGAGGCGGTCGTTTTGTAGTGAAGACCGCCCCCCTTTCTCCTTGAAAAATAAGGGTTCTACTCCTCAACTGCGGAAGTTGGGTTAGCCTGATCGCGAATCGTTGCGATCATGGCGGCAGTAGGGAGTGCAATGCCTGCATTGCTTTCCCAGTCACGGGGGTGAGGGACGTCATGGAAGACAGGAAACCTGTTCAGCGGAACCCAACCCCGTCCCGCTTTGCGAGGCGCGTGACCAGGCGAACATTTCTCAATCTCGGCGCGGCCGGCGCCGGGCTGGCGGCGATGGGGATCGGGCCGGTGGTGAGCCCGGGGATGGTGAAGGCGCAGTCCAAGACCCTCCGGATCATGACTGGGAGTCACTTCGTGCTTCCTACGACACCTGGTTCGATCCGTTCGCCAAGCAGTGGGGCGACAGCAAGGGCGTCCAGGTCACCGTCGACCACATCTCGTTTGCGGACATCGTGCCCCGATTCTGAGCTGGGACGCGGCGTCGAACAACCAGGCGCTGAACGCCCGGCAGACCTCGTATATCTTGAACTCGATCTCCGCGTACCGGACGGCGCAGGCCGACAGGCTGCCGGTTGCGGACGACATCTTCTTCGTGCCGGCGCTCAGGGGCCGGGAGGCCGGGCATGGTGCAGCGAGCACGTGATGGGAGTGCGGGTGATCTGGAAGTTCGCGAAAAGCGCGGATCTGGCCAAGGAGTTCCTCCTGCATCTGGCGGCCAACTGCCGGCAGGCGGTGCTCGCCAGCAAGCTGTACAACTTCCGTCATTCATGGGGTCCGTGGCGGAGGCGAGCGTGCCGCTCGCGCAGAAGCCGGCCGCCGGCATGGCGTGGCTCAAGTCGAAGGTGGACCGGGATCCGTTCGGCTCCACGCCGATCACTAAACTCACGGTGCTGCGGACGGCCGAGCAATGGTCCACGAACATCGGCCACCCCGGCCCGGCGAATCCGGCGATCGGGGAGATTTTCGATACGCTTCTCATCCCCGACATGTTCGCCCAGGCGGCGACCGGACGGATGACCCCGAAGCAGTCGGTGGAGGAGACCGACCGGCGCGTTCAGGCGATCTTCAACAGGGCGGAAGGCTCGGCTGGTGGGAGGCGGCGGTCACGATTCTTAGATAACCGTGACCACGACTCTTAGACAATTGTATAAGACTGACGCGTGGGGAACCAGATGCTCAATCACGGCGTTCGCCTTTGGCAACAAATCGACCAAAGACGCCGCATCGCCTCCTGCCGGGTATTGGGAGCCCCCGCGGATGGAAACGGTCGGCCTTCCGCGGAGGTGGTTACTGCCCCTGCCTAGGCTTGGTCCTCTGGAGCCCGCCAGATCACGATCAAGGTGGCAATCAGGAGAACAATTCCGCTCGCAAACCACATGATGCTGCCCGCCAATCGCTGATCGTCGAGGGGCGAGAGAGGGCTCAGTCGAGGGACAAGGCTGTAGTGGCCATACAGGACGTTAGTGGAGAGCGTGATCATCCCCCCGAGCAGGGCGCGTTGGGTCATCCCCGCCACCAGATAGCCGACGCGGAGCGGAAGCGTCACGGACAGCGCAAACGGAGGCGCCTGGATCACGGGCCACCAGAACACGAGGCCGGAGAGGAAGAACGCGATATGTTGGGCGTCGTGGAGGAGGCCGTTCGTTTCCACGGCATTGTAGATGGATGGAATGTGCCAGACCCAGAGCAGCCCGGTGGACACCGTCCATGCGGTGAACGGCTGCTCGAGGGTGTCGAAGATCCGCCGGAGAGGCCTCTGAGGGCGAAGCTGCCGTCCGATGCCATGCCGAAGCCCCACCGGCATGCCCCACAACATGATCGCCAACGGACGCCCGAGGAGGACTAGCGGCACGGCGACGATGATGAGTAGCTCATGCTGGACCATGTGAACGGACAGCAGATACGGCTGGAACACCGCCAGCGGCGACAGCAAGGCGACGCCGGTGACCCCCAGGCCGGACAGATAGGCGAGCAGCTCGGGCCAGGAGGCGGCGGGCCTGGGCGGCCTGGATCGCAGGATGAGCCACCCCCGGCTGTAGAGGACCGCCAGGAATGTTAGGATTCCCAGAACGTCGGCCCGCCAGGCCCATGATCCCAACACCGTCTGCCACGTCGGCGGCACGCCTGCAGCGCCTGGGGGAAGCCTCTACGATCGGGGCACTGGCGACGGGTCAGGTCACCAGCCGATCCACCGCCATCGTGACGAACAGCAGCGCGAGGTAGAGGATCGAATACCCAAAGAGCACGGCCTCTGCATTCGGTGTGCGCCTCGTCAGCACGCTCCACGCCAGAAAAACGAACACACCGTTGAGCAGCACGGCCGCGGCGAGATAGACAGGTCCAAGAACGCGCAGGGGGGTGTAGAGGAGAAGGGTCACCGCGCAGAGGACAAGCGAATAGACGAAGATCTGCCGTCGCGTTTCGCGATCGCCCCGCACGACGGGCAACATCGGGATGCCGGCCGTCCGGTAGTCGTCCGCCTTCCCGAGCGCGAGCGCCCAAAAGTGCGGCGGGGTCCACAGGAAGACGATGGCAAAGAGCACCAGAGCCGGCACCGTTACGTGGCCCGTCGCAGCGGCCCACGCCACCAGCGGCGGGACGGCCCCCGCCGCCCCGCCGATCACGATGTTCTGTGGGGTCCTGCGCTTCAGCCAGAACGTGTACACGCCGACATAGAAGAAGATGCCGGCGGTCGACAGCGCGGCGCTCAGCAGATTGACCCCGCCGGCCAGGACGCCGACCGACAGCACGCCCGTAACGACTCCGAACCCTAGAGCCTGGGCGGGCGACAGCCGCCCTGCCGGCACCGGACGGAGACACGTGCGCCGCATGATCGCATCGATGTCTCGATCGATGTACATGTTCAAGGCATTGGCGGAGCCGGCCGCCAGCGTGCCGCCCAGTAATGTGAGCAGGAGGATCCTGAGATCGATATGGTGAGGGGTCGCGATCAGCATCGTCGTCCAGGTGGTCATGAGCAGCAGCCCGATGATCCGCGGCTTCATGAGGGCGAGATAGTCTCCCGTCATGGCAAGAACAGGGAGGACCGGCAATGGGGCGACCGGGATCGCGTTGACGGCCGGGCGCGAGCTCCCCGTCATGGCCGCGCTAGCGTCCTCGGGTACGCTGCCAGGCCGGCTTGAGCTGACCGAGGAGGTCGTATGTGAGCCAGGCCAGCGCCAGCCCCAGGATCGCCACGAAGATCGAAGCAATTGTCGCCAGCGTTTCCTCCCCCGTGCCCGGCACCGGCACCGCGTAGCGCCTGGGCATCCCCGCCGCGCCGGCGATGAAGAACATGAGGACGAACCCGGCGCCCCCGATTCCGTACAGCCATGCCGCCACCCGGCTCAGCCGCGGCTCGTGCTTGCCGCTCAGGTCCATGGCCAAGTGATACAGGAATCCCCAGACGAACGCCACCGCTCCGAGCAGGTAGTAGGTGTGAAAGTGCGCCGGGACCCAGAGGGTATTATGGTACACTTGATTCACCGGAATCGTTCCATCCACCAGCGCACCGAGGCCACCGAACACCCAACCCCAGAACCCGATGAGGATTAGGATGGACGGCACCGCCCAGCGGAACCCTGAGCGATAGGTCAACAGCAAGCCTCCCATGACGGTCACCAGTAGCGCGGGCAGGCCTGTTCCGTACGATCCGATCTCGCCCAGCATGTGCAAGGGGATCGTGTTCGCAAAGTCCTGGTACAGGTGATGGAAGTAAGGGAGGAAGAGCGTCACGAACAACACGTTGACCCCAAACGCGCTAAGCCACGACGTCTTCCATGTCCGGGCGGCATAGACGGGCAAGGTTGCGTAAACGAGGGCCGCGCCCAGGTAGATGGTTAGGTTCACGATGTTGTGGCCGAACAGGAACACGAGGTTTTTCATGAACAAGGAATTCACAGTCCCGCTCAGGCTGAGGGTTTGACCAAAGAGCGGAATCAGATACACGGCCCCCACCAGCACCGTGAAGATCCCGTACAGGCTGATGACGGTTGCGGCGATGTCCTGAAGGTACGGCAGCGGGTGCGGATTACTCACCCGCCCTCCGGAAAAAAGGAACGGCCAGGCCAGCGCCCGTGTGACCCCGCCGTACGTGCGTGTGAGCGCGAGAAGCACGGCCACGCACCATACGCCGAACCCCAGGGCGACGAACAGGTACCCGAGCAGGAACGCAAATGTCGACCAAGGGGTCCACCCCGCTTGATACATGACCGGCAACGGGTACAGAATCGTCCATCCGGCCGCGAATCCGCCCAGCAACACTGAGATCGGAATATAGCCCACGCCGAGGATGTACAGGACGAAGCCGGTCCACAGCAAGCGTGAGTCCAGCGGCATGCGCACGCTCAACACCGCGATGATCCCACCCATGGCCCCCAACAGGATCGCGGCGATCATGCCGCTTCCGTGCAACGTGAAAAGCTCGTCGTACAGGGCCGGGCTCAGCGGCAGCATCTGGGCGTGACTGAGCCGCATCGCGAGTCCCAGCAGTCCCATCAACAGGAACAGGATGAATCCCACGTATAGATGGACCATCGCCACGCGGAGCGCCGGTCCATTCTTCCCGTTGAGCAATTGAGAGGCCATCGTCTCCCTCCCGCCTATTTCACTTGCAGCGCCGCGGCCATGCCGATGTGGGGAATCCCGCAAAATTCCAGGCACCGTACAAGATACTGGCCCGGTTCAGAAAACCGCACGACGAGCCGATTCGTGTACCCGGGCATCGCCTGCACCTGCGCGACAATGTGGCCGGACGGCCCATAGATGCCAAACCCGTGATTGACGTCGATCGAGGTCACGTCGAACTCCACGGGCGTGCCGGCGGGAATCTCGGTCTGACTCAGCGTCCACTGCCACATCTTCGCCGTGACGGTCACGTGGGCCGCGGGAGGGCCAAGACGGGCTTCTGCTAGGCTGCGATACGGGAACCAGCGGATCGACACCAGAAAGACAATAACGAGGATAGCGACAATCGCAGAGAAAAGACGCCGCCGGAGCACTGCACCGGCGGCGTAGATGTCATCAAACGAACCCGACGGCCTGGACGACCACGCGACCACCCATCCCCAGGCTACCGTCCACGCTGTCCCAACGACGAGAAACACTACGAACGGACCCCATGGGTTCATCTCATCCTCCTCAAAATTCACCTGGGAGCTGCCCTTGAGGAACCCGCCGGTTCATTCAACTTGGAATTTCGTTTTGGGCTCCTGCACTCCTTCATTTCGAAAGAGCCCGGCCCGGGTTATCAGCAAACCCAATCCGGTGGCCCGAAAGCCAGTTCGGTCACCCCGAGAAACACCAAATGGCGGAACCGATCGTGCTTCCCGGATTTCCACCTATCGAGACTTATGTGAATTCGGACGGCTTTCGGGAGCGTTGATGTCGTACGGGCCTTTTGCGGCAGTTTTGAATGCCATGGTCTCATTTGGCAACGGCCGAATCGCTAATCCAAGGACGTCGGGGCGGTGATGTGAATGAGCCGCCATGCCTGAGACCTTCGTCCAGACACTCCAGACGTGGCGAGATTTCTACCTGCACATTGGCCGCGATCAGCATCACCTTTCCCCGCGCCGCAAGGTCCACCATGCCCGGTCCGCTCGGGACGCTACCTTGCCCACCTCCGGCGTCGGGTGCAAGGGTGACAAGGTTCATGGATCGGCGGCTCCCGGTGGGTCCGTGTTGTCCATTCTTGCGGGCGGGTGGGTTCGGGCCGAAGGTCACGTTCCTCTTTCGATGGCCGCGAGTCTCGGCAACCTGGAGAACGCGTGCGTGGACCTTGCCTTAGGTCATTTTCGTTCGGCGTATCAGCATCGCGTTCATGGCTACCACGATGGTGGACAGACTCATCAGCAGCGCTCCGACGGCTGGTAAGAGCACAAACCCCCATGCGGTTCCCGCGCCCGCCGCCAGAGGAATGGCGATCACATTTATCCCGTCGCCCAGAGCAGGTTTTGCACCATCTTGGCGTAGGTCGTGCGGCTGAGCAGGAGCGCCCGGACGACGTCGAGCGGGTCGCTCTCGACAAGGACGAGGTCTGCCGATTCGATCGCCACGTTCGTCCCCGCGCCGATCGCCACGCCCAGGTCCGCCTCCAGGAGAGCCGGGGCGTCGTTGATGCCGTCGCCGACGAACGCGGTTTGGGCGCCCCCGGCCTTGAGCTCTCGCACGATGCGCGCC